>CAYUAX010000051.1:22850-28318 GCA_964442845.1 uncultured Bifidobacteriaceae bacterium | reverse complement strand
CGCCCGGCGCGGCGATGGCGGCGCTCGGCGATCCGCGCGCCGCCGCCGGCGTGCGCACCGTGGTCCTCGATCCCGGCCACGGCGGCGACGCCAACGGCACCGAGGGCCCGGCCGGCACGCTCGAGAAGGCGATCACGCTGGCGGTGAGCCGCAAGGTGAAGGCGCTCATCGAGAGCCGGCTCGGTTTGCGCGTCATCATGACCCGCGACGACGACCGCACCCTCGACCAGGATCAGCGCGCCGCCATCGCCAACAACAACCACGCCGATCTGTTCGTGAGCATTCACGCCAACGCGGCGGTGCGGCCGACGGCGAGGGGCGCCGAGGTGTACTACCTCAGCGTCGATCGGGCCGACCTCGAGGCGCGGCGCCGGGCCGAGGCGCCGCCGGCGCTGCCGCAGCTCGGCGGCGGCATGCGCGCGATCGACCTGATCCTGTGGGAGGCCGCCCAGGCCCGCCATCTCGAGCAGTCGGCGCGGCTGGCGGCCATCGTCGAAGCGTCGCTGCGCGCCCGCGTCGAGATGAGCCCGCGGCCGCTGCAGCAGGCGCCGTTCCGGGTGCTGGTCGGCGCCAACATGCCGGCGGTGCTGGTCGAGGTCGGGTATCTGTCGCACCCCGACGAGGAGAAGGCCCTGGCCTCCGGAGCGCACCAGGATCGCGTCGCCGGCGCGATCTTCGACGCCATCAGTCGCTTCCGCGACGAAGTCGAGCGGCCGGCGCCATGAGCGCCCGCCGCGTGGCCCTGATCGCCGTGGGCACGGTGCTGGTCGTCGCCCTCGGCTGGGCGATGTTCTCGGCGCTGGGCCGCCGTCTGGCCGCGCCGACGCCCGACGCCGAGGTTCCGGCCGTGGCGCCGGCGGCGCCGCCGGCCACCGGTCCGCAGATCGCCGCGACGATCTACTTCGCCTCCGAGGACGGCACCAGCCTGGTGGGGGTGCAGCAGGACGTGCCGCTCGGCGACACGCCGGTGGCGCAGGCCCGTGCGCTCGTCGAAGCGCAGCTCGCCGCCGAACCGCCGGCGCCGCTGGCCCGCGCCGTGCCGGCCGGCATCACCCTGCGCGGCGTCTTCCTGCCCGGTGGCGATGACGCCTACGTCGATCTCGACGCCGCCGTCCGCACGGCGGTGCCCGGCGGATCGCACAACGAGTTGATGGCCGTCTATGCGATCGTCTCGGTGCTCACGACCAACCTGTCGCCGATCGCCCGCGTGCAGATTCTCGTCGACGGCCGCGAGGTCGACACCCTCACCGGTCATGTGGACTTGCGTGAGCCGTTACGGAAGAATGAAGGGCTGATCCGCACCCCATGACTCGACAGTTCGATCGCGCCCCGGGCGACTTGCGCCCCGTCACCATCACCCCGCACTTCCTGCCGCACGCCGAGGGTTCGGCGCTGATCGAGGTCGGACACACCAAGGTGATCTGCACCGCCTCGGTCGAGGACCGCGTGCCGCCGTTCCTGCGCGGCAGCGGCAAGGGCTGGGTGACCGCCGAGTACGGCATGCTGCCCCGCGCCACCAACACGCGCACGACCCGCGAGGCCTCGCAGGGCAAGGTGGGCGGACGAACGATGGAGATCCAGCGCCTGATCGGCCGCTCGATGCGCTCGGTGGTGCGGATGGAGCGGCTCGGCGAGCGCACGCTGTGGCTCGACTGCGACGTCATCCAGGCCGACGGCGGCACCCGCACCGCCGCCATCACCGGCGCGTTCGTCGCCATGGTGCTGGCCTTCGGCAAGCTGAAGCAGGCCGAGCAGCTGGCGACGATTCCCGTCAACGACTACGTCGCCGCGACCAGCGTCGGCATCGTCGCCGGCATGCCGCTGCTCGATCTCGCCTACGAGGAGGACTCGAAGGCCGAGGTGGACATGAACGTCGTCAAGACCGGCGACGGCCGCTTCGTCGAGGTGCAGGGCACCGCCGAGAGCGAGCCGTTCGATCAGCCGGCCCTCGACGGCCTGCTGACGCTGGCCGGGCAGGGCATCGACCGGCTCATCGCGCACCAGCGCGCCATCGTCGGCGCGATTCTCGGCCGCTGATTCGGCCGCGCCGATGCGGTCGCTCGTGCTCGCCACCTCGAACCGCGACAAGGTGCGCGAGATCCGGGTCCTGCTGCGGGACCATCCGGTGGCGCTGCGCACGCTGGCCGATCTGCCGCCCCTCGCCGTGCCCGACGAGACCGGCGACAGTTTCGAAGCCAACGCGCGGATCAAGGCGCTGGCCTACGCCGCCGCGATTCCCGGCCTGGTGATCGCCGAGGACTCGGGCCTCGAGATCGACGCCCTGGGTGGGGAACCCGGGGTGCGATCGGCGCGGTTCCTGTCGCCGACCGCCACCTACCCGGAACGCTTCGCGGCGATCTTCGAGCGGCTGCGCGGCGTGCCCGACGAACGCCGAACCGCCCGCTTCGTGTGCGCCCTGACCGTCGCCGAAGCCGGCCGCGTGCGGTTCGAGACCCGCGGCGTCGTCGACGGCCGCATCGCCCATGCCGCCGCCGGCACCGGCGGCTTCGGCTACGACCCGATCTTCTTCAGCCCCGAGCTCGGCTGCACGCTGGCCGAGGCCGGCGACGCCAAGGCCACGGTGAGCCATCGCGGCCGGGCGGTCGCCGCGCTCGCCCGCTGGCTGGACGACCTGGGATAAGCTCGCGGCGGCCCCCCATGCTCCAGGAAGAACGCTCGGAACGCAGCCGGACGGCGATCCTCGACGCCGCGCTCGACCTGTTCTCGCACCGCGGCTACGGCGCGACCAGCATGCGCGACATCGCCGGCAAGGCCGGCGTCTCCACCGGCAGCGTCTACCACCACTTCCGCGACAAGGAGTCGATCTTCCAGGCGCTGCTCGAGCGCTTCCAGGCGATCACCCAGCGGCCCGACTTCCCCATCAACGTCGTCCTCGAGGAAGGCCGGTTCTTCGACGACTTCACCATCCTGGCCGAGGCGGCGCAGGAAGTGCTGCAGACCTGGCGGCCGCACGTCGCGCTCTTCTACGTCGACGCGGTGGAGTTCGACGGGCGTCACATCCAGCGCTTCTACGCCGACCTGGCCCGGCGCTTCGAGCAGTTCGCCGAGGCCAACCGCGAGCGGCTGCAGCTCGACACCCGGATGCGCGACGGCGTGCCGGCCAGCGTCGCCATCATCTTCGCGGTGCGGATGTTCATCTACTACTTCTCGGTCGAGCGGATCTTCGGCGTCGAGCGGCAGCTCGGTCGGCCGACGCCGGCGGCGATGCACATCCTGTCCGACATCCTGCAGCACGGCATGCTGCGGCCGCGCTGATCAGCCCATCCCCGGCGGGGGCAGTCCGAGCTGGCGCATCTCGTGCTCGACGAGGTGGCGCAGCCCCTCGGCCAGCGGCCGCGGGGCGAACCCGAGTTCCCGGCGCGCCTTGCCGCTGTCGCCCAGATAGGTGGCGCCGCCGAGCACGGCCAGCGTCTCCGACGACAGCGCCGTCGGCAGGGGCATCACCCGCTCGACCAGCCGGGTGACGGCGGCGGCGCCACGCAGCACCGCCGGCGGCACCACGGCCAGCGGCGCCGGCCGGCCGCTGTGCGCGGCGGCGAGCCTGACGGCGTCGATCAGCGTGTGAGCCGGTCCCGCGATGATGTAGCTCTGCCCGGGCCGCCCTCGTTCCATGGCCGCCAGATGCGCGCGCGCGGTGTCCTCGATGTGCCCCCAGCAGAACGCGGTGCGGCCGGGCACGAACGGCAGGCGCCGGCGCAGGTGATCGACGAACACCGCCCGCAGCGCGCTGGTGTCGCCGGGGCCGTAGACCGCGCCTGGCTGGACGATCACGAGCGGCAGCCCGGCGCCGATCATCGGCACGGCCACTTCGTAGTGGGCCTGCCACTTGGTGCGGTCGTACACCGTGAGATGCGGCCCGGTGTAGCGATAGGCCTCGTCGACGACGACGCCGTGGGTGTCGGAGTTGACGGCCAGCGTGCTGGTGTAGACGCCCTTGCGGATGCCGAGATCGCGCATCGCCTCGAGCACGTGGCGGGTGCCGCCGACGTTGGTCGCGGCGGCGAGCGTGGCCGCCCGCGGCTGCCCCGTCCGATACCAGGCGGCGAGATGGAAGACGCCATCCGCGCCGGCCAACGCCGCCCGCACCGACGGCGGGTCGGTCACGTCACCCGGCAGGATCTCCGCGCCGAGCCGCGCCAGCAGCGTCGCCCGAGCCGGATCGCGCACCAGGGCGACGACGCGGTGGCCGCGCGAGAGCAGTTGCTTGGCCACCTCGGCGCCGACGAAGCCGGTCGCGCCGGTGACGACGTATCGGGCCACGGCGCCTGAGGATATCAGTCCGGCGCCGCGGCGCCGTCGTCGAGCACCCGCCACGCCGTGAGCCGCAGGCGGTGACGGCGGAAGAGCACCGCGGCCGCGGCGGCGAGATCGCGCCCGGCGCCCGCGGCGACGCGAGCCCAGCCGACCGTGGTATCGCCGCTGACATCGGTGTGCACGTCGACGACGTCGAGGCGCACCGCGGCCAGCACGTCGCGCAGGAACGGCGACGGCGGCGCTTGGTGCGGCAGGCGCAGACGCACCACCCATCGCGCCGGGCGGCACGACGCCGGCGCCGGCGCGACCGCCCGCGGAAGCTCATCGCCGGCGCTGGCGGCGCCGGGTGCGGCGCCGCTCGGCCTCGAGGCGCTGAACACGTGCAGGACGCGGTGACCGTCGGCGGTGGTCACCGCCACGCCCGTCCGACCGGGCGGCACGACCGACAGCAGGTGGTCGCCGGGCACGAACGCCGGCCCCCGCCACGCGCGCACGCCGGCACCATCGCCCACCGCCGACGCGACCTCACGGAAGACCCCGCCGAGGGCCGCCGCCATCCGGTGGTCGGCGGCGGTGACCGCGACAGCCGACGCGCCTTCGGTCGTCCACGCTCCCGCACTGCCGAGGCCGAGGCCGCGGGCGAGGGTCACGGCGCGGTCCAGGGCCTCGTCGAGGGTCGTCGAGGCCCCGCCCGCGAAGTCGAGGCGCGTGACGCGGGTGGCGCGTGGCAGGCAGGGAGAGGCTGCAGCGGGCGGCGGGCAGAGGGCGACGGACATCGAACGGCTCCTGTCTTATCTCTCCCCCTTCGGGGGCAGGTGAGCACCACGACGCGCGTGCGTCAGGTTGCTGTGGCGTCACCGGGCCTGGTCCCTCGGCCACTCTCGATAAGCGAGCCCCGCCGGCGGCGAGGTGGAATCAGCTTATGTGGATTTGATGATGTGAGTCAAGAGATGTGTGGGGGGCGCGGGGCCCGGGCTCGGGGCGGGTAAGATTGACGCGACGGGGCGTAGCTCAGCCTGGTAGAGCGCTCGCTTTGGGAGCGAGAAGCCGCTGGTTCGAATCCAGTCGCCCCGACCATTCGCCGCGCCACGGCGCGGCGATGGCCGGCGCGACGGCCTCAGGCACATCGCGACGAGCGGGCTCGTCGCGAATGGGCACGAATCCACACCCGCCCCGACCACGCGGCGCAACCC
>CAYUAX010000051.1:0-22750 GCA_964442845.1 uncultured Bifidobacteriaceae bacterium | reverse complement strand
ATCGCGACGAGCGGCCTCGTCGCGAATGGGCACGAATCCACACCCGCCCCGACCATTCGCCGCGCCACGTCGCAGCGCTGGCCGGCGCCTTCCCTACTGCGTGGTCTGCCAGCCGAGCGTGGCGAGGTCGCGCGCGGCGGATTCCGTGACCGTGCCGCTCACACGCAGGTGCAGCGTCACGGCGCCCAGTTCCTGCTTCGCGCGGGTCGCCAGCTCGCGGAACTCGTCGACGGTTGCGGTGGAGCGGCGCAGCCAGTCGAACGGCAGCAGCGCCACGCCCTGCCCCGCCGGCATCCGCGCCACCACGGCCCGCGAATCGGTCAACATCGACGCCACCGGGCTGTTGGCGTGGAAGCGGTGCAGCATCTCGGCGCTCTCGACGTAGAACAGCGCCTCGCGCTCGTCCTCGGCCTGCGCGGCCGTCTCCAGGTAGTCGCCGGCGCCAGGCACCTTGACGGCGTGCAGCGCGGTGATCAGCCGGGTCTGCATCGTCAGCGTGTAGGTGAAGTTGCGGAAGAAGGCCGCGAAGCCGTCGGCGCTCACGCCAATCTCCCGGGCCCGCGCTTCGTTGTACTTGCGCAGCTCCTCGGGGTCGCGTCCCCAGACCAGGTCGCCGACATCGGCCGTGGTCGAGACCAGCGGTGGAATCGGCACGACGATCGACGTGACGATGCCGCCGGCCGCATCCACCGTGGCCACCTCCTCCAGCGCCGCCTTGAGCACCGGGTTGGTGGTGTAGGGATCGGCGCCGAGGCGCCGGGCCCATTCGCGCCGCGCGCGGTTGACGCCGAACAGGCTCTTGGCGGCGGAGCCGGCGGCGCCCCCAGCCTTCTCGCCCATCGTCCGATCGCTCGCCTCGCCGTCGTCGGCGGTGGCCTTCTGCACCGTCCGCTTGGTGCGGCGCCCCAGATTGACACCGAACCGCTTCACGCCGGCGCCGATGCCTTTGGCGGTGGCGACCGGATCGCTCACCGCGCTGACCACGCCGGTGCCGACCTTGACCAGCGAACGGCCCGCCGCCTTGGCGAACACGCCGGCCTTGTTCACGTCGTCGAGCGCGGCCAGCGCGCCGATCTCCTCGAGGCGGGCCGACACCTGCGACACGCCTTCGGCCTCGAACGTCCCGTAGCTCGAGGTGATCTGGAACACGTGATAGGGGCCGGGCGTGTCCACCCGTGGCTCCACGGCGTGGTGCGGCCCTTTCAGCTGGGCCGCCGGCAGCAGCGCCGCCGCCGTGCGCACCGGGTCGGGTTCGTCGGCCGGCTGGGCGACGGCGATCGCGGCCGCGGCCAGGCACACGGCGAGCCCGCGCAGGGAGGGAGCGACGCTCATGCCGTTCACCTTACCTCGGGAGGCGAGTACCATGCGCCCATGTCGATGCTGCCCGCGTCCCTGCCGCTGCTCGCCGCCACCGTCGTCGCCATCGCGGCGGGCGCCGCCGCGGCCCAGTCCGGCCCGTCCGACCGCGAGCGCCTCCTCGCCCTCAACCTCGACTACATCCGGTCGGTCCAGACCGGTGACGTCGCTCGGTTTCGCGCGATCCTGGCCGACGATTTCCGTGCCTCGCTGCCCGACGGCACGCTGCTCGACAAGGCCGCGTTCCTGGCCCAGACCGCCAAGCCGGTGACGATCACCGGGCTGGCCTGCCACGACGTCGAACTGCGGATCCTCGGCGACGTCGCCATCGTGCACGCGCGCACCACCTACACCAACGCCGACGGCCGCCCGGGTGCCGGCCGCTACACCGACGTCTGGGCCAGGCGCGGCGACACGTGGCTGGCCGTGGCCGCCCACGTCACGCGCCTGCCGTGACGCCGGCGCGAGCCAGGAGGCGCCAGGCCGCCAGCGCACACGCCGCGCCGATCCCGCTCCAGAGATACGCCTGCGTGACCTCGACGTCGGCGCCGGCCGCCGCGGCAGCCAGCGTCGCCGCGGTGAGCGCCGGCATGTAGACGGCGCCCTTGACCGCGACCACCGCCGCCATCACGAAGCCGAGCGGCACCTGCCGCCAGAGCCACCAGGCGGCCACGCCGCTCCATGCCACCACCAGCCAGAGATCGAGCGCGGCGATCACGTTGGTGGGATGGCCCACGGCATGCACCACCGCCGGCACCTCGCCCGTGACCGCGAATCGCAGAGCCGTCGCGATGTGCACGGCGCCGAGTCCCGCGCCGAGGAAGACGAGGAACAGCGCAACCCCGCCGGCCGGCCGCTCGGCCATCCGGCGGCCGATGCCGCTCCGCTGGGCAGTCACGATGCCCAGGGTCAGCGCCATCGTGGCAACGATCACCACACTCGCGTAGATCAGAAAGGCGGCGTTGATGGCGCTGCCGACGAGGTAGAAGAGATACGTATAGAGCGCGTAGTCGGCGAACCCGGTCCAGAGCAGGTGCCCGGCCGGCGACCCACGGCGACCGGCGGCACGCGCAGCGACGATCCCCGGCACGGCGATCGCAAGCGTCACCAGGTCGTTGCCGCGCCACCCCGCCGCCACCAGCAGGTTGTCGCGATACAACCCGGGCAACGACACGCCCGGCACGGCGGCGGCCGCCATCAGCACGGCCAGCAGCGCGGTCAGGACGTCCGCGGCGCGGCCGCCATGCATATCGTGAGGGCGATCCAGGGCGTCAGGGCGTTCGCCGGTAGACGTCGGTCGCGGCGCCGTAGTTGCGGCCGCCGCGCATCGAGTAGCCGTGCTGCACGACCAGCACCGTCTGCACCGTCATCTCGGCGCCGCCGGCGTCGAGCGTTCGCCGCTCGCGCACCGAGACCGTCTGGCCCTGCACGGTGCGCGAGGCCTCGGTCACCAGGGTGGCGCCCTCCCAGAACGCGCGCGCGCCGCCGCTGCCGGCCCCGTCGGCCGGCCGCTCGCCGGCCGCGATGCGGTAGACCGTACGGGCGGTGGACGCAGCGCGGCGCGTCTCGATGGCGATCTCGGCCTCGCTCTGCGTGATCACCACCGTCGGCGGCTCGAAGGTTTCGGCCTGGTGCACGGACTCGCTCCGCTCGCGGTCCATCGTCCAGGTGCCGGTGAAGTCGGGACGCGTCTGCGGTTCGACCGTCGCGACCGTCAGGACGACGGCCGTCACGACGGCTGGCGGGAAAGAGGTCATCGGCCTACCTCCTGCGGCGGAGGATAGCAGAGTCGTCGCCCGGCGCTGATAGCATGCCCTGGACCGCGGACGCGGCCGCCGGCGGCCCGGCGGCGCCGCCGCGCTGGAGCCCGCGCCCGATGCCCACCGTCCGTCCCGCCACGCCCGCCGACCTCGACGTGCTCGTCGCCGGCAATGCCGACATGGCCGCCGAGACCGAGCAGCTGCGGCTCGACCTCCCCACGCTGCGCCGCGGCGTCAGCGCCGTGCTCGACGGCCGCGCCCCGGGCCGCTACTGGGTGGCCGAGCACGACGGCCGCGTCGTCGGCCAGCTGCTGATCACCTACGAATGGAGCGACTGGCGCGACCGCCCGATGTGGTGGATCCAGTCGGTGCACGTCGCCCGTGACGCGCGGCGCCTCGGCGTGTTCCGTACCCTCTATGCCTTCATCCGCGACGAAGCCCGCCGCGACGGCGCCGGCGGCCTCCGCCTCTACGTCGACGAGACCAACACGCGCGCGCAAGCGGTCTACACGTCACTCGGCATGCAGGGCGGGCACTACCGGGTGTTCGAGGACATGTTCACCGAGCCGGCCAAGCTCGGGTGACGGTGAGCGGGTGCGCGGGCGCGTCCTGGCGGGATCGGGATCGTCGTCGGTGCGGCGCCGGCGCACACCACGATCCTGACCGGGCTGCCGCCGACGGGGCACGGCGGGCACGACAACGGCGTGGTCCTCGCGCCGGCACGCCGACCCTGGCCACCGTCCTGCGCGCCGCCGGGTTTCGCACCGCGGCCTTCGTCGGCGCCTACGTGCTCGGTCGCCGCTTCGGCCACGGCCCCGCGCGTCTCACCCGATCGGCAGCCAGAACGACGTCTTGATGACGAAGAAGTTGGTGCCCGGCGCGGTCAGCGACCGGAACATGTCGCGCGGGCCGACGTGGTCGCCGGTCACCTCGCTGCCGGCGCGGCTCTGCTGCCACACCACGAAGAGCGTGCTGCCCGGCCGCCACTCCCAGCGCAGCACCACGTTGCTGCGGAACGACAGCGTGTTGAAGTCGCGGTTGCGCAGCGTGAAGCTGGCGCCGTCGGCGGTCACCGTCTGGCTGCCGTCGGGATGGGCGGTCAGGGTCGTGCCGGCGGTGCCGTAGCGCAGCCGCTCGCGGCTGCGCGGCGCCAGCAGCTCGCCGTAGTCGAAATAGCGGCCCGACGCCGCGAACGGCTCGGCGTAGACGTCCACGTTCATGTCGGGCTTCACCGTGAAGCCGAGTCGGAAGGCCGTCGCCAGGGTGCTGCGGTCGATGACGGCGAAGACATAACGTGAGCCGTAGGTCTCGGCCCGGCCGCCCGCCAGGGTGCTCACGTATTGCTGCGGCTCGGTGGTGCGGTCGTAGTACGGATCGGCCGACAACTGCCACCGCGGACCGGGGCGCACCGACAGCGAGCCGCTGACCCGGTCGTTGGCGTAGCCGTCGTCGTTGCGGCTGGCGGTGACGGCGCCGGTCCAGCGGGTCTGCGCGCCGGCGCGGTTGCCGACGTTGACCACGGTGGTCCAGCCCGGGCCGCGGCCCATCAGCGGGCCGCCGCGCGTCAGCGACACGCTGGTCTGCTCCAGATCGCGCCGCACGGCGATCGACGACGTCCAGAAGTTGGCCCAGGTCACCGTGGCCGTGCCGCGCAGGTAGCCGGCCTGCACCAGGCGGCGCAGCGTCGTGTCGGTGTTGGCGTCGATCCTGAACTCGTAGTTGCGCAGCACGCGGCCGGGCTGGGTCTCGCGGTAGCGGAGATGGGCGTTGCTCAGCCAGCCGTCGGCGCCGTTGAGGATGGCCAGGTCGTTGGTCTCGAAATTCTCGGAGTCCACCTTGGTGTTGGCGCCCCACAGCCAGTGGCGGCCGCTCACCCGGTCGACGTTGGCCTGGACGCTCCAGCCGCCGAGCGACGTCGCCGTCGGGTCGAGCGGCGAATAGGTGCGATCGGGGCGCTGCGCGAAATGGGCGCTCGATCGCTGCACCCGCTCCATCGCCGCCGCCGTGCCGTTCACCACCGACCCGCCGCCGGCCAGCCGGATCTCGTACTCGCCGCCCTTGAACCGCAGCAGCGTGTTCCCGGCCACCGCCAGCGCGTTGCGGGCCTGCAGATCGGCCAGGGCGCTCCCCGGCGCGGCGGCCCGGTGCACCACGGTCGCCAGCAGGCCGGCGGTGGAGCCGAGCCGCCCGAACTCCTGCAGCACGCGGCCGACGCCGAAGTAGGCGCGCGGCGCCACGTCCACGGTGCGCTGTTCGAGGGTCGCCGCCGAGGCGACCGCCGCCGTCTCCTCGGCGGTGACGGCGGTCAGAAAGCCGATCGACGTCTTCGACGGCAGGCGGCCGCTCAGCTTGGCGGCGCCGAGAATCGTGGTGTTGGTCGGGTAATCGACGTAGTCGCCGGTGGCCGGACCGACCGGACGGGCGCCGATCCGCCGCGAGTAGTAGAAGTTCGGATGGCCGATGTTGAACAGCGGCGCGCCTTCGAGAAAGAAGGGCCGCCGCTCCGGGAAGCGCGTCTCGAACGCGGTGAGGTTGACCTCGGCCGGATCGGCCTCGACCTGGCCGAAATCGGGGTTGATGGTCGCCTCGAGCGTCAGGTTCGGCCCCAGCCCCATCTTCACGTCGGCGCCGACGCGGCCGACCAGATTCGCGCCGGCGGTGAACGGATTCCCCGCCGTCGTGCCCGGGTAGAGCGTCGAGGCGCCGGCCACGTACGGCGACACCTCGAGACGCCGGCTCGGCGCCACGTCGGCGACGCCGCGCAGGTCCCCGAACCACGACGACCAGCCGCGGACCGTGCGCGGAATCAGCACCCAGGTGTCCTGCTCGTTGAGGCTCGGCCGGAACCGCTGGATGTTCAGTCCCCAGGTGAGATCGCTCTCGGGGTTGAAGCGCAGTTGTGCGAACGGGATCCAGATCTCGGCGGTCCAGCCGTCGGCGTCGCGCCGGGTGGCGGCATCCCACACCAGGTCGTAGGTGAGGTCGAACGTCTCTTCGGTATCGGTGGCGTGGAAGCGGTCGATGCGCACGCCCGAGGCCGAGACGCCGAACACCACCGACGTGCGGCGGTCCTGGAAAGTGTCGAACGCGATCAGGATGTGCTCGGCTTGGGTGACGTTGTCGCGCCGGCCGAGCGGCGCCTGTACCTCGCGGTCGTTGCGCGCGTACATGCGCGCCCCGACGTAGAAGGCGTGGTCGTCGTAGGCGAAGCGCACCTCCATCGCGTCGGTGGGGACGCCGCCCTCGGTCGGCTCCTTCATCACGAAGTCGGTCACCGGATCGACCAGCCGCCAGGCCTCGTCGCCGATGCCGCCGTCCACGGTGATGCTGCCGGCGTCCACCCGGGTGGCCATGGCCCGCTTGGCCGGCCGGGCCTGCGGCACCGCCGCCGGCTGGCCGAGGGCGCGGCCGGGCAGCGGCAGGACGAACAGCAGGCTGGCGAGAACGGCGACGCGCATCGGGAAGTCGGGCAATGCGGCGGGCGGCGCGATGATACCCCGACCCGGTCTGGTACGATCGGCGTTCGCCATGGCCCTCACCGCGACCGTCCACCAGTTCGCCATCGACCTGTCCCACGTCGATCGCGGCGTCTACGAGACACTCGACCTGCGGGTGGCCCGCCACCCCTCCGAGTCGGCCGAGTACATGCTGGCCCGGGTGCTGGCCTACTGTCTCGAGTACCAGGACGGCGTGGCCTTCACGGAGGGCGTGTCGTCGGGCGACGAGCCGGCCGTGGTCGTCCGCGACCTCACCGGGCGGCTCACCGCGTGGATCGAGATCGGCCTGCCGACCGCCGAGCGGCTGCATCGCGGCCACAAGCTGGCCGGCCGCGCCGCGGTCTACACGCACCGTGACGTGCGGCAGTGGTTGGCGCAGCTGCGCGGCGCGCGCATCCATCGCGCCGACGCGATTCCCGTCGTCGCCTTCGATCCCGCCGCCATCGAGGCGGCCGCGGCCCGGCTCGAGCGGCGCAGCGCCCTCACCGTGTCGGTGATGGACGGGCAGCTGTTCCTGGCGGTCGGCGACGCCCAGTGGACGCTGCCGCTGACGACGCTGCACCTCGAGTGACCGGCCCGGCGACGGCGCCGCGCCGTCAGTCGAGAATCGTCTGGTAGACGAGGTTCCGCGACAGGCCGTGGATCTGGGTGACGCCGAGCAGCGACCGGCCGCTGTGCTGGATCATGCCGACGAACGCGAAGTCCTTGGCCGGGTCGATCCAGAACCACGTGCCGCCGATGCCCCACCAGTTCGCCGAGCCGTCGGAATACGGCTCGCCGAACGCCGCCGCGTCGGTGACCACCTGTGGTCCCAGGCCCCAGCCGCTGCCGGCGCGCACGGTCTTGAGCGGTTCGGCCTGCAGGTGATTGGTGCGCCACATCGCCACCGTGCGCGGCGCCAGGACGCGCACGCCGCCCAGCTCGCCGCCGCCGAGCAGCATCTCGCAGAACCGCGCGTAGTCGGCGGCCGTCGAGAACAGGCCGTGGCCGCCGAAGGCGGCGATGGGCGGCACCGTCGGGTCGCCACGGCTGTCGTCGGGCGGGGTGAGTGTGCCCGCCGCGTCTTCGCCGTGCACCAGCGCCAGCCGCGCCAGCTTGTCCTTCGGCACGTAGAAGGCGGTGTCGGTCATCTTCAGCGGCTCGAACAGCCGCGTGCGCAGGAACTCGGCGAACGGCTGGCCCGAGAGCTTCTCCACCAGGTAGCCCTGCACGTCCACCGCGGCGCTGTACGACCAGCGGGTGCCGGGCTGGGCGAGCAGCGGCAGCGCGGCCATGCCGTCGATCATCGCCTGCAGCGGCCGCTGCGGGTCGAGGAGACGGGCCTTCAGGTACAGCTTGTCCACGGCGTGGCCGCCGACCAAGCCGTAGGCGAGCCCGCCGCTGTGCGTCATCAGCTCGCGCATGGTCATCGAGCGGCGCGCCGGCTCCACCTTGGGGGTGCCGTCGGGGTTCTCGCCGGTCCACACCGTCAGCGTCGCGAACTCGGGGATGAAGCGCGACACCGGGTCGTCGAGGCGCCACTTCCCTTCCTCGTAGAGCATCAGCATGGCCACGCCGGTGATCGGCTTGGTCATCGAGTAGATGCGGAAGATGCTGTCGCGCGTCATCGGCGCGCCGCTGCGGATGTCCTTCACGCCGTGGACGCCGACGTGCACGGTCTTGCCGTGCCGGGTCAGCAGCGTGACCGCGCCGGCGAGCCGGCCGCTGGTGACCAGGCCCTGCATGCCGGCGTCGAGGCGCTTGAGTCGCTCGGACGACACGCCGACCGTCTCGGGCGCGGCCGCCGCCATGTCGCGCCCGGGCCGGGCCTGCAGCGCCGTCCCCGGCGCCGCCAGCGCCACCACGGCGGCGAGCGCCGCCAGCCACCACGCGACGCGAGATCGGGCCCTTGCGCTCATCACGCTCTCCCTCGAGCCGGCGGCCGGCCCGTCATTGCGCGGCGATGTTCGGCCGCCCCTTGCGAAGCACGTACTTCTGGATCTTCCCGGTGGCGGTCTTGGGCAGTTCGGGCACCGCGGTGAAGGTGTGCGGCACCTTGAAGTGCGCGAGCAGATCGCGGCAGAACGCCCGCAGCGCGTCCGGACACGGCGCCGTGCCGGCGCGGTAGACGACGAAGGCGTGCGGCGCCTCCCCCCACTTCTCGTCGGGCATGCCGACCACCGCCGCCTCCAGCACCGCCTCGTGGCGCAGCAGCGTGGCTTCCACCTCCACCGAGGAGATGTTCTCGCCGCCGCTGATGATGACGTCCTTCAGGCGATCGCGGATCTCGATGTAGCCGTCGGGATGCACGACCGCGGCGTCGCCCGAGTGGAACCACCCGTCGCCCATCACCGCCGCCGTGGCCTCGGGATCGTCGTAGTAGCCGCGCATCACGACGTTGCCGCGAACGACGATCTCCCCCTGCGTCTCGCCGTCGGCCGGCACCTCGGCGCCGTCGACGCCGACGACTCGCACCTCCCCGCCGGCGATCTGCTCCACGCCCTGGCGGGCCTTCTGGCGGGCCCGGGCGTCGGGCGGCAGCGCGCGATGCTCGGGCAGATCCTCGCAGAAGGTCATCAGCGGCGAGGTCTCGGTGAGGCCATAGAGCTGGGTCACGGTCCAGCCGAGCCCCGCCTCGACGCGCTGGATGGTGGCGGCGGCCGGCGGGGCGCCGGCGGTGAGCACGCGCACACCGGGCGGCACGCCGGCCTTCAGGGCGTCGGGCGCGTTGGCCAGGGCGATGAGCACGGTCGGCGCCGCGCAGAGGAACGTCGCCCGCTCCTCGGCGGCGAGGCGGAACACCGCCGCCGGATCGACCTTGGGCAGACAGAGGTGGCAGGCGCCGACGGCGGTGACGATCCACGTGAAGGTCCAGCCGTTGGCGTGGAACATCGGCAGCGTCCACAGGTAGCGGTCGGCCGCCGTCATCGGCATGTGCACCAGCATGCCCATCGCGTTCACCCAGGCGTTGCGATGGGTAATCATCACGCCCTTGGGCCGCGAGGTCGTGCCGCTGGTGTAGTTGATGGTCAGCAGGTCGCGCTCGTCGATCGACGGGCGCACCGGCGTGGGCGGCGCGGCGGCGAGGCTGGCTTCGTAGTCGATCCAGCCGGCGCGGCCGCCGGTGAGCGCCACCCAGTGGCGGACGCCCGGCAGCGACGGACGCAGCGCGTCCACGGCGGCGAGGTAGTCGGCGTCGGCGCACACCACCGTCGCGCCGCTGTGGGCGATGAGGTAGTGGAACTCCTCGGGCGCGAGGCGGTAGTTGATCGGGACGAGCACCGCGCCGATCTGCGGCACCGCGTAGAACGACTCGAGCTGGGCCGGCGTGTTGGGCGAGATGTAGGCGACGCGATCACCCTGGCCCACGCCCAGTCGCTGCAGCGCCGTGCTCCACCGATCGCAGCGCTCGAAGACGTGGGCATAGGTGCGGCGGACACCGCCCGACACGACGGCCTCGCGCCCGGCGTACAGCCGCCGCGCGCGGCGCATGAACTCGAGCGGCGTCAGCGGCGTCTCCATCGGCTGGCCATTCTATCCAAAGCCGCGCCGCGGCCTGGCGCCACGTCAGCCGAGGGCGCGTACGAGGTAGGCGCAGGCGATGCCCAGGTAGTTGCCGAGCGCGTAGCCGAAGATACCGACGATGATGCCCGGGGTCACCAGCCACGGCCAGCGCAGGGACATGGCGAGCGCCAGGGCCGACCCGGGCCCGCCCACCGCCGCCTGCGACGCGATGGTCAGCGTGGCGAGATCGAAGCGCAGCAGCCGGCCCGCCCCGTAAACCACGGCCGCATGCACGGCGACGATGGCGGCCATGTAGACCACCAGCAGGACGCCGTGGCCCACCAGGGCGGACAGGATCGCGGCGGTGCCGATGACGACGAAGAACAGATGCAGCGCGAAATAGGACAGCATCGCGGCGCCACTCAGGCGCGTGATCGCCGGCCACTGCGCCAGGGCCAACGCCAGCGTGGTGTGCCAGAGCACCGGCGGAACGCCGGGCGCCAGCGGCGCCAGTCGTTCGGACACCCACAGCACCGCCAGCGGCAGGGCCCCCAGCACGGCCAGGTCGGTGACGCTCATGTCGGCATGCGCCCAGCGGTCGCGGAACGCGGCGGCCGGATCGCGGCCGGCCGACGGCGGGGATTCCCCGGCCGGGTAGTACCGCGCGGCGCCGCGGTAGATCGCCATCTGCGCCAGCATCCAGGGCACGGTCGAGAGGTTGTTGACCACGGCCGCGGCGGCGAACAAGGTGGGATCGGTCTGGAGGCTGCGTCCGATCGCCACGAAGTTCATCCCGCCGCCGACGAAGGACCCGGCGAATTGCCCGGAGAGCTTCCAGGTCTCTGGCCCCAGGCGGGGGGCGAACGCCAGGCCGGCGAGCACGCCGCCGAGGACGCTGCCGCCGGCCGCGAGCGCGAAGGCCGCCAGCATCGGCCCACCGGCCCGCCGCAGGTCGCGCAGGTCCGAGGCCAGGATGACCAGCACGATGGCATACGGGACGGCGTAGGCGTTCACCGCCTCGTAGACCGGCGATGCGTGCGGAATCACGCCGGCATTGGCCAGCGCGATGCCCAGCAGCGTGCAGACCACCGCCGAACTCACGGTCTGCACGGCGGCGACGTGCGCCTCGAGGGCCCGCGCCGCCGCGATGACGGCGAGCAGGAACGCGAGCAGGGCCAGCGGATGTTCGATCATCACGGACGACGGGGACAGGTCGGCGCCGCGCGCCACACCTCATGGCGAGCGGAGACGCGCAGTCTACCCGGTCGGCGCGTGACCGGCGTCGATCGGCCGGCTTGACCGTGCCCCCCGCCGGATGCGAGCATCCGTGGGTCGCGGAGGTCACAGGTGCGTACCGCAACCGTCCGGCTCTGGATCACCGCGCTCGTCGCCGCCGCCGCCGGCGCCGCCGTGGCGCTCATCGCCCGTCCGGTCGGCAGCCAGGCGCAGGCCAACCCGGCGGCCATTCCCCGCACCGCCGACGGCAAGCCCGATCTCAACGGCCTGTGGCAGGCGCTCAACACCGCCAACTGGGACATCGAAGCGCACACCGCGCGGCCGGCGCTGGCGATGCGGCCGGGGCCGGTGGTGCCGGTGCCGGCCAAGGAAGTGGTCGCGCTCGGCGCGGTCGGCGCCGTCCCGTCGGGGCTCGGCATCGTCGTCGGCGGCGAGGTGCCCTATCTCCCCGAGGCGCGCAAGAAGAAGGCGGAGAACCAGGCCAACTGGCTGACCCGCGATCCCGAGATCAAGTGCTACCTGCCGGGCGTGCCGCGGGCCACCTACATGCCCTTCCCGTTCCAGATCTTCCAGAGCCGGTCGGCGTTCTTCATCGCCTATGAGTACGCCGGCGCGGTCCGCAACGTCTACCTCACCGATCCGGGGCCGCCGCAGGTGGACTCGTGGATGGGTCAGTCGGTGGGCACATGGGAAGGCGACACCTTCGTCGTCACCGCCAACGGCTTCAACGACCAGAGCTGGTTCGACCGCTCGGGCAACCATCACAGCGCCGCGATGACGGTGGTCGAGCGCTACACGATGACCGGCCCGAACCACATCCGCTACGAAGCCACGATCACCGATCCCGAGACCTTCTCGCGCCCGTGGTCGATCGCCATGCCGCTCTACCGGCACGTCGAGGCCGACGCCCGGCTCGGCCAGTTCAAGTGCGTGGAGTTCGTCGAAGAGCTGATGTACGGGCACCTGCGCAAGACGCCGCTGCCGTAGGGGACACGACGATGCGACTCTCCCATCTCGCGTGCGGTGCGCTGGGCGCGGTGACCCTGGGCCTGGTGCTCCCGCTGGGCCTGGCGCCGGTGGCGGCCCAGGCCCCGGCCGGCGGCGCGGCCGCGGCCTGGACGATGCCGCGGACGCCCGAGGGCACGCCCGACCTGCAGGGCAACTGGAGCAACGCCACCATCACGCCGCTGGAGCGCCCGCCCGGCCAGCCGGCGGTGCTGTCGGCCGACGTCGTCGCGAAGATGGAGAAAGGCGTCCAGGACCGCATCGAGCGGCTGGCCAAGCCGAGCGACCCGAACCGCCCGGCGCCGCCGCAGGGCGGCGACGGCTCGACCGGCGCGGCCGGCAACGTCGGCGGCTACAACAACTTCTGGATCGACGCCGGCGAGCGCGTGGCGGTCGTCAACGGCGAGTACCGCACGTCGCTCATCGTCGATCCGCCCGATGCCCGCGTCCCGCCGATGACCGAGGCGGCGCTGGCGCGGTCGGCCGAGCGCAACAAGCGGGCCGCCCAGTTCGGGCAGTACGACAACCCCGAGAACCGGCCGCTCGCCGAGCGCTGCATCGCCTCGTTCGGCTCCAACGCCGGGCCGCCGATGCTGCCCAACTACTTCTACAACAACAACTACACCATCGTGCAGACACCCGACCACGTGCTCGTGATGACCGAGATGGTGCACGACGCGCGCATCATCCGCATCGGCAAGGATCGCCCGCGGCTGCCGGCGCACGTGCGGCCCTGGTGGGGCGATTCGATCGGCTGGTGGGAGGGCGACACGCTGGTCGTCGAGACCACCAACTTCCACCCCTCGCAGGTGTTCCGCGGCGCCTCCGACACCCTGAAGGTCACCGAGCGAATCACCCGGGTGGACGCCGACACGCTGCTCTACAAGTTCACCATCGACGACCCGCAGGTGTTCTCGCGGCCATGGAGCGGCGAAGTGCCGTTCGAGAAGCTCGACGACCTCATCTACGAGTACGCCTGCCACGAGGGCAACTACGCCCTGATGAACGTCCTCAGCGGCGAGCGCGCCCAGGAGAAGGCGCGCGCCGGCGCCACGCCGTCACGACGGCAGTAGGAGACGACACGATGCGCACCATGCTCCTCGGGCTCACGGCCGCCCTGGCCATCGCGGCCACCGCGCCGGTCGCCGGACACCACGCCTTCGGCGCCGAGTTCGATCCCAACGCGCCGATCCGCCTGCAGGGCAAGGTGGTGAAGCTCGAGTGGGTCAATCCCCATGCCTGGATCCACATCGAGGTCGTCAAGGACGGCAAGCCCGAGGTGTGGATGGTCGAGGGCGGCACGCCGAACACCCTGCTGCGCCGCGGCCTGACCCGCGACTCGCTCAAGATCGGCACCGAGCTGGTCGTCGACGGTTACCAGACGAAGGATCACTCGCTGAAGCGCGCCAACGGCCGCGACGTCACCTTCACCGACGGCCGCAAGATGTTCATGGGCTCCTCGGGCACCGGCGCCCCACGCGACGGCCGCGATCCCACCGAGGGCGGCGCGCCGCCCAAGAAGCCCGGCGGCCGGTAGCCGCCATGCGCGCGCGTCCGCTGCCTTCCCTGGCGCTGGGCGTGTGCCTGGCCGCCGCGCTGCCGTTCGGCGGCTGCCGCGAGTCGGCGTCGCCGGCGCCGGTCGCCGCCACGACGCCGGCGGCGTTCGCGGCGTTCGTGGATCGCTTCCTCGACGCGTTCGCGCGCATGAACCCGTCGATCGCCGCCGGCAACGGGCTGCACCAGTACGACGACACGCTGGAGGACCTGAGCGCCGCCGGCATCCGCCGGCAGATCGCCACGTGGCGCGAGCTGCAGGCAGCGCTGCGCGCCCTGACGGTGGATGGCCTCACCGCCGACGAGCGCGTCGATCACCGCATCATGGGCGGCCTCGTCGAGGCCTGGCTGCTCGACCTCGACACGGTCAAGAGCTGGCAGAAGAACCTGATGGTCTACGCGTCGGCGGTGTCGTCGGGCGTGCACAACCTGATGACGATGGAGTCGGCGCCGGCCGAGGTGCGGGCGCAGCGCATCATCGCCAAGCTCCAGGGGGTGCCGGCGCTGCTCGCCGCCGCCGACGCCAATCTGGCCGACCCGCCGAAGGTGATGGCCGAGCGCGGCGTGCGGATGTTTCGCGGCGCCGCCGGCATGCTGCGTCACGACGTGCCGATGGCGTTCGCCGGCCTGGCCGACCCGACGCTCGAGCGCCAGCTCACGACCGCCGCCGCCGCTGCCGCCACCGCCATCGAGGCGTTCGCCGACCGATTCGAGAAAGAGCGCCTGCCGAAGGCGGCCGGCGCGTACGCGGTCGGCCGCGAGACGCTGGAGGCCCGGTACCGCGCCGAGGAGCTGATCGACCTGCCGGCGGCGCAACTGCTCGAGATCGGCGAACGGGAGCTGGCGGCTGCCGAGCGCGCGTTCATCGCCGCGGCGGCGGCCCTCGACCCGCAGCAGCACGCCCTCGGCGTGTGGGCGCAGATCCTGCGCGACCATCCGGCCCGCGGCGCGCTCGTGCCGGCGGCCCAGAAGGCGGTGGACGCGCTGCAGGCGTTCGTGACCGGCAAGGGGCTGGTCACGCTGCCCTCGCCGGAACCGGTGGTGGTCGCCGCGGCGCCGCCCTACGACCTCGGCCTGGCGTCGATGCACTCCTCCCCACCGCTCGAAGCCACGCCGGTGAAGAGCTACTTCTACATCACCGACGCCCAGGCCGAGTGGAACGCGGCCCGGCAGGATGCCTGGCTGCAGAAGTTCAACATCCCGACGCTCACCGTGATCGCCGCGCACGAGGTGATGCCCGGCCACTACGTGCACAGCCTGTTCATGCGCAAGACCCCCGGCAAGATCCGCCGCATCTGGATCGGCCTCAATCCCTTCCCGCAGCCCAGCTCCGGCCAGGACGGCTGGGCACACTACGCCGAGCAGATGGTGCTCGACGAGGGGTTCATGGCCGAGGACCCCCGCTACCGCCTGGCGCAGTTGAGCGAGGCGATGACGCGCATCTGCCGGTTGATCGCCGGCATCCAGCTGCACACCGGCGCGTGGACGGTGGACCAGGCGGCGCAGTTGTTCGAACTGCGCGCCCACCTGCCGCCGCCGGCGGCGCGCCAGGAAGCCGAGCGCGGCACCTACGACCCGACCTACGGCGGCTACTTCCTCGGCAAGCTGCAGGCGCTGAAGCTGCGCGACGACGTGCGCGCGAAGGAGGGGGCGGCGTTCGACCTGCGCCGCTTCCACGAACGCGTGATGACCAACGGCATCGCGCCGTGGTGGGCGCATCGCCAGCTGCTGCTGCCCGGCGATACCTCGCCGCTGCTCCAGTAGGCGGCGGCCGATCGAGTGGTCGGCCGCTACGAGAACCCGATCCACCGTCCAGCGGCGGCGACCACGAACCACAGCAGCAGCGACGCCGCCCCGGCCAGGCGTTCGGTGGCCCGGCTCACCGTCGCGGCGCCGACCACGCGCTGGCGCACCGCGAAGGTGAACACCAGGGCGATCGGCAGCGTCGTGATCTTCACCCAGAACGACTGGTTGTAGTAGCACTTCACCGCTTCCGACAGGAAGAGCAGCACGCCGGTGACGAGCAGCAGCGTGACGGCCCCGACCAGCCACGGCCGGGCATGGCGGGCCAGCGTCGCGACCGGCGTGGCGGTGAGCCCGGCGCCGAGCAGCCGGAGGTCGACGACCAGCAGCGCTCCGCCGAGCAGGCACAGGCCGAGGAGGTGCGCGGCCTCGATCACCGGGAACAGCCACACCGACTCGCGCACCATCAGGCCGGGACCGGTGGACTCGAACCACTCGAAGAGCGGCAGCAGGTCCATCGTCTACTCGACCGGCGGGACGACGCAGCCTGCCGCCCAGTTGACGAACGCCGACTGCGGCTGCAGGTCGCAGTCGAACCAGTTGTAGGCCATCATGCGCCCGGCGACGACCACGCCGGCCCACGCCGCCAGCGACACGATCGCGGCGACCCGCGCCGCCCGCGGCGGCACCCGTTCGAGGTCCCACTCGGCGATCCGCCGGTGGATCCGCGAATGGAACAGCCACACGTTGAGGCCGGCGGCCACCAGCAGGATCACCTTCACCCGAAAGAACAGGTTCTGGTAGTTGCGCACCGGGGTGGCGTAGAACAGCAGCAGGCCGGTGACGGTCATCAGGGCGAACGACGCCCGCGTCCACGGCAGCAGTCGGCCGGTGAAGGCCGAGGCCGGCACGCCGCCGAACGACACGCCGAGCAGGCGCAGGTCCATCATCGCCGTCGTGCCGACGAAGAGGGCCAGCGTGAGCACGTGGGTCGACTCGACGAGCGGCCAGACGAACAACGACTCGCGCAGCGCGATGCTGGAGGGGAACTCGGCCAGCCAGTGCATCAGGGGCAGCAGCGACACGCGGAAGAGTATATGCTCGCGCTCATGCGAACGGCTGGGCTGGCTTCTGTCCTGTGCGCCCTCGCGGCCGCTATCACCACTGCGCAATCAGCAGCCGTTCCCGCGGCCCCGCCCGCCGCGGCGCGGCCGGCCGTGCAACCGCGCGTCGTCGGCACCATGAGCGAGCTGATGGTGCACCTGATCCGGCCGACCTCCGACGCGGTCTTCTACATCACCAGCCGCACGCCGGCGAGCGAGGCCGAGTGGACGGCGCTGCAGGCCCAGACCCTCACGCTGGCCGAGGCCGGCAACCTGCTGATGCTGCCGGCGCACGCGCGCGGCCGTACCCGCTGGCTCGACGACGCCCGGCTGATGCTCGAGGCCGGGCGCAAGGCGTTCGCGGCGGCCAAGGCCAAGGACGTGGCGGCGCTCGAGGCGCTGAACGACGAGCTGTACCAGTCGTGCGTCACCTGTCACGAGCACTTCCGGCCGGGCTACGGCAAGCGCGGCCGGTGACCGGCGATCATGGCGTCGCGGGCGCGGGACGATAGGTCGAGGGCACGACACCGAACTCGCGCTGCCCGAGCGCTGCGACGACGGTTTGGTAGCGGCCCTCGCGCCACACCGTGAACGTCGCCGCTGCATCCGTCGCCGACCGGAGCAGAACGAAGGCCTGCGCTTGCGAACGCACGCGGTGTCCGTCGATGCCGACGATGACGTCGTCAGGGCGCAGCCCGGCGCGCTCGGCACGGCGGCCGAAAGTGCGGAAGCGGATGCCGTCGGTGGGCGCCGCCTGGCCGGTCGGCACCTCTTCCAGTCCGCGCGGAAACCGACGCCGCAGCAGCGTGACCGCTCGATCCCGCTCCGCCGTGTCAGCCGCACGGCGGGCACGGCGGAACAGCGCGATCGCCGGAAGATCGCTGTCAGGGTAACGCGTGGCCATCCGGGCGTAGATCGCCGCGGCGTCGGCCGCGCGGCCCTGCCGTTCGAGGAGCTCCGCGAGGGTGTCCAGTCCGGTGGCGGACCCGATGCCGGCCGCCGCCTCGGCGATGTCGGTCGCCCGAGCCGTCTCACCGGCATCGAGCAGGTAGTGGACCAGCCAGCGGGCGCCGTTGGCAGCGGCGACGCGGTTGGAGGCCCGCCAGAACCACCGCTCGAACTCGATGGCCGCCTCGAGGTCGTCGCCGTGCCGCCGGTGATGTTCCGCCAGCCGCACGCACTGATCGACGTCCAGCTCACACATGGCGGTGGCGATCGCTGTGAGCTCCTCGACGGCGCCGGGCACCGATTCGAACAGGCTGCGCAGTGTGGTGACGTCGTAGTCGAGCAGCCGACCGTACGCGGCCCGGATGGTCACAAGCGACGGATTGCCCGGCGGCCGCCACCACACCAGCGACCACGCGATCCATGGATCGGAGGGGGCTTGCTGGTAATAGCGTTCCATCACGGGAATGGGCGGCGGCGGCCGCAGCCCGTCGCGGAGCGACCGCTCCCGCGGTCGCATCACTGTCCCCGACGGCTCCCACGGTGTGAACCATGCTGCCGCTGTGCGCGCCGATCCGGCGCCAGCGGACCGGGCGATGCGCGTCGCAATCGCGTGCCACGCCTCTGGCGCGAAGGCCTCCGGCGAGGTGCGCAGCAGTTCGGCGGCGGCCGGAGCGGCCGCACGGGCGCCGGCGTCGTCCAGGAGCAGGCGAACCGCCGGCCACAGACGTTGGCGGCCGAACGCAGTCTCCAGGCGTCCCGGCAATGCCTCGAGGATCTCCTTCCGCCCCAGCATCCACTCCGACCGGTACCGCGATTCGACACGCGCCGCCAGGTGCCGTTCGGCCGAACCCGCCCAGAGTGGCCAATCCAGGACCCGGAACGCTCTGTCGGGCGAGTGGGCGCCGGCCTCGGCAAGCCCCGCCGCCAACGCATCCGGATCGCCGGATCGGTTGCGATACTCCCGCCACACCTGGGTCGCCTCGGCGAGTTCGGCCGCGAGCCCCAGTTCGCCGAACCACTGGCCGGCACCGACCGAATACGAGAACGCGAGGGCGATTCTCGCCCATCGGCCGCTGGGCTCCTCGCCACTGCGTTCCAGCCAGGTGAGGAGTCGGGCGTCGCCAATCCGATGGCGAAGCGCCCGGCCATACTCGAGGCGTTCGAGCGGCGTGGCTCGGGTCGGCCAGGCCAGCGCGCGCCAGTTACCGGTGACGCGCAGATCGATAGCTCTGGCCCAAGCGCTCAGAACGGCGGCCTGGCCATCGGTATGGAACGGCTCCACGGCCGCGCGCGCGTCCCGCTCGCGGCCGACACCGGCGTGGACGATCGCTTCGGCGACGACGCCGGCCGGGCCTGGCCGGCGTCCACCGCGCAGCACCTGTGCGACGGCCAGGTGGGCCGTCATCCTCGACAGCGCCGGCCTCTCGTCGGTGAAGACGCCGGCGCCCTCGCGCAGCACCATCGCCCCGAGTAACAGGGCGGCGCGCTCGTGGGTCGACGCCGAAGCGCCACGACCGCGGAGCGCCGCGGAGACCCGCCGATCCTCGGCAAGCAAGACGTCGAGATCCGGAGCGGTGAGGGCGTTGAGCGAAGCGAGTGCGGTCGACGGGTCCTGATCGGGATTGGAGCCGCCGGTGGCCAGGGGCCGTGCCCCGGTGATCACCGCGGCGAGTGCAGCGTAGTTCCGAGCGTCCCAGAGGTGGGTCTCGATGCGCAGTGTTTGCGGGGACAGACCGTCGAGGGCAACGGAGAAGACGGCCGGCGAAGCCGCCAGCGTGGTGACGCCGAGTGCGACCGGCGGGGGCGGCACCGTGGCGATCGGCTCACGCAATTGCCAGAGCCGCTCGACAATCGTCCGCACCACCCACTCCTGCTCGGTGCGAGGCGCGGTCGGCGACGATTGCGGCTCCGCCCACGACGGCGTCACGACGGTCAGTACGACAGCGACGACGACAGCAAGGGCGGGGCGCATCCCGCGCCGGCTGCAAGCTCACTGCCACGCCGGCCGGCGAGATTCCGCTACACTTGTCCGACGCGGCGCGGCTGCAGCCCGCCAGCTCGACGACAGGACCGTCAGCGCCCGACGCGGCTCGGGCTCAGGGCTGCGCGTTGGGACGCGCCAGGTCGACGGCGTAGCGGGCGTGACAGGCCGTGCAGGTGTCGTACACCTCGGCGCCGACGTCGAAAACGGCCTGCGGATCATGCGACTCGGCGGCGCGAATCGCCTTCTCGCCGACGTCCACCATCGCCCGCGACATCTGCATCCACTCGCCGCCGTCGCGCGGCCGGGCGCCGATCATCAGCAGGTTGCCCGACTCGGCGATGGCATACGCGCTGTTCACCAACGCGTCCCACTCGCCCTGGGTCTCCGGCTTGAACTCGGTGACACCCGACTGGTCGACGATGGTGCCGACGCCGTCCCAGTAGACATCCGCCGCCGGCTCGACGACGAACTGCATCAACTGCTTGACGTCGGCCACCGGGCGGATCGGCGGCGGGGCCGGCCCGCTGCACGCGACGGCGCTGACCACCAGACCCGCGACCGCGACGACGACTCGACGCATGCCGCGCATCTTACCCGGAACTCCCCACGTATGATCGGCGGCGTGCCCTGGCCCCACCGCCGCGTCGCGCTGCTGGCGGCGGTCGCCCTGGCCGGCACCGCCGCCGTGCCGCGGCTGGCGGCGCACGATCTCGAGCGCACGACGGTGCATCTGTCGCTCGCCGCCGACGGCCGGTTCGCGCTGCGCCTGGCCCATGATCCGGCGTGGCTGGTGCTGCGGCTGGAACGCTTCGCCGGCGTGGCCGGCACCGCCGCGCCAGGCGACGCCGCGGCCCGGGACGCGCAGCTGCGCGCCTGGGCGCCGCACATGATCGATCGCGTGGTGCTGTGGGTGGACGGCGCCGAGGTGCGGCCGGACGCCGTGGAGTACTCCCCGCCGCCGCCGACCGTGCCCGATGGACAGTTCGCCCTCGCCGCCTTCACGCTGACAGGACAGCTGCCGGCCGGCGCGGCCACGCTCCGCTGGTACTACGGCCTGGTCGTCGATCCCTACCCGCTTACCGTCACGCTGGCCGACGGCAGCGAGACCACCGAATGGGTGCAGGGCGACGCCTGGAGCACGGCGCTCGCGCTCGGCGGCCCGTTCGCGCCGCCGTCGCCCTGGGCCCGGCTGCGCCAATACCTGGCGCTCGGCTTCGTGCACATCCTCCCGCGCGGGCTCGATCACATCCTGTTCGTGCTCGGCCTGTTCCTGCTGCAGGCGCGGCTGCGTCCGGTGCTGGTCCAGGTGACCACGTTCACGGTGGCGCACTCGCTCACCCTGGCGCTGTCGCTCTACGGGGTCGTGGCGCTTCCGGCGCGGGTCGTCGAGCCGCTCATCGCGTTGTCGATCGTCTACGTCGCCGTCGAGAACCTGCGGACCCGGACGCTCACGCCGTGGCGGGTGGCGCTGGTCTTCGCGTTCGGGCTGCTCCACGGCCTCGGCTTCGCCGGAGTGCTGACCGGCCTCGGCCTCGATCGGCGCGACTTCGCGATCGGACTGGTCGGCTTCAATCTCGGCGTCGAGGCCGGCCAGCTGACCGTGATCGCCGCCGCCGCGCTGTTGGTCGGCTGGTGGCAGCAGCGCGCCTGGTACCACCGGCGCGTCGTCGTGCCGGCGTCGCTGGCCATCGCGCTCGTCGGCGCGTGGTGGACGGTGAGCCGGGCGTTCGGCGCCTGACCGCCGCTCCGGGGACTCGTCCCGCACAGCCGCCGTCCGTCACATGTCGGCCGCCGCGCCGAGCCGCCGGTCCTACAATCGAGACGCGTTCACCCGGGAGGTCACGCATGCCACGCCGATTGCCGACTGCTCTCTTCGTTCTCGCGCTCGCCACGGTCGCCGCCGCACAGACTCCGCCGCCGACCTATGACCAGGTCGTGGTCCGCTCGTGGAAGGCCACGCACGACAAGATCCTGGCGATGGCCAAGGACACGCAGTACCCCGACGACAAGCTGCAGTGGAAGCCGCATCCCGACACGCGCACGGTGATGCAGGAGCTGCGGCACGTCACGCTCGGCCTGAAAGCCACGTCGGCGCAGGCCCGCGGCGAGAAGTTCGACTTCGCGGCGCAGGAGAAGGCCGACGAGGCCAAGCCGAAGACCCGCGCGTCGGTCGTCAGCGAGATGGAAGCGGCGATCGCCGAGTCGTATCCGCTGGTCGAAAAGGGGCCGCGGCCGCAGTTGATCGGCTGGCTGGAACACCAGGGCGAGCACTACGGCAAGCTGGTCACCGCGTATCGCGTCAACGGCGTGGTGCCGCCGATCAGCCGCAAGTGACGTGACTAGCGGCTAGCGGCTAGCGGCTAGCGGCTAGCGAGTCACGCTGACGCACGGAGAGACTACGGGCCCGGATGCGCACGCGCTCACCGGGCCCGCTTCGTTCCACCCCTAGCCGCTAGCCGCCAGCCCCCAGCCGCTCAAGTCCGTGCCCGACGGCACGCTCAACGGGAAGTGCCGGAGGGCACGAACTTCTGGATCCGCTGCCCGTACGTGTCGGCGGCGTAGACCGCGCCCTTGGAGTCCACCACCACGCCGTGGACCCAGTCGAACTGGCCGGGGCCGAGGCCCTGCGAGCCCCAGGTGGCCAGCAGCTTGCCGTCGGCGAGCGAGAACTTGTGCACGCGTTCGAGCAGGTGATCGGCGATGAAGCCGACGCCCTCGGTGCCACGGCGGGAGATGTGGACGTCCCACGGGTTCCACTCGTTCTTGATCTCGCGCTTGTAGTTCAGGTCCTTGTCGAACACTTGGAGCCGCTTGTTCTCGCGGTCGATGATGTAGAGGTTCTCGTCGGCGTCCACCGCGAGCTTGTGCGGCAGCACCCACTCGCCTGGACCGGTGCCCTTGTCGGCCGGCCCGCCGGCGCCCTTCCCCACCTGTTTCAGGAACTTGCCGGTCTTGTCGTAGAGGATGACGCGGTTGTTGCCATAGCCATCGGTGACGACGATGTTGCCGCTCTTCAGGATGGCGATGCCCGACGGCAGGTCGAGATGGGTGGCGTCGTTGCCCTTCTCCATCGTCGTGCCG
>CAYUAX010000050.1:0-28642 GCA_964442845.1 uncultured Bifidobacteriaceae bacterium | reverse complement strand
CGGAGTCATCGACTCGGAGTCATCGACTCGGAGTCATCGACTCGGAGTCATCGACCCGGAGCCGTCAACGCCCCGAGGGTTGTAGCCACAATTGGTTCGATTCTTGCCTCGCCTCGCAGGGGAGGTGAGGTGTGAGCAGCACTCGACGGCAGATCTCCGACGGCTCGGTCGTCCATGTCATCAACCGCGGCAACGACCGGCGACTCCTCTTCGCCGGAGACGCCGACTACGCGGCCTTCGTTGGCTTGCTGTCGTGGGCATCGTCGCGAACCCACCTCCGCCTGCTCGGCTACGCCGTGATGCCCAACCACTGGCATCTCGTTCTCTGGCCCGAATCGGCGTCCCAGTTGTCGAACTTTCTGCAGCGCGTGACCAGTGCGCACGCGGCAATTTTCAGACGTCGAAGTGGCACGACCGGTACGGGGCACGTCTATCAGGGACGGTATCGAGCACGGTTGATTGCCACCGACCTGCACTATTTCAACGTCCTGCGCTACGTCGAAGCCAATCCGGTCCGCGCGGGCCTGGTCGACCGCGCGGAGGAATGGCGCTGGTCGAGTGCATGGGAACGATCGACAGCCCTCCACCTTCTGAGTGACGGGCCGCTCCAATTGCCGCCCATTGATGACTGGCTGCAGATCGTCAACCAACCGTTGACGCCGGCGCAGGCAGACGCTGTCCGGGCTCGACGGCCCCGGAGCGGCGTCGGCACCGACTGCCCCGCGTCGGGGGCAGAGTCGATGACTCTGAGTAAATGACTCAGAGCCGATTACAATCGGTGACATGCTCGAGACGGTCTTCTCCATCTGCAGCACGCTGGCGATGGGCGGCTGGCTTCTGCTGATCACCCTGCCGCGCCAGCGCCTCGCCCATCTCGTCGCCAGCGTCGCCATCCCGCTGACCATCGCCCTCGTCTACCTGGCGCTCATCGTCCAGCACTTCGGCACCGCCGATGGCGGCTTCGGCTCCCTCGCCGACGTGCAGCGGCTGTTCGCCAACCCGGCCCTGCTGCTCGCCGGCTGGGTCCACTACCTGGCCTTCGATCTGTTCATCGGCGCGTGGGAAGTGCGCGACGCGCAGCGCCGCGGCGTGCCGCACCTCCTCGTCGTGCCCTGCCTGCTGCTGACGTTCCTGTTCGGCCCGATCGGCCTGCTGGCCTACCTGGGACTGCGGACGTGGAAGGCCGGCACGCTGGACCTGGCCGCCGCCTGACGACGTCTCAATCGACGAGGCCCCGCATGCTCGCCACGCTGCTCGCCCGCGATCGGCTCCTCGCCGTCTCGGCACTGGCCTTCGCGGCGCTGTTCGCCGGGCTCGCCGCCCTCGCGCCCTTCGACGACACGCTGATCACCGGCGTCAACCGCTGGATGAAGCCGATGAAGTTCGCGATCTCGATCGCGATCTTCCTGGCGACGATCGCGTGGTTCACGCCCGAGATCTCGCCGGCGCACCGGCGTGCCCGCCGCCTGATCACGCGGACGATGGTCGTCACCATGGCCATCGAGATCGTCTGCATCGTCGGCCAGGCGGCGCGCGGCACCACGTCGCACTTCAACGAGCGCACCGCCCTCGACGGCGCGATCTTCTCGCTGATGGGCATTGCCATCACGATCAACACCGTGGCCGTCGCGGCGATGCTCTGGGCCCTCCGCAGGGACACGCCGCCAGTGCGCGCCGGTTACCTGTGGGGCGTGCGGCTCGGGCTGGCGCTGTTCGTCGTCGGCAGCCTGCTCGGCTTCGTCATCGTCGCCAACCGCGGCCACAGCGTGCCCGGCCCGGATGGCGGCGCCGGGCTGCCGTTCGTCAACTGGGCGATCGACCAGGGCGACCTGCGCATCGCCCACTTCATCGGCCTGCACGCGCTGCAGGCGCTGCCGCTGCTCGGCGCAGCTATCGATCGCTCAGTGGCCGCGCCGGCCACGCGCACCGGCGTGCTGGCCGCGGCGGCGGCGCTGTGGCTGATGGTCGTCGGCGTCACGCTGGCCCTGGCGCTGGGCGGACAGCCGCTCCTCGCTCTATAGCGGCACCGTCGGGCGGACCGCCCGCTCCGCCAAGGCGCGACCCACTGGGCACCGCCCTCGCGCCCCGCGCGCGTCTGCCCACGCGGACCCACTACAATGTGTCGCGCCTTTTGCAGATGCCGGCGCCGTGCGCACCCGCACGCGCAACCAGGAGGACGTCAGGGCATGACCTACTACGGCGGCAAGCAGCTCGCTGAAGCGTTCCGCACCGTTCGTCACAACACCATCCAGACGGCGCAGGACATCCCCGAGGAGCAGTACGGCTACACCGCCGCCGACGGCGCCATGACCGTCGGCGCGATGCTCGCGCATCTGGTCGCCAGCACCAACTTCCACTACATGGTGCACGGCGTGGACAAGAAGTCGCACCTGTCCATGGAGGACTTCGGCGGCTACATGGGCCAGGCCAAGCAGATCGAAGCGTCGCTCACCGGCAAAGCCGCCATTCTCGAGGCGCTGACGACGCGCGGCGAGCAGTTCGCCGCCTGGCTCGAGACGCTCACCGAGGCGCAGCTCGCCGAGGCCGTCACGTTCCCCGCCGGCCTGCAGCCGCCCAGCAAGTCGCGCTTCGAGATGCTGCTCGGCGCCAAGGAGCACGAGATGCACCACCGCGCGCAGCTGATGGTGATCCAGCGGATGCTCGGCATCACCCCGCACCTGACCCGACGCCGTCAGGAAGCGCAGGCCGCCCGCGCCGCGGCTGCCGCGGCTACCGCGGCGCCGCGGTAAGCCTCACCCGTCGCGCCGACGCGGCGCACGATCCGCTCACGCCTGTGCGCCGGTGTCCTCCCCCGGCTCCGGCGCACGCGGCATCCTCGCCCGCTCGCGCCAGCGCGCGGCCTCGCGCCGGTGCTCGGCCATCACCGCCGGCGCCAGCCGCCGCAGCGCGGCGAGCGGCACGGCCATCCGGGTGTTGGCCGACAGGCGGTCGCGGTGACGCTCGAGGAAGTCCCAGTACAGGTGGTTGAACGGGCAGGCCGTCGCGCCCGTCGTCGCCGCCGGGTCGTAGCGGCACGCCGCGCACAGGCTCGGCCCCATGCGCTGCAGGTACTTCCCCGACGACACGTACGGCTTCGACGCGCAGAGTCCGCCGTCGGCGTAGGTGCCCATGCCGACCACGTTGGGCGTGACCACCCAGTCGTAGGCATCCACGTACGCGATCCAGAACCACGCGTTCAGCGCGTGCGGGTCGACGCCGAGCAGGGTCGCCAAGTTGCTGAGCACCATCAGCCGGGTGATGTGGTGGCTGTAGCCCGAGTCGATCACGGTTCCCACGGTGCGATCGAGACAATGGAGGCCCGACGGCTCGCCCCAGTACCACGCCGGCAGCGGCAGCCGGGCGTCGAGCGCGTTCGCGCCGCCGATGTAGACCGAGCGGTACTCGTCGAACACGTGACGGACGAACTCGCGCCAGCCGACGATCTGGCGGATGAATCCCTCGGCCGACGCCAGTGGCACCTCGCCGCGCCGCCACGCGGCCTCGGCGCGCCGGCACAGCGCCAGCGGGTCGAGATGGCCGAGGTTGATCGACGCCGACAGTCGTGAGTGGAACAGCACCGGCTCGTGATCGGCCATCGCGTCTTCGAAGGGGCCGAAGGCGGCGAGCTGCGTGGCGAAGAACGCGTCGGCCGCCTGTTCGGCCGCGGCGGCGGTCACCGGCCAGGCGAAGCCGTCCACCGCGCCGAAGGCATGCGGGTAGCGGTCGCGAACCAGCGTCATCACTTCCGCGGTGATGGCATCGGGCGTGAACCGCGGCAGCGGCGGCACCGCGGGCTCACCGCGCCACGTGCGGCGATTGTCGGCGTCGAGGTTCCACCGCCCGCCGGCTGGCGCCGCGCCGTCCATCAACAGGCCGGTCGAGCGGCGGGCCGCCCGGTAGAAGCTCTCGAGTCGGCGCGTCGCCGCGCCGGCGAACACCCGGCGATAGAAGGCCGCGTCGGTCACGAACAGCGAGTTGGGGTGCTGGCGGAGCCAGGGCAGCCGGTCGAGCGCCTCGCGCACTTCGGCCTCCGCCGGCGCCAGCGTCTCCACCACGTCGAGGCCGTGTCGCACGCGCACCTCCTCGAGTGCGCCGTCGTACCACTGATCGGACACGTGATGGATCACGGGATGACCGGCGCGGCCGCGGGCCAGCGCGTCGTGCCGCAGCGCGGCGATCAGGAGCACCAGCTTCTGCGCGTGATACGGCCGCCGCGCCGGCTTGGCGGTCGTCTCGATGTAGATCACGCCGGTGTCCGCGGACGGACCGGTGAGCAGCGGATGGGCCGGCCGGAGCTGGTCGTAGCCGATCAGGACCCAGCGCGAGGGGCGCCGATCCGGAGTGGCGCGGAACGGGCGAAGTGCGGCGGTGAACGTGGACATCGGCGCGGAGTGTGGGGAACCGGCGGATCGGTCATGAGCCGACGAGGCGTCGGCGACGTCAGCGCGCGGACGCGGCGGCGGTCAGCACGTCGCGAGCCACGAGGAGAGCCACCGCGGCGTGTGCCGTCCAGGCCACGGTGCGTACCCAGTTGGTGGTCACCAGGCTGGCCGCGACTGCCGGGGCGAAGCCGCCCGCCAGCGCGCCGTGACGCGGCACCGCGACCAGGAACGTCGTCGCCCAGAGCAGCGCGACGAGCAGCACGCCCGCCCAGAGCTGGGCGGGGCTCGCTCCCGCCGGGCGCAGCAGCCACAGGGCCACAGCCGCGGCCGCCTCGGCGAGCATCAGCGGCCCGACGACCCAGGTCGTGAGCCGGGCGTGCGCGGCATGGTACGCAGGGAACGCGTCGACACCGACCTTGGCGAACAGCGGATAGTGGACGACCTGCACGAACCAGATCACCCCGGCCATCGCGCACGCCGCACCCGCGTGCAGCGCCAGCAGCGCCTCGAGCCCCTTGCCCGGCATGCTCGGTTCGACGCCGCGGCGGCCTGCGGAGGTGCATCGCCGGACGGCGACGAGTGCCCCGTCTCTGTGTCGGGAGCGTGATGGCTGCGGGCTGGCAGTTCTGTCAGTCGCTCCGCCCGGTGCCTGTCACCAGGCGCCGCGGTGGTGCCTGGTACCACGGGCGGCGGCTGACGGTTCTGTGGCTTACTCGGCGCGCAGCGACGTCGCCGGATCGATGCGCGAGGCCCGCCACGCCGGCACGGCGCACGCCGCCGCGCCAGCCGCGATCAGCACCGCCACTGTCATCGCGAGCGTCGCCGGGTCGGCCGGTTCGATGTCGAACAGCAGCCCGGAGGCCGCCTGCAGCGCGAGCAGCGACAGGCCCAAGCCCGCCACCACCCCGGCCAGCACCGGCCGCAGCCCGTGTACGAACACCATCCGGCGGATCGCCTGCACCCGCGCGCCGAGCGCCAGGCGGATGCCGATCTCCATGCGCCGCTGCGCGACCGTGACGCTGAGCGCGCCGTAGAGACCGACGACGGCCAGCACGAGCGCCAGCGCGGCGAACGCCGCCAGCGCCCCGGCCACGAACCGCCGCGTGCTCGAGGTTGCGGCCACCACGTCGTCGTAGCGGCGCACGTCGGTGATCGGCTGCGCCGGATCGACATCGCGCACGACGCCACGCACCGCGCCGGCCAACGCCAGCGGATCGCCGCTCGTGCGCACCACCAGCGTCATCAGCGTCTCGGCCCACACCCACTGCGCCTGCGGCACGTAGACCTGCGGCTCCACCGGCTGATCGAGACCCCGATGCCGCACGTCGCCGACGATGCCGACGATGGTGCGCGGCGGCGCGGTGACCGGGCCGAGCATCACCTGTCGGCCAATCGGATCGTCCCCACCGAACATCGTCTCGGCGGCCTGGCGATTGATGAGAGCCACGCGCTCCGCCTGCGGGCCGTCGCGCGCGTCGATGAGCCGGCCGCGCAGCAGCGGGATGCCCATCGTCGAAAAATAGTCGGACGTCACCACGAAGCGGTCGGCCGACGGCGCATCCGCCGGATTGGCGGAGAGCCGTCCCGCCACGTGGAACCCGAAGCTGTCGATGTCGCCACCGAGCGGCAGCGTCGTCACCGCCGACGCCGCGGTCACGCTGGGCAGCGCCCGCACGCGGCTCAACACCTGATCGTAGAACGCCACTGCCGCGGCGATCTGCTGCGGGGCGTCGCCCTGGGTGAAACGCGCGCCGCCGGCCCACAGCCGCATCGTCAACACGCCGTCGGGCGTGAAGCCGGGATCGACGGCGAGCAGCCGAGTGACGCTGCGCACGAGCACGCCGGAGCCGGCCAGCAGCACCGCGGCCATGGCGACATTGCCGGCGACCAGGACGGCACGCGTGCGCCAGGTGCCCGCGCCGCCGGTGCGGCGTCCGGCGCCGCGCAGCGCATCGCCGGCGTCGCGACGGGTGAGCAGGCGCAGCGGCGCCAGGCCGAAGAGCACGCCGCTGGCCATCGCCAGCACGACCGCCGCGGTCACGGCGCGCGCATCGAGCGACAGGCTCGCCAGGCGCGGCAGCTCCGTCGGACCCGCGCTGGCGATCATCTGCACCGCAGCCCAGGCTGGCGCCAGGCCGACGAGTGCCGCCACGGCCGAGAGCAGCACCGACTCGGTGAGGAGCTGGCGCACCAGCCGGACGCGCGTCACGCCCAACGCCGCCCGCACCGCCACTTCACCGGATCGCTCGCTGGCCCGCAACAGCAGCAGGCTGGCGACGTTGGCGCAGGCCACGACGAGCAGCACCGCCACGCCGCCCCACAGCAGCAGCAGCGCGGGACGCACCGGGCCGAGGAGCACGTCGCGCAGCCGGGTCACCCGCGCGCCGGGATTCGTGTAGGCACCGGGGTCGGCTTCGGCCATCCGCGCGAACAGACCAGTGAGTTCGGTCTCAGCGGTTTCAGGCGTGGCGCCAGGCGCCAATCGGCCGAACACCCGCAGGTGCCGACAGGTGCGGCAGGCGAAACTCGCCGTCGGGTCGTAGCCGAGCGGGAACCAGAGCGCGGCGTCCTTGTAGAAGCGGCTGGCCACGATGTCGTCGAAGCCGGCCGGCATCACCCCGACGATCACGTGGGGGATGTCGCTGATCGCCACCGACTGGCCGATCACCGCCGGGTCGGCGGCGAAGCGGCGACGCCACAGCCCGTCGCTCAGGATCACCACCCGCCGGGCCGCCCCCGGCATGTCTTCGGCGGCGGTGAAAGCGCGCCCGAGCCGGGGCTGGACGCCCACCAGGTCGAAGTAGTCGCGCGAGACGCGCATCGCGTTGAGGCGCTCGGCGTCCTGTCCGCCGCCGCTGAACGTGGCGGTGGACTGCGTCGCGGCCACCAGGTGAGTGACGCTGCGCGCCTGATTCCGCAGATCGACGAACGACAGGTAGCCCATGGTGATGGGGTCGTCCCCCTGCCGCGTCTCCCCCACGGCCACGAGATGCTCGGCGTCGCGATAGTCGAGCGGCGCGAGCAGCACGCCGTCGACGACGGCGAACATCGCCACGTTGGCGCCGATGCCGATCGCCAGCGTGACGACCGCGGTGAGGGTGTGCGCCGGACGGGCGAGCATCGAGCGGAGGGCGAAGCGCAGGTCGCGGCCCAGGATGTCGAGGTGCTGGCCCGGCGCGGTGCGGACCACGTCGAGCAGCGTGGTCAGCCACAGGCCGGCCAACGCGCCGCGGCGGCCGCGGCCGGACAACTCGCGGGCTTCGTCGTGCACCGTCCGCTCGATCTCGCGTGCATAGCCGTCGCGCACCTCGCGCGGCAGCAGACGCAGCATCCAACGCAGCAGTCGTGGCGCCATCAGATCGCTCCCAGCTTGGCGCGGGCCTGCGCCAGGGTGTCGGCCATGCGGCGGGCTTCGGCCAGGGCCACCGCGCGGCCGCGCTCGGTGAGCCGGTAGTAGCGGCGGCGCTCGTCGTCGAGGGCGGGGTCGGGGCGTTCGGCCGACTCCTGGATCAGCCCGTCGTCCACGAAGCGGCGGATCACGGTGTAGAGCGTGCCGGCGCGCAGCCGCACCTTGCCGTCGGTGCGTCGCGCCACCTCCTTGATCACCGCGTAGCCGTGCTTCTCGCCGTCGGCGAGGGCGACGAGCACCTGGAACATCGCCGGCGTCAGCGGCAGGTAGGGCGAGGGGTCGAATCGTGCCATCGTCGTCACACTATATCTACTATAGATACATTGGCAAGTTCCGCAGCATTTGTCATCGCCTCTGAGTCACCGACTCTGAGCGGATGACAAAGCGTCCGGATTCGGGACGAGGGTGCGCGGGACGCGACAGCGGCTCGCGGCGTCCTTACGACGGTCCGCCGCGTGCTTCACGCATCGATCCGGCACATCACTTGCTGTCGCCCCTCGCCATGACCGACCTCCGGAGCGACCTGCGCACCGCGCTTCGCCAATGGCGCCGTCGTCCTGCCCTGCCCCTGACCGCCGTTGCCACGCTGGCCCTTGGCCTGGGCGCCGCCATCGCGGTGTTCGCGGTGACGTGGGCGGTGGCCTGGCGTCCGCTCGACGTCCCCGAGCCGCAGCGCCTCGTGTGGATCGAAGCGGAGGCTCGCGGCGCCGCGGGGCAGTCGTCGCCGGGGGCCTTCGCGGCGTGGCAGACCGAGGCCCGCACCCTCGACGCCATCGCCGCGATTCGACCGGTGGTCGGCGTCGTCGCCGACGCCACGGGCACCGATCGCCTGCCCGGGGCGCTGGTCACCGCGTCGATCGGCCCGCTCTTCGACGTGCGTCCCGCGCTCGGCCGCGCGATCACGGCCGACGACGACGCGCCGGGTGCGCCTCGCGTCCTGCTCGTGTCGCATCGTCTGTGGCAGACCCGCTTCGGCGGCGACGCCGGCATCGTGGGCCGCGCCGTGACCCTGAACGGCGGCGCCGCGACCATCGTCGGCGTGCTCCCGCCGATTGCCGACACGCTGGTGCCGGAGGCCGACTGGTGGGCGCCGCTCGCCCTCGACGCCCGCGACCGCACCAACATCGGCCCTCGCTACCTCGATGTCATCGGCCGCCTGGCGCCGGAGACCTCGCCTGCCGCCGCCCGCGCCGACCTCACCGCCATCGGCCGCGCCATCGGCCTCACCGCCGACGACGCGTCGCCGCTCGACGTGCGCCTCACGCCACTCGACGCGCACCTCGTCGGCGCCTACGGCCATGGGCTCGCGTTGCTGCTGGCCGGGGTCGCCGTGCTGGTGCTGATCGCCTGCGCCAACGTGGCAGCGCTGCTGCTCACGCGGGCGCAGGATCGAGGGCCCGAGCTGGCGCTGCGCACCTCGCTCGGCGCCAGCCGCGGACGACTGGTGCGCCAGCTGCTCATCGAAGCCGCCCTGCTGGCCGGACTGGCCACCGCCGGCGGCCTCCTGACCGCCCTCTGGCTCACCGATCTGCTGCGCGTGCTGCTGCCCGCCGAAGTGCCGCGCGTCGCCGAGGCCCGCATCGACGTCGTCACCACCGCCTTCGCGCTCGCCCTCGGCGTGACGGTGACGCTCGCCGCCGGGCTGCTGCCCGCCCTGCGCGGCACGCGCGTCGATCTGCAGCCGCTGCTGCGGCTGCGCGCCGCCGGCGCCGCCGGCGACGACCACCTGCGCCGGGCGTTCGTCGTCGCCCAGGTGGCGCTGGCCGTGGTGCTCGGCGCCGCCGGGGCGCTGCTGACGCGCAGCGCCGCGGCCCTCGACGCCGCCCCGCGGGGCTACGACGCCGCCGGCGTCGTCACGACGACGGTCACGCTGCCGGCCGCCCCCTATCGCGACGCCACCGCCATCGCGACGGCCATCGACCGCATCGTCACCGCCCTCGCCGCGGTGCCAGGCACCAGCGCGGTGTCCGCAGCGTCGCAGGTGCCCTTCAGTGGCGGCAGCGCCGGGTCGGACCTGGCCCTCGCCGACGAGGCGTTCACGGCCGGCGTCGATCGTCAGGTCCGCGTGCGCCTGGTGGCGGCCGATTACCTGCGGACGATTGGTGCGGTGCGGCGCGAGGGCCGCGACATCGCCCGCACCGACACCGCCGGCACCGCGCCGGTGCTGGTCGTGAACGAGACGCTGGCGCGCCGCCTCGTCCCGGCCGGCTCCCCGCTGGGCCGCGCGGTGAAGTTCGGCGTGCCGGTGTTCAACGGCGACGACGGTGGCCGCGTGTGGACGGTGGTCGGCGTCGCGGCGGACACGTGGGATCGCGGGCCCCGCGCCGCCGTCGAACCCGAGGTGCTGATCCCGCTCGCGCAGACCCCGGCAGAGGTCTTCGCGTGGATCAGCCGCAAGCTGCAACTCGTGGTCCGCACCACACGCAGCGCCCCGTCACTCGCCGCCGACCTGCGCACCGCCGTGCGCGCCGTGGACGCGGCGATCCCGATGGCCGCCGTCCGCACCGTGCAGGATGGCCTCGACGCGTCGTTCGCGCGGGAACGCCTGCTCGCCCGCCTGCTCGCCGCCGTGGGCCTGGCCGGTGTGACGCTGGCCCTCCTGGCACTGGTGGCCGTGGTGCACCACCAGGTGCGTCGGCGCCGCCGCGACATCGCGATTCGCCTGGCGCTCGGGGCCTCGGCACATGGCGTAGTCGGGCAGCTGGTCGGCGACGGCGTACGCCTGGCGAGCGCCGGGGCGGCGCTGGGCGTGCTCGCGGCGGCCGGCACGAGCGGCGCCGTCGCTGCGCTGCTCTACGGCGTCGCACCCGGCGATCCCCTGACCCTCCTGCTGGTCGCGGCCACGGTGGTCGGCGCCGCGGTCATCGCCGCGTGGCTGCCGGCGCGCGCCGCCGCGCGCGTCGATCCCGTGGAGATTCTGCGGACCTGAGTTGTACTATCGGATTTTCGTCCGGAGCCGCCGTTGTCCCATCGTCACTATGTCGTCGCCGTTGTCGTCCTCGCCCTCATGACGTCCGCGTGCGGTTCGTCGTCGCCCGCGCCCGCAGCCTCCGCCCCGCCAGCCACGACGCCGGCCGACGCGGCGCCGGCCGCACTCGTGGCAGATACGGCGATGACGTGTGCGATGTGCGGCGAGTGGAACCAGCCGCGCGCGCCGTTCAAGGTCTACGGCCGCACGTTCTACGTCGGCACACAGGGCCTGTCGAGCGTGCTCATCGCCACCGATGCCGGCCTGGTGTTGATCGACGTCGCGCTGCCGCAGAGCGCGCCGCTCATCGACGCCAGCATCCGCGCCCTCGGCCTGCGCACGACCGACATCAAGTACATCCTCACGTCGCACGCGCACTACGACCACTTGGGCGGCGTCCGCTCGATGCAGCGCTACACCGGCGCCACGGTGCTGGCCAGCGCGAAGACGGCCGAAGCCCTGCGGCTCGGCCACCCGGTGCCGGAGGATCCGCAATTCGGCGACGGCCCCGACTCGTCGTTCCCCGCGGTGACCGACAAGCTGCAGGTGATGCAGGACGGCGAGATGGTTCAACTCGGTGGCACCACCATCACCGCGCACTACACGCCGGGCCACACGCCGGGCGCCACGACGTGGACCTGGTCGTCGTGTGAAGGCGACCGCTGCCTGAACATGGTCTACGTGGACAGCCTCACGGCCGTGTCGAACGACGACTACCGCTACACCGACCATCCCGGCCTCGTCGACAGCTACCGCGCCACCATGGCCAAGGTGGCGGGCTTGCCGTGCGACGTGCTGCTCTCCACGCATCCGTCGTCCACCGGCATGGACGCCAAGGTGGCGAAGCGCGCCGCCGCCAACCTCGCGCCCGGCGCGGCGGGCGATCCCTTCGTGGATGCTGGATCGTGCAAGGCGCTCGCGGCCGTGTCGTTGAAGAACCTCGAGGCCCGCGTGGCCACCGAGCAGAAGACGGCGAAGTAGCGGACTGCCCACCCTGGGCACGGCGTGTAATAGCTGCGGCCCCCGGCAATTCCTGCACACCCGGCAGCGTCCCGGGCTGTTGCCAGAAGTGCCACGTACGCAGCAACTTCCGTGAGCCGCCCCGGCGGCATGCCGCTTGCCTCTCCTCCGCGCAGGAGGACCGCAATGCTGAACACCCTGCTGTGGAAGCGCGCGCTGGTAGCGGCCCTCGCTGCCGGCCCCCTGATGCTCGCCGCCAACGCCACCTATACGAAGGTGGCCGCGGCGTCGCACGACTCGCCCGCCACGTCCTCGTCGCCCGCGCCGGACCGCGTGTCCGATCGCGATCGCACGGGCGCCAAGACGCAGCGCAGCGAGCGCGAGATCACCATCCCCGCCGGCACGCAGCTGCGGCTGCGCCTCGACACGAGCCACGCGTCGAACACGTCGCGCGTCGAAGACGTCGTGCAGGCGCACCTCGCGGCGCCGGTCGTCGTCAACGGGCGCACCGTGCTGCCCGGCAACACGCCGGCCACCGGCCACGTCACCGTGGCGCGGCCCTCGGGCAAGGTGAAGGGCCGGGCGTATCTCGCGGTGCGCTTCACTGAACTGCGGCCGGCCGACGACCGCTACGCCGTGTCGACGCGGACGTGGGGCCGCGAGGCACAAGGCACCAAGAAGGAAGACGCGGCGAAGATCGCCGTGCCGGGCGCCGTCGGCGCGGTGGTGGGCGCCGCCCTCGACGGCAAGAAGGGCGCGGCGATCGGCGCGGGCGTGGGTGCCGGGGCGGGCACCGCGGTGGTGTTGAGCACGGCGGGCGACGAAGTCCGCCTGCCGCGAGGCTCCACCCTGCTGGTGCGGCTGTCGGCGCCGCTCACCGTGCGCATCGGGGCGTAACGCTCGAGCGCACGAAGGCGGGCGCTCCGGTATGGCGGCGGCAGACTGGCGGGTCCGCGAACCCTCCTCTGTCGTCGTCAGCCGGAGCGCCCGGCGACATGTACACGTTTGTCTTCGCTGGCGGCCAGCCTCGCGCCGCGCGCGCCGCCCCTCTCGACCACCCGCTCTTCGACCCGGCCTGGAAGTCTTTACACGCCCAACCTCAACCAATGGACGCCCAGGCCCCACCGATCACGGATTGGCGGCAGGTTCCGCCTGCGCGGGATTGGCACGCTTCGCGCAATATAGGCCGGAACGGCGGTGTGCTTCGGGCATAGGGCCCGACTCCTACCGTGTCGCCGTCACCCCCCGACGACAACCAGTCATGACGTCACCGCGCATCCGCCGCATCGGGAAGTTCCTCGCTGCCGGCGACCACAAGTTCGTGCCCAAGGGCGTGTCCTACGGCACGTTCGCCCCGGATGCCACCGGCAGCCAGTTCCCGCCCCTCGACCGGGTGGCGACCGACTTCGCCCAGATGGCCGCCTACGGCGTCAACACGGTGCGGGTCTACACCGTGCCCACCCCGGCCATGCTCGACCAGGCGGCCGCGGCCGGTCTGCGCCTGATGGTCGGCCTGCCGTGGGCCCAGCACATCGCCTTCCTCGACGACGCCGCGGTCCAGCGCGAAGTGCGCCGGTCGGTCACCGAGGGCGTCCTGGCCCTGCGCGACCACCCGGCCGTGGCGCTCATCGCGCTCGGCAACGAGATTCCCGCCGCGGTCGTGCGCTGGCACGGCCAGGCGCGCATCGAGCGCTTCCTTCACGAGCTGTACGACGCAGGCAAGGCGCTGGCCCCCGACACGCTGTTCACCTACGTGAACTTCCCGCCGACCGAATATCTCGAGCTGCCCTTCCTCGACGTCTGCGCGTTCAACGTCTACCTGCACGACGAAACCAAGCTGCGCCGCTACCTCGCGCGGCTGCAGCACGTGGCCGGGCCGCGGCCGCTGCTCATCGCCGAGGCCGGCGCCGACAGCATCCGCGAAGGGCTGGTCGGCCAGGGCGAGCTCACCGCGATGCAACTGCGCGCCGCCTATAGCGAGGGCGCGTGCGGCGCCGTCGCCTTCGCCTGGACCGACGAGTGGTGGCGCGGCGGCCACGACGTGGACGACTGGGCGTTCGGCCTGGTCGATCGCGATCGCCGGCCCAAGCCGGCGGCCGAGGCCGTGGCCCGCGTGTTCGCCGAGGCGCCGTTCGCGCCGGAAGCGCAGGCGGCCTGGCCCACTGTGTCGGTGGTGGTCTGCGCCTACAACGCCGCCGACACCCTGGACGACTGCCTCAGCTCGCTGCAGCGGCTCCGCTATCCGTCCTACGAGGTCATCCTCGTCGACGACGGCTCGAAGGACGACACGGCGGCCATCGCCGCGCGCTATCCCGCCGTGCGGCTGATTCGCACCGCCAACAACGGCCTGAGCACCGCCCGCAACGTCGGCCTGGCCGCGGCCACCGGCAGCATCGTGGCCTACACCGACGCCGACGTGCGCGCCGACGAAGACTGGCTGGCGTATCTCGTGCAGCCGTTCCTGACCTCGAACGTCGTCGCCGTCGGCGGCCCCAACGTCGTGCCCGAGGACGACCCGTGGGTGGCGCAGTGCGTGGCCCGCGCGCCCGGCGGCCCGACGCACGTGCTCTTCGACGACCGCCGCGCCGAGCACGTGCCCGGCTGCAACATGGCGATGCGCCGCGACGCGCTGGTGGCCATCGGCGGCTTCAACCCGATCTACCTGCGCGCCGGCGACGACGTGGACGTGTGCTGGCGGCTGCAGTCGGCCGGCGGCGACATCGGCTTCGCGCCGGCGGCGCTGGTGTGGCATCATCACCGGCCGTCGGTGCGGGCGTTCTGGCGCCAGCAGGTGGGCTACGGCGAAGGCGAGGTGTGGCTCAAGCCGCACCACCCCGACAAGTTCGTCGGCACCAAGATCCACTGGCGCGGCCACGTCTACAGCCCGCTGCCGTTCGTCCGCGCGCTGTTCGAGACCTGTGTCAACACCGGCCCGTGGGGCACGGCGCCGTTTCCGTCGGTGTATCGCACGGATGCCTCGCCGCTCGGCTACGCGCCGCACACCGCGTCGTGGATGATCACCGCCGTGCTGCTGCTGCTCACCGGCGCGGCGCTGCTGCCGACCGGCGCCGCCGGCTTCGGCGCGGCGCTGGCCCTGGCCGGCCTGCTCGGCGTGGGCGCCACCGCGGTGCGCGCGCTGCGGCTGGCCTGGCAGACCGACATCCGCACCATGGCGACGCTGCCCGGCAAGTCGGTGCGCACGTCGCGGCGCCGGGCGCGGCTGCTGATCGCCTGGCTGCACGTGGTGCAGCCGCTGGCGCGGGCGCGCGGCCGGCTGCGCGGCATGCTGACCTCGCCGGAGTTCGAGCTGGCGCACGATCACTCGGTGCCGACGCCGACGCCGCAGCACCTGGCCGGCGTGCTGTCGTTCCTGGCCGCCCGCGGCCAGGGGCTCACCTTCTGGTCGGAGACGTGGCTGTCGCGCGAGGCGCTGCTCACCCGCATGGTCGATCGGCTGCGCAGCACGCGCGTGGCCACCGCGCTCGAGGTGGACGCCACGTGGCAGCGCGTGCACGACGTGAGCCTGCAGCTCGGCCGCTGGGGCCGCTTCGACGTCCAGATGCTGGTCGAGGAGCACGCGCAGGGCAAGGTGCTGGTGCGCATCGCCCGGCGGCTGCGGGTGACGCCGTTCTTCGTCGCCCTGCTCATCGGCCTGGCGGCGGGCATCGGCGTGCTGGCCGCCACCGGTGCCGAAGGCTGGATGGCCGGGGTGATCGCGGTGATCGTCGGCCTGGTGGCCCGCGTCTCCTGGCAGGCGGCGGCGACCATCGCGCTGGCCGATACGGTGATGACGCAGGTGCTGGTCGAGGCCGGCGCGATGCCGCTGTGGACGTCGAAGACGGCCACCGCCTCGAACGCCACGGCCGCGGCCGCCGCGCGTGGAGTCGCGGTACCCTCGACCGGACATGCCCACTGACACCCGCCCCGGGCGGCTGGCCGGCTATCGCCGGCTGTTCGCCTACGCCGCGCCGTACTCGGCCGGCTGGGCGGCGATCGTCGCGGCCACGCTCACCACGTCGGCGCTGACGCTGGCGCAGCCGTGGCCGCTGAAGTTCCTGGTCGATCACGTGCTGGGCGGTCATCCGCTCGACGGGCGCAGCGGCGCGTTCCTGGCCCGCCTGCCCGGCACGGACACGCCGTCCGGCCTCCTGGCGTGGGTGGTCGCCGCCGGCCTCGGCATCTTCGCCGTCAACAGCCTGCTCGAATGGGTGATCGCGCTGCAGTGGACGCGCGTCGGCCGGCGCATGGTCTACGACCTGGCGCGGGATCTCTTCGCCCGCGTGCAGCGCCGCAGCTGGGCGGCGCACGCGCGCCACCCGGTCGGCGACACCATCGGCCGCATCGCCCAGGACAGCTGGTGCGTGCACGTCATCGTCGACGTGCTGTGCATCGGGCCCGGCCATGCGGTGATCACCACCGTGGTGATGGTCGCAGTGATGCTGCAGCTCGACGCCGGGCTCACCGCGCTGGCCCTGGCGGTGGCGCCGTGCATGGTCGCCGCCGCGTGGGTGTTCCGCAAGCCGATGCGCGACGCCGCGCACGCCCGCCGCGCCATCGAAAGCGAGTTGCAGGCGCACGTGCACCAAACCCTCACCAGCGTGCCGGCGGTGCAGGCGTTCTCGAGGGAAGAGGTCGAACAGGGCCGCTTCGCGGCGCTCACCGCCGCCGCGATCCACGCCCATCAACGCGGCGCCCTCGTCGGCAGCGCCTACGCGTTGGGCTCGGGCCTGGTCACCACCCTGGGCACCGCCACGGTGATGTGGTACGCGGCGATGCGCGTGCTCGACGGCCGGCTCACGCTCGGCACCGCGCTGGTGTTCCTGGCGTACCTCACCTCGCTGCAGTGGCAGCTCTCCACGTTCGCGACGATGTACACCACGCTGCAGACGGCCGGCGCCGGCGTCGACCGCGTGATGGACGTGCTCACCGCCGACGAGTCGGTGCCCGAGCGCGCAGACGCCGTGCCGCTGCCGCCGGTGCGCGGCCACGTCACCTTCGACCACGTGCACTTCGGCTATCACCCCGACGCGCCGGTGCTGCACGACATCACCCTCGACGTGGCGCCGGGCCAGGTGGTGGCGGTGGTCGGCCCGACCGGCGCCGGCAAGAGTTCGCTGGTGGCGCTGCTGCCGCGCTTCGCCGATCCGCTGGCGGGACGCGTGTTGGTGGACGGCCACGACCTGCGCGACGTCACGCTGGCCAGCCTGCGCGCGCAGGTGGCCGTGGTGCTGCAGGAGCCGTTCCTGTTCCCGGTGAGCGTGGCCGAGAACATCGCCCTGGGCCGGCCCGACGCCACCCGTGAGGACATCGTGCGCGCCGCCACCGCCGCCAACGCCCACGCCTTCATCAGCGCGCTGCCGCAGGGCTACGACACCGTGCTCGGCGAACGCGGCGGGTCGCTGTCGGGCGGCGAGCGCCAGCGCGTGGCCATCGCCCGGGCGCTGCTCATGGACGCGCCGATCCTCGTGCTCGACGAGCCGACCAGCGCGCTCGACAGCGAGACCGAGCACGCGGTTGTCGAGGCGCTGGAGCGGCTGATGCGCGGCCGCACCACCTTCATCGTCGCGCACCGCTTCTCCACCATCCGCCGGGCATCGACGATCGTCGTGATCGACGGCGGACGGGTCGTCGAACAGGGCACGCACGCGGCGCTCATGGCCCGCCACGGCCGCTACCGGCGGATGCACGACCTGCAGACCGGCGCGCCGGCGGAGGCATTGGCGTCATGAGCGCCACCGCCGCCGACGTCGTCGCCCCGGCTGCGGCCCCGGCCCCGGCCGACCGCGGGGTGCTCGGCACCGTGCGGTGGCTGTCGCGCTACCCGCTGCGGCGCTGGCGCGCGCTGGTCGGCGTGATCGCGACGATGCTGGGCAAGGTCGGCGTCGATTTGCTCAAGCCGTGGCCGCTGAAGCTGCTGGTCGATCACGCGCTGGGCGCGCAGCCGCTCACGCCGTGGCTGGCGGCGATGGTCGCGGCGCTGCCCGGCGACGGCTCGCGCGAGGCGCTGGTGCTGTGGAGCGCCGCCGCCACCGTGGCGCTGTTCCTGGCCGGCTGGGCGCTCAGCGTGGCCGTGGCCTACACCAACATCGGCTTCGGCCAGCGCATGGTCTACGACCTGGCCACCGACGTCTTCAGCCACCTGCAGCGGCTGTCGCTGCGCTATCACAGCCGCCAGGCCGTGGGCGACTCGATCCGCCGCGTCACCACCGACTGCGGCTGCGTTTCGGTGATCGTCAAGGACGCGGTGCTGCCGTTCGTCGCCGCCCTGGTCTCCTTCGTCGCCATGTTCGCGGTGCTGTGGCGGCTGGAGCCGCAGCTCACGCTGGTGTCGCTGGCGGTGGCGCCGTGGCTGGTGCTGGTGCTGCGCCGCTACATGACGCCGATGCTCGAGCGCAGCTACGTCCAGCAGGAAGCGGAGACGCGGCTCTACGAGGTGACCGAACGGGCGCTGTCGACGCTGCCCGCCGTGCAGGCGTTCCGCCGCGAGGCCGCCGGCGACGCCGCCTTCGCGCGCGCCACCGACCACGCCGTGGATGCGGCGGAAGGCTCGGTGGTGGTCGGCCTGAAGTTCCGCATCCTGGTCGGCCTCGGCACCGCGTGCGGCACCGCCGCCACGATCTGGCTCGGCGCGCAGAGCGTGCTCGACGGCCGGCTGACGGTGGGCAGCCTGCTGGTGTTCCTGGCCTACCTCACCGCGCTCTACGGGCCGCTCGAGACGCTGATGTACGCGCCGTCCACCACCCAGGGCGCCGCTGGCAGCGCCCGCCGCGTGCGCGAAGTGCTGGAGACGAAGCGCGACGTGGACGACCGGCCCGGCGCGCAGGCGCTGACCGCGCCGTCGGGGCACCTGCGGCTCGAGGGCGTCACCTTCGGGTACGACGCGGGCCGTCCGGTGCTCGACGACGTCAGCTTCGAGGTGCGGCCGGGTGAAACGGTGGCGCTCATCGGCCACACCGGCGCCGGCAAGAGCACGGTGGCCAGCCTGATTCCCCGCTTCCACGACGTCTGGAGCGGGCGGCTCACCGTGGACGGCGTCGACGTGCGCGACCTGCAGCTCAAGAGCCTGCGCGCGCAGGTGGCGGTGGTGCTGCAGGAGCCGTTCCTGCTGCCCATGACCGTGGCCGAGAACATCGCCTACGGCCGGCCCGACGCGCCGTTCGAGGCCATCGAAGCGGCGGCGCGCGCCGCCCACGCTCACGACTTCGTGATGCGCCTGCCGCAGGGCTACGACACGGTGCTGGCCGAGCGCGGCGCCACGCTGTCGGGCGGCGAGCGGCAGCGGCTGGCCATCGCCCGCGCGCTGCTCAAGGACGCGCCGATCCTCATCCTCGACGAGCCGACCAGCGCCCTCGACGCGGAAACCGAGGCCGAGCTGCTGGCCGCGCTCGAACACCTGATGGCGGGCCGCACCACGCTCGTCATCGCCCATCGGCTCTCGACCATCGCCAAGGCCGATCGCGTCGTGGCGCTGGAGCACGGCCGCGTCGTCGAAGACGGCCGGCCGGCCGACCTGCTGGCGAGCGGCGGCGTTTACGCCCGCTTCCTGGCCGGTGCGACATAGGGCCGCACTGCAATGTAGGGCAGCTCTTTAGAGCTGCCGGGAAAAGAACGACGCGAATGGCAGAGCTGACGCTCTGCCCGACAGGAGCGAGATGACACCCGACGACGCGGCGGTGCCCGACGCACCCGCGCTGTGGACCAACGGCACCCTGCCGGCCAACGTCGTCGCCGGCGCCGGCACCGTGGTGATCGGCGAGGTGGCGTTCAAGCGCTTCCGCAGCCAGCGCACGCCGGCGCTGACGCTGGGCGGCCAGTGCACGATGGACGGCGTGCAGTTCGCACTCGGCCCCGACGCGGTGGTCGAGATCGGCGAGTACTGCTACTTCACCAACGTCGTGCTGCTCGCCGAGCTGGCCGTCAGCATCGGCCGCTACGTGGTGATCGGCTGGAACACCACCATCACCGACAGCGATTTCCATCCGCTGGCGCCGGCCCTGCGCATCGCCGACGCGGTGGCGTGCTCGCCGCTCGGCGCCGGCCGGCCGCGGCCGCCGATCCCCGCCCGCGAAGTGGTGATCGAAGACGACGTGTGGATCGGCCCCAACGCCACGATCCTCAAGGGCGTGCGCATCGGCGCCGGGTCGTTCATCGAGCCGGGCGCGCTGGTGACCCGCGGCGTGCCGCCGCGCTCGCGCGTGGCCGGCAATCCGGCCGTAGTGGTGGGCGCGCTGTGAGCCCGACCAGCGGCCGCCGCCTGCCGTGGGATTGGTACGACGGCGCGATCCCCGCCAACGTCCACGTGTCGTCGTCGGCGTACGTGGAGACGGCCTACAGCTTCGCGCTGTGCCGCAGCACGCGCATCGGCGCGGTCACCATCGGCGACGGCGCCTCCACCTACCTGGGCACGATGTTCGACATCGGCGTCGAGGGCCGGGTCACGCTGGGCGAGTACACGCTGGTGCACGGCGCCCGCATCATCTGCGATCGCGAGGTGACCATCGGCGACTACGCGCTGGTGTCGTGGAACGTCGTGCTCATGGACACCTATCGGGTGCCGTTCGACCCCGACGCGCGCCGCCGCGCGGTGCGGGCGGTGCCGACGCGGCAACCCCGGCGGCTCGACCACGGCGGGCCCGGCCGGCCGATCCGCATCGGCCGCGCCGCCTGGATCGGCTTCGACAGCTGCGTCCTGCCCGGTGTCACCATCGGCGAGGGCGCGGTGGTGGGCGCGCGCTCCGTCGTCACCGACGACGTCGCGCCGTTCACGATCGTCGCCGGCAATCCGGCCCGCCTGGTGCGCCGCCTGACGGCGCAGGAGTTGGCCGATGGCCGCTGACCGCCCGACCCGGGGACGCATCATCGTCTTCGGCATCCTGTTCTGGTATCCGCTGGCCGGCGTCACCTACCAGTTCCTCCACTACCTGCTGGCGCTGCGTCGTCTCGGCTACGAGCCGTACTACGTCGAAGACTCGGGCCGCTGGGTCTACGACCCGACGCTGAACGACCTCACGCCGGACGCCAGCCGCAACGTCGCCGCGGTGGCGGCGGTGCTCGAGCAGCACGGCTTCGCCGGCCGCTGGGCGTTTCGCGGCCACTACCCCGACGGCCAGACCTACGGGATGACCGAGGCGCAGGTGCTGGCGCTCTACCGCGAGGCCGACGCCTTCCTGAACGTGACCGGTGCGCAGGAGCTGCGCGAGGAGCATCTGCGCATCCCGCGCCGCATCTACGTCGAGTCCGATCCGTTCGCGTCGCAGGTCAACGTCGCCAACGGCCAGGCCGGCGCCATCGCCGCGCTCGACGGCCACGACGCCCACTTCACCTTCGGCGAGAACATCGGCCAGCCCGGGTGCGGCATCCCGGTGACGCCGTATCTCTGGCAGCCGACGCGTCAGCCGGTGCTGGTGGACCTGTGGCGCGGCGGGCTGCCGCCGGCCGACGCGCCGTTCACCACCATCACCACCTGGCACAACAAGGGCAAGGACGTGGTCTGGCAGGGCGAGCGCTACTACTGGACCAAGGACCGCGAGTTCGAGCGCTTCCTCGACCTGCCGCAGCGCCGGCCCGGGCCATTCGAGCTGGCGGTGGGCCTCGACGAGGCCACGCACGCGCGGCTCAGCGGCCTGGGTTGGCGGCTGCGCTCGTCGATCGACCTGTCGGCCAGCGTGACCGGCTACCGCGACTACATCCAGCAGTCGCGCGGCGAGTTCACGGTGGCGCGCGATCAGTACGTGCGGCCGCACACCGGCTGGTTCAGCGATCGCACCGCCTGCTACCTGGCCGCCGGCCGGCCGGTGATCACCGAGGACACCGGCTTCGGCCGCGTGCTGCCCACCGGGCGCGGTCTGTTCGCGTTCACCACGATGGACGACGTGCTCGCCGCCGTGGACGCGATTGCCAGCGACTACGCCGGCCACGCCGCCGCCGCGCTCGAGATCGCCGACACGCACTTCGGCGCCGAGCGCGTGGTGCAGAGCCTGCTCGAACGCGCCGGGTTGTGAATCGATGGCGGCGCCCATCGCCATCGTCGCCGGCTACCTGGCCGGCAACCCGGTGGGCGGCCACGTGCTGTCGATCCTCCACTGGCTGTCGGGGCTGCGCGCCCTGGGCTACGACGTGGTGTTCGTCGAGCACCACGGCTGGCCCGACGCCTGCTGGAACCCGCGCACGCGGACCCTCAGCGACGACCCGTCCTACGGCCTGGTCGAGCTGAGCGGCCACGCCCGCCGGCTCGGCCTGCGCGGCTGGTGCTTCGTCGACCAGCAGGACGGCTATCACGGGCTGCGCCGCTCGGAGCTCGAAGCGCTGTGCCGCGAGTCGGACGTGCTGATCGGCTTGTGGACCGTCACCTGGCTCGACGCGTTCGCCACCTGCCGGCGGCGCATCTTCATCGACACCGATCCCGGCTTCACGCAGTTCGCCATGTCGCGCGACGTGCGATCGAGCCCGGCCTACGCGTCGCCGATGGACTTCGACGAGCACTACTCGTTCGGCACGCGCATCGGCCGTCCCGACTGCCCGATTCCCACGCACGGGCTCACCTGGAAGCCGCTGCGCCCGCCGGTGGATCTGGAGGTGGTGACGGCGAAGCCGGCGCCTGAGGCGGGCTGCTTCACCACCGTCATGGCGTGGTCGCCGCGGAAGCCGATCGTCTACGAGGGCGTGGAGTACGGCCAGAAGGACATCGAGTTCCAGAAGGTGATCGACCTGCCGGCGAAGAGCCCGGTCTGCCTGGAGATCGCGTTGGGCGGCAAGGCGCCCTACGACGCCATCCTCGACGCCGGGTGGCGGCTGGCCAACGCCGCCACGGTCACGGCCTCACCGTGGACCTATCTCGATTACATCGCGGCATCGCGAGGCGAGTTCAGCGTGGCCGTCAACCTCGAGGTGAAGGCGCGCAGCGGCTGGTTCAGCGATCGCACCGCCGTCTACCTCGCCACCGGCCGCCCGGTGGTCGTGCAAGACACCGGTTTCTCCGAGGACCTGCCGTGCGGCGAGGGGCTGCTGGCGTTCTCGACGGCGGACGAGGCCGTGGCTGCGCTCGAGGCGATCCGCCGCGACTATCCGCGCCATGCCGCGGCGGCGCGACGCATCGCGGAGCAGCATTTCGACGTCCGGCGCATCGTGGCCCGCGTGCTGGCCGGCGGCTGATCGGCTCGGAGTCATCGACTCAGAGTCAGTGACTCAGAGCTGGTGACATCTCGAGACATCAGAACGTGGCCAGGGCGGCTCCGGGCGCAGGTTTCTCGTGCCTGAGGGCCGCAGGTAGAATCCCCGGGGCCATCGTTCGTCCGGGGGGTCTATGCGTCGTCGTTCGGCTCTGCTCTTTGCAGTTCTCGCGGGTGCGCTGGCGGCCGGTGGACGTGCCACCGCCGACGTCAATCCCCTGGCCTCCCGCGCCTGGGTCACCGATGCCGAGGTGCGCGACATCGCGGTCGCCGGCGACACGGCCTACCTCGCCGGCACCTTCCAGTGGATCGGCCAGCGCAGCACGACCGGCGAGTCGGTGCTCGACGGCACCACCGGCGCCGTGCTCCAGGGCTGCGCCCGCAGCACCGGATACCAAGGGGGCCTGCGCCCGATCGTCGTCGGCGATCCTGCTGGCGGCCTGTTCATGAGGATTCCGTATCTGCCGCCGCCGTACGCGGCCGGGCAGCTCGTGGACGGCGCCGGCGTGTTCGCAGTGCCCCCCGGCCGCTCCTTCGTGAAGGTGCGGCCCGACTGCCGCTTCGATCGCACGTTCCAGCTGGCGGAGTTCATCCCGGGCGATCCGTCGAACGGCGGACTGACGATCGCCCGCGCCGGCGGGCTGCTCTACGTCGGCGGCGCCCGGCCGACGAGCCCGACCACCGAGAGCGTCGGGCGTGTCGCGGTGTTCAACGCCACCACCGGCGCGCTGGTCGCGGCGCGCGACCTCACGAGCCTCGGGGTCGCCTTCGTCGAGGGCGTGGCCCCCGATGGCCGCGCCGTCATCATCGGCCGGCTCCGCGGCGTGCTCGGCACCAACATGGTGGCGGCGCTGCTCGACGTGGCCTCCGGAGCGGTGACGGCGCTGACACCAGCCACCGGCCTGCTCTTCGCGAAGCTGATCGGCACCACGCTGTATCTCCAGCCGAGCATCGGCACGACGTTGCACGCGTTCGACGTCGTCACCGGCCAGCCGAAGGCGGGATGGACCAATCCGAGCCTGGGCGTCACCGACATCGAGGCGTCCGGAGGACGGCTGTTCGTCGCCACCAGCGGCGGGGGCAACAGCGGCCTGGTCGCGCTGTCCGAAGCCACGGGGCTCGTCGACCCGACGTGGACCGCCCCAGCGCTCACGTTGGCGAGCGCCGGTCCTGGCGTCCAGCGGCTCGGCCTGCTCGGCACGCGGCTCTACGTCCGCGGGCCCGCCGTGCGCGCGGTCGGTGGCAGCCAGCGGTTTCAGCTCTTCGCAGTCGACGTGTCCACCGGGGCGCTCGACGGGCAGTGGGTGCCGCGGGTCTTCGCCCCCACCGCGCTCGACGTGGACATCGTCCCCTTCGACGGCGGCGTGTTCGTCGGCGCCGTGGCGAGCGAGCAGGCGATAGAGCGCCGCTACCTCGCGGCCGTGAGCCTGAGCACGGGCGCGGTGCTGGCGTTCGACGCCAGTCCGGCCGGCTGGCTCACGCCGATCAGCCGCGTGGCGGTCAACGGCACGCACGTGTTCACCGCCTCTGGCAACACCGTGCGCAGCGTGTCGCGGACCACCGGCGCCATCGAGTCGTGGTCGGTGACGGCCGTGGCCGTGGGCCTGGCGTCGGCGAACGCCCGCGTGTCGGCACTGGCGGCCACCGACAGCACCGTATACGTCGGCGGCTACTTCAATCAGCTGTTGGGCGCCGCGCCGGTGCCGACGCAAGTGCGCGGACACGCCGGAGCGTTCGACGCGGTGACCGGCAGCGTGCAGCCGTGGCATCCCAATGTCGGCGGGACCGACCTGGTGGGCAACGCGTCGCCGGTGACGGCGCTCCTCGTGCATGGCGCCCAGGTGGTCATCGGTGGCGGCTTCGCCCAAGTGGGCGGACAGATCCGGCATGGCCTCGCCGTGACCGACGCCGCCACGGGTGCGCTCACGTCGAGCCTGACCCTGGCCGCCGAGTCGCGCATTTCCGATGTGGCGGCCCTCGGCGGCGGGGTCGTGTACGTCGGGAATCAAATGGTCAACGGCATGGCACAGAGCCGCATCGGCCTGGCCAATCCGGCTACCGGTGCCGTGACGCCTTGGTTCACCGGCTTCGTCGCCGGCATCGGCGACATCCGCGCCGGCCAACGCGTGGCCGTCTTCGCCGGCAAGGCGTACTCGAATCTCAAGTGGGACGCGACGACCACGCTGCCCAATCCCGCGAGTTCGGGATGGTCGACGGTCGCCGCGGCCAGCAGCGGCCTCCTCAACGCCTTGTCGTCGTCCGACACGACCACCGTGTCGCTGCATCCCGAGGTCGTCCCCGCCACCCCCGGTGCGCCGCAGAACCTCACGGCCGCCGTCGCCGGCAACGGCGTCGCGCTGTCGTGGGCGCCCCCGGCCGCGGGCGACGCGCTCGCTGACGGCGGCGTGCCCACCAGCTACGTGATCCGCGCCGGCTCGGGGACGGGCCTGTTCAACCTCGCCAGCTTCGACACGGGCACGCTGGCCACGTCGTTCGCCACGTCGGCGCCAAACGGCACCTACTACGTGCGGGTGCACGCCAGGAACGCGTTCGGTCTCGGTCCTGCCTCCAACGAGGTGTCGTTCACCATCGGGCCGCAGCCGTGCACGACGCCGCCAGCAGCGCCGGCCGGACTCGTCGCCAACGTCGCCGGCGTGGCGGTGTCGTTCGCCTGGAGCGCGGCGAGCGGCGCGGCATCGTACGTCCTCGAGGCCGGCAGCGCGCCAGGGCTCGCCAACCTCGCCGTGGTCAACGTCGGCGCCGCAACCGGCTTTGCGGCCTCGGCCCCGCCCGGGCGGTACTACGTGCGCGTACGCGGCTCCAATGCCTGTGGCAACGGCGCGCCCTCCAACGAGGTGTCGATCGTACTTGGCACGCCGGTGGAGTTGCCGGGAGCGCCAACGGGCCTGGCGTTCACCGTGGATCCGTCGCGTAACGTGACGATCTCCTGGGCGGTGCCGGCCACCGGCGGTGCCCCGACCGGCTACGTGCTCGAGGCCGGCAGCGCACCGGGCTTGGCCAACATCGCGGTGGCTCCGGTCGGCGCTCCCGGGATGTTCGTGCCCAACGTGCCGCCGGGCGCGTACCACGTGCGGGTGCGGGCGGTGAACGCCGCCGGTCAGGGGCCGGCCACCGCCGATGTCGTCATCGTGGTGCCCTGACGTCGCGCGCGGCGGCGAGGCCAATCCGATACGGCGGCCGCCCGTCACTCCCGGATCGGGCGTCAGAACGTGGCCAGGGCGTTTACGGGGAAGCCGGTGCCGCCGGTCACCGGCACCGGCGCCACCGTGAGCATGAACTCCCAGCGCTTCTGCGCCGCGGCCAGCTCGCCCAGCGCCTCGAGGTCCTGGTTGTCGAGGATGTTGAGGCCGAGGGCGGTGATGGCCAGCGTGTGCACCGGCAGGTTGATGCCGGTGACCAGCGACGGCACGACGTCGAGCGCCGCGTCGCTGCCGATCAGCGCGACGCCGCGCGCCTTGAGCCACGCGCCGGTGGAGGCGTGCAGGCCGGCCGCGTTCTGCCCCACGTTCCACGGGCCGACGGCGGCGCGCCGCGCCCAGCGGCCGGTGCGCACCAGCAGCGCGTCGCCCGGCCCCACCTTGATGCCGGCGCGCTTCTCCCACGCCTCCAGGTCCTCGACGAAGATCGGCGTGCCCGGCTCCAGGTAGGGCAGGTTCTTCGCCCGGGCCATGTCCATCAGCACGCCGCGCGTGACGTAGCCGTTGCGGAAGCCGTGGATCCCCAGCTTCGTGCAGCCGCCCTCGGTGTTGACGTCGGCCCGTGCGTAGCCGTTGTAGGTCTGGTCCTTGTAGAGGATGTGGCACAGCGCGTCGAGATGGCTGTGCGCGTAGCCGTGATACGACACGCGGTAGGTGTCGGTGCTGAAGCCGCGGTTCATGGTGTGCTCGAACGGACTGGCGTTGTCGAGGTCCTTGGCCGTGAGCGGCGAGTGCGCCAGGCCCACGGCGCGGCCGACGCGCACCAGCGACGCCGCCTGCCGGCGCTTGGCGTCGGTGATGAGGTTGGCCGTGCCCAGTTCGTCGGCGGCACCCCAGCGGCCCCAGTTCGCCACCTCCTTGAAGTAGGCGTCGAACTCCTCGGCCGTCGCCGGACGGCGGGCGGCCGAGGGGCCGGGCGAGAGGATCGCCGGCGCCGCGGGCGGCGCGATTGCCGGTGCCGGCTGTTGTTGTGCGGTTCCGTGCAGTGCGGGGCTGGCCACGGCCAGCACGAGTGCCGTTACACTACCGAGCCAACTGATGCGCATGGCGGCAGTGTATGCCGGTGGCGCCCTCCTGCCGCACCCGCCGCGCGACGATTCGCAGACGATGACGCTGCCTCTCGATACCCTGGCGATCGGCCTCGCGGGCCTGGCGTTACTGGCCGTGCTGTGGCCCAGGCTGCGACGCGTCTACCAGGCACGGCGCTGGAAGACCGCGGTGGCCACGATCGTCGAGGCGTGGCTCGACGACGGCGGCGGCAACCCGCGCGATCGCCGCGTCAAGCTCTGCGCGCGCTACCGCTTCACCGCCGCCGACGGCAGTGTCTACGTCGGCGAGCGTCTCGACTTCTCGTCGCCCATCTACCGCCAGTACCTGGACGCCGAACGCCGCCTGGCGCGGCTCAAACCCGGCAAGCGCGTCGAGATCTGGTACGACCCCGCCAACCCCAAGGACGCGGTGATGTCGCGCTCGGTCTCGCGGACGCACTATCTGCTCGCGGCGCTGGGCGTGGTCTGCGCGATCGAGCTGGTGGTGACGGTGGCCGTGGTCCTGATCGTCGGCTGAATCGTAATCGGCTCTGAGTCAATGACTCAGAGCAGAAGACAATCGGGGACAATCGCGTCATGGCCCCCGGCCCCCGTTTCGCCCTGCCCTGGACCGGCCTGCGGCGCTTCCGCCGCGATCCGCTGGCCTTCCTCGAGCAGGCTGCCGGCTACGGCCCGGTGGCCGAGTTCATGCTCGGCCCGCAGCGTGTCTTCCTGCTGAGCGATCCCGCCGGCATCGAAGACGTGCTGGTCACGCACGCCGCGCAGTTCGCCAAGGGCCGCGCGCTGGAGCGCGCCAAACGGACACTGGGCGAAGGCCTGCTCACCAGCGAGGGCCAGTTCCACCTGCGCCAGCGCCGGCTGATGCAGCCGGCTTTCCACAAGTCCCGCATCGCCGCCTACACCGAGGCGATGGCCTGCACCGCCGTGGCGGCGCGCGAGCGCTGGACGGCCGGGGCGCCGCTCGACTTGTCGGGCGAGATGAACCGCCTCACGCTGACCATCGTCGCCGACACGCTGTTCGGCACGGCGGTGGGCAGCGCCAGCGACACGGCACGGGTGCAACAGGCCATCACCGACGTGATGGAGATGTTCGACCTGGTGATGCTGCCCTTCGCCGAGTGGCTGGTGCGCCTGCCCTTGCCGCGCATGCGCCGCTACCGCGCCGCGCAGCAGGCGCTCGACGCGCTGATCTACGGCATCGTCGCCGACCGCCGCACCTCGGGGGAGAATCGCGGCGACCTGCTGTCGATGCTCCTCCACGCCCAGGACGTCGAGGGCACCGGCGGCATGACCGACCAGCAGCTGCGCGACGAGGTGATCACGCTGTTCCTCGCCGGGCACGAGACCACGGCCAACGCGTTGACGTGGCTGTGGGTGATGCTGGCCCGGCATCCCGACGTGGAGGCCCGCCTGCACGCCGAGCTGGCCGCCGTGCTCGCGGGCGGACGCGCCCCCGGCGCCGACGACGTCGCGCGGCTGCCCTACACG
>CAYUAX010000049.1:0-29014 GCA_964442845.1 uncultured Bifidobacteriaceae bacterium | reverse complement strand
CCGACCACCGCGCCGTCGAGGGCGAGGACGAAGGTCTTGTCGCGGAACTGGAGAACGTACTGAAGGATGCCGCGCAGTTCGGCCAGCTTCATGGGCACTCCCCGGATGGTACGTGAAACGGGGCCGCCCGTGGGCGGCCCCGTTCAGGTGTGCGGTCGGGCGCCGCTGGCGGCGCCGTCGGTGCCGGGGTTACCCCCGGGCGGCCATCGTCGAGGTCGCCGCCTTCTTCGGGAAGATCTCCTTGAAGGCCTTCTCGAACTTGTCCATCTCCTCGGGCAGGCCGACCGAGACGCGCAGGTGGTTCAGCATCGGCGGGAACGGCCGGCCGACCAGGATGCCCTTGTCGCGGAACTCCTGGATCACCGGCTGCACGGTGCGCTCGCCGATGCTGACCATGAAGAAGTTGGTCTGCGAGGGGATCACCGGGTAGCCGTGGGCCTCGAGGGCCCGGGTGGTCTTGGTGCGCGAGGCGATGATCTTCGCCTTCACGTCGGCCTGGCCGGCGGTGTCCTTCAGCGAGGCGACCGCGCCCCACTTGGCCAGCACGTTGACGCTGTTCGAGGCGTAGACCCGCAGCTGCTTGATGATCTCGGGGGTCGACACGGCATAGCCGATGCGCATCGCCGCCAGCGCCGCGATCTTCGAGAAGGTGCGGGCGACGATCACCGGGCGGCCTTCGAGGATGTACGGGATCGAGGTGCCGTAGGCCGGGTCGTCCACGAAGTGGTGGTAGGCCTCGTCGATGAGGATCGGCATCGTCTTGGGGATGCTCTCGACCACCTTCTTCACGTCGGCGGCGCTCACCACCATGCCGGTCGGGTTGTTCGGGTTGCAGAGGTAGAACAGGCCGACGGTGGCGGCGTTCTTGTTGGCCTCGTTGATCATGGTGTCGAAGTCCTGCTGGTAGTTCTTCAGCAGGGGCACCTTGATGCCTTCGGCCTTGATGTTGGTGGCGTGCTGGTAGACGGTGGCGTAGGTCGGGTCGGCGCCGACGACCTTCTTGCCGCCCATCAGGAACGCCTCACCGACCACCTCGAGCACTTCGCCCGAGCCGGGGGTGAGCAGGATGTTCTCGGGCTTCACGCCGTGGTGGTCGGCGATGGCCTGGATGACGTTGCCATCCGGATAGCCGTAGCGGTTGGCGTACTTCCAGGCGCCGTTCATGGCGTCCATGACCGCCTTGGGCGGGCCGTAGTTGTTCTCGTTGCTGGCCAGCTTGGCGAAGGCGTCGTAGTCGGCATCGCTGCCGCGGAACTGGGCGGTCTGCCCCTGCGCGAAGAGCGCCGACGACGGCCGCAGCCCGAGGGCGCCCATCGCCGCGGCGACGCCTCCGAAGAACCGACGGCGAGAAAGCGGATGCCTGACGTCCATGAACCCTCCCAAAGTGGAAACGGCCAACCCGACAAAGGTTACCCGATTCGGTCCCGTTTGCCCAAGCCCTTCGAATGGCCCGGAAGTGGTCCATCTCCCGCCGACATCGCATGCAGAATCAGGAGACCGTGCCCTCGCTGCCCGATGCCGCCCGCGCCCTGCTGTGCGCCGTCCTGACCGCCCTGGTCAGCGACGCGCTGCTCACCGGCGTCACCGGCCTGGCCGACGTCACGGCGCGCGGCGGCGGCCCGCGCTGGGAGTGGGCCGGGCCGTTGCTCGCCTGGGGCCGCTGGGTGGTCGCCGCGCTGCTGCTGATCGCCGTCGGCGGACGCCCGGCTCGTGACGTCGATCGCGCCGCCGTGTGGCACGCGGTGGGCCTGGCCGTCATCGTCGGGCCGCTCATCTGGACGTTGGCCGGGTGGCTGGTGCAGGCGGCGCTCTTCACGGCGGCCGGCCGCTGGGACGTGGACGGCCAGATGTTCCTGTCGGGCGGGTTGTATCGACGCGCGTTCGTGGACTACGTGCCGTGGTTGCTCGGCGGCGTCACCACGCGGGCCGTCGCCGCGCACCTCCGCTGACCCGCGGCGCGCCTTCCGCTCGCCCGGCCGCTGCGCTACCGTGGGACGACCCCGTGACCGACGACGACGCCCTCGCCCGGCTCGACCAGCGCATCCGCACGCTGCTGCCGGAGGACTACCAGGCGCGCTACCAGGATCTGCAGCCGGTGCCGATGCGCTCGGCCGGTCTCGTCTACGGCGACGACGGCCAGGTGGCGTGGGATCGCATCTGGGGCAGCTTCTGCGACCTGGCGATGGCCGGCGGCCCGCCGCACAAGGGCCGGCTGCTCGCGCCCGGGTCGCCCGAGGCGGTCGCCGCCGCGGCCGATCGCTACGACGAGGTGGTCGACGAGATCCGCCGCGGCGTGTGGCTGGCGGCCGCGCTCGACGCGCGGCCGGCGCCCGACCCCGGCTGGGTGCGCGTGCACACGTTCGGCGAGGCCATGGCCGGCTGGCTGCTGCGCGCCATCACGATGGAGAACGTGGCGGTGCGCGGCCACCGCGCGGCGATCGACCTGCCGGCCGCCCCAGGGTTCCGCCTCGAGCGCGAGATCAAGAACGTGGTCACCGTGATCGCCAAGACCACGCACTACTGGATGGGCCACATGCCGGCCTCGCAGCAGCGGGCGATCGCCGCGCTCTTCGCCGAGGCCGACGCGATCGGCCCGCTGCTGACCCCGGGCAGCGGCGACGACGCGATCGCCGAGGCCACTCAGGCCGCACGCGTCGCCGCGGCCATCGCCGAGCGTACTGGGCTGGCGCGAGCCGGGCTGGCGGCGCCGGGGTGGCTCGGCCTGACCTGCCCCAGCGTCGGCGACGCGATCTGGATGATGCGGGCGCTGGTCGCCAGCCACGTGCTGGCGCGCCGCGAGGGCACGACGCTGTGCGTGCCGCTCGACTCCGTGCACGACGCCGACGGTGCCCGCGTCGTCGCCGCGGTGGCCGAGGTGCATCGCCTGGCGCAGCGCGCCGCCGCCGGCGCGCCGGGCGGGGCCTCAGCCGCGTCGGAGTGATCGGGCTGGCGCACGGCGCGTGACGACCGCCTTCGCGACCAGCAGAGGCGCGCACGCCAGCAGCACGACGTCGGTCGTCACGCCGAGCACGACGGCCGCGGACCCGCCGATGAGCGCCCAGACCAGCGGCGCGATCAGTGCCGCACGTGCCGGCCGCGTCGACATCGCCAACAGACCGACCGTGAAGATGCCGGTCGGGCACGGCACGCCGAACGTCGGCGCCGCCGGGTACGGGTGCAGCCGCGTGCTCAGCCACGGATAGGCCAGCGCGTAGAGCGCGAGCCCGACCCCGGCAGCCCGCCACGCGGGGCCGGCCGTGCCGATGTGAAGCCGCCCGCGCGCCAGCCCGAGCCACGCGATCAGCAGTCCCCCGGCGACGAACAACGCCGCGAAGCCCCACGCCGCCGGATTGATGGCGGTGAAGTAGGCGGCGTGATACACGACGCCACCCCACAGCCAGAGGGCGGCCAGCACGGCGGCCGCGACGCGATCGGCGCTGGGGCCGGGCGCGCGCAGCACCAGCACCAACCCACCAGCCGCCAGCAGCCACAAGGCGACGACCGCCGGCCACCAGTCGGCGTTGTAGCCGGCGAAGACGCCGAAGAACGCCTCGGCCGTGAACGGCAGCGTCATGGCGGCTACTTCCTCGGCCGCGTGAAGCGCACCTCGGTGGCCGTCAGCGTCTGGCCGCCGCGGTCGTCGTCCTCCCAATCCACCGACACGATCGCGCGCTGCCCGATCATGCCGTCGAGCGAGGTCAGCCGCTCCTTGTCGATCCGGTAGCGGGTGTCCTCGGTGAGCCGCACGTGCACGCGGGTGGCGCCGCCGGGGCCGATCTCGCGGACCTCGACGACGATGGCCTCCCTGGTCGCCTCGCGCAGGATGCCGAGCACCATCTTCGTGCCGTGGCCAGGATGCGCATCGACCGGGGCCGGCGCGCCCGCGCTTGGGGCCACGAGGCAGCACACCACGATGGCGCCCAGCACGGCCGATCGCCGGGACCGCGACCCGCAGTCGACGCTCAGGACTGGCCTCTGCCGGTGGACATGATCCGGAAGTGTGCCATGGACGGCGTTCGCCCGCATCACAACAGGTAACAGTTGTTACATTCACTGTTTTATGGTTTCATGTTCACTGAACGACGTGGCCGGCGGCGCGGCCCACGAGCAGGAGGCGACGATGGACTGCACGCGACGGGCGTTCCTCGATGTCGTCGGGGCTGGCACGGTGGTGCCAGCGGTGCTGGCCACGCGGCAGACGGCGAGGCCGGGTCCGGGGACTTGGCGGCGGGAGTTCCCGGCCCTGGGCCAGCTGGTGGCGGGCCGGCCGCTCGCCTACCTGGACAGCGCCGCCACCACACTGCGGCCGCGCGCCGTCATCGACGCCGTGTCGCGGTTCTACGAAGGCGACAACGCCAATCCCGGGGCGACGCTCCACACGCTGGCGCGGCGGGCAGCCGACCAGCATGGGGCGGCGCGCGCCCGGATTGCCCGGTTCCTCAACGCGGCGAGCCCGGCCGAGGTGGTGATCACCAAGGGCACGACCGAGGCCATCAACCTGGTCGCGGCTACCTGGGGCGCGGCCAACGTGCAGCGCGGCGACGAGATCGTCGTGACCGCCGCCGAGCACTACTCCAACCTGCTGCCGTGGCGGGCGCTGGCCGGGCGCGTCGGCGCGACGCTCCGCCTCGTGGACGTCGACGACGACGGGCGCCTGCGGCCGGACCGGATCGCCGCGGCCCTCACCGCCCGCACGAAGCTGGTGGCGTTCAGCCACGTGTCCAACGTGCTGGGGCTGGTGAATCCCGCCGCCGAGATCGCGGCAGTGGCCCGCGCTCGCGGCGTCACCGTGCTCGTCGATGCGGCGCAATCGGCCCCACACCTGCGGCTCGACGTGCAGGCCCTCGGCTGCGACTTCCTCGCCTGTTCCGGCCACAAAGTGCTCGGCCCGATGGGCACCGGCGTGCTGTGGGCCCGACAGGCCACGCTCGACGCCATGCCGCCGTATCACCTCGGCAGCAACATGGCGCACGAGGTGGACGGAGTCTCCGCGCGGTTCGAACACGGCGGGCTGAAGTTCCAGGCCGGCACGCCCAACGTCTCTGGCGCGATCGGTCTCGCCGCGGCGATCGACGTCCTGGATCGATTCGACCTGGCGGCCATCCGCCGCCACGACAGCGACCTCGTGCGCCATTTCAGGGACCGCGCCGCGGCGATTCCCGGCTTGCGCGTCCTCGGCACGCTCGAGGCGCCCGACGAACGCCTGCCGGTCTTCACCTTCACGCTGGCCGGCGTGCCGGTGGCGAACGTGGTGAAGCGCCTCGATGCCGACGGCATCGCCGTCCGCGGCGGCGACATGGCGGCGCTGCCGCTGCTGCGCCGGTTCGGCGTCGCCAAGGCCGTACGGGCGTCCTGCTATCTCTACACCACGGGTGACGAGGTCGATCGCCTCGTCGAGACGCTCGCCGCGATCGCCCGGCGAGTCGCGTGACGCCCTACTTCCAGGTGATCTCCATGCCGAAGAAGTGCAGGAACACCTGCCGCGCCGGGCGGTTCTTCGGGTTGGGCTGCGGACTGCGGATGTAGAAGTCGATCTGCTGCGTGGCCGGGTTGGTCTCGCCGCCCGGCTTGCTCTTGCCGGCCAGGGGGTACTGCACGCGCAGCGTCTTCCGATCGCGCAGGCCCTGCGTGACCATGAAGTGCATCTCGTAGTCCTGATAGAGCGGCTTGCCGTCGAGCGTGGCGTGGCCGTAGCCCCAGCCGGCGAGGAAGCCGACGGTCTTCGGCCAGTTGTTGTCGCCGCAGCCCGAATCGGTGCCGTGCTCGTGGATGTAGGCGACGATGCCGCCGTTCTGGCAGGGGCTGAACTCGTGCCAGCGATCCATCGTGAGCACGAGGTCGCCCTCGGGGATGCGCAGCCGCGCCGTGAAGCTGCCGGTATTGCGGATCTCGTCGACGTCGATCTCGGCGCTGCCGGCGACCGGACGCACCGTCCTGGCGTCGTTGTCGAGATGATCCCAGCCCTCCGGATCGTTCAGCCCGCCGACCATGTGGATGCGGTTGGCCGAGATCACGAAGCGGCCGTCGTAGAGGTCGTGCTGGTCCGGCGCGAAGATGTGGACCTCGGCGCCGGGCTGCTGGCGGGGATTGGGAGCGGACTGGGCGGCCATGCTGCCGGCGAGGGCCCAGCCGGCCAGGCCAGCACTGCCGGCGGCGATCAACGTGCGCGTCATCGGTGCCTCCGTGCGCTCGCGACGTCGATTGCCCGACGTTGCCAGCGCGTAACGAGGCGAATATACTCTGAAACTACTGTTACATGTCCAAATCAGCCGCCGCTCAGTCACGCTCCGCCGCCGCGCTGCCGGCGGCGGCCCCCCGCCCGGCGCCGCGCTGGCTGCTGTTCGTGCACCAGCTGCCGGCGTCGCCGTCGAACCTGCGGGTCCGCACTTGGCGGCGCCTGCAGCAGATCGGCGCGGTGCCGGTGAAACAGGCCGTCTACGCCCTGCCCGACTCCCCGGAGGCCCGTGAAGACTTCGAGTGGCTGCGTGCCGAGGTCAAGGGTTCGGGCGGCGACGCCACCGTGTTCGTCGCCGACGCCGTGGACACCTGGACCACCGACGCCCTGGTCGAAGAAATCCGCCGGTCGCGCCAGGAGGCCTACGCCGCGCTCGCCGCCGATCTCGAGCGCGCCATCGGCCGCGCCACCGCCAAGCGGCGGCCGCGCGGCACGCGGGCACCGGCCGTGTCGCGCCTCGCCGACGGCTTCCGCGAACGGCTGGCGGCGCTCGAACGCATCGACTTCTTCGGCAGCGCCGGCCGCGACCGGGTCGCCGCGCTGCTCGCCCGACTCGACGACACGACGGGCCGGAGTCGACCGGCCGCCGCGCCGGGCGCCGTCGCTGGCACGCTGGACCGCACCGCCTACTCCGGCCGCCTGTGGGTGACCCGCCCACGGCCCGGCGTCGACCGGATGAGCTCGGCGTGGCTGATCCGCCGCTTCGTGGACGCGCGCGCCCGCTTCGCCTTCGCCGCCGACCGCGAGCACCTGCCGGCCGCCGCCGCGCTGCCGTTCGACATGTTCGGTGTGGAGTTCAGCCATCACGGCGACGACTGCACGTTCGAGACGCTCTGCCGGGTGTTCGCCATCGCCGATCCCGCGGTGGCGCGCATCGCCGCCATCGTCCACGACCTCGACCTGAAGGACGGCCGCTTCGGCGCCGCGGAGGCAGCGACGGTGGGCGCGTTGATCGACGGCCTGCAGCGCGCCACCGACGACGACACGCTGCTGCTCGAACACGGCATCACCCTGTTCGAATCGCTCTACCAGACCTTCGCGCATGCCGAACGGGCGCCGCGCCCCCGGGCGGTCGCCGCCGCGGCGCCCCGCCGCGCGGCGCCGCCCCGCCGCCGTCGTCCTTCGGGCGGCCGGTAGGCCGTCCCGGCATGGCCACGCCGGCCGAAGCGTCGGAGGCGAACCGCCGCGGGGTGCAGCGGCTGTGCGCGGCGGCGGTGCTCGCCTACTGCAGCTATGCGATCTGCCGGACGCCGCTGCTGCCGCTCTACGCGCGCGACCTCGGCGCCGGCCCCGAGGTGCTGGGCCTGGTGGTGGGTGCTTCGACGCTGGCCGGCGTGGTGATGAAGCTGCCGGCCGGCGCGCTGTCGGACGTCGTCGGCCGGCGGCCGATGCTGCTCGGCGGCGCGCTGGTGTTCGCCGCCCTGCCCTTCGCCTACCTGGTCGTCTCGACGCTGGCCGGCCTCGTGCTGCTCCGCTACGTGCACGGCCATGCGACGGCGATCTTCGGACCGGTCGCGTCGGCCAGCGTGTCGGACCTGGCGCCGCCCGACCGGCGCGGCACGTGGCTCGGCGCCTACGCCACCGCCCAGGGCACCGGCCAGGCGCTGGGACCGCTCCTCGCCGGCCTGCTCATCGCCGGCGGTTCGTTCGCCCCGGCGTTCGTCGTCGCCGGACTGATCGGCCTGGCCGCCCCCGTGGTCGTCGCCAGCTGGACACCGCCGCCACGGCCGGCGCCGGCCGGCCCACGCTGGCCGGCGTTCGTCCGCGGCATCCGGACCGTGCTCGGGCAGCCGATGCTGCTCGCCGCCAGCGCCGCCAACGCCGGACAGTTCGTGGTGAGCGGCGCGCTCAACGCGTTCCTGCCGCTGTACGCCCGCGACGTCGTCGGCCTCACGACGCCTGAAGTGGGCGCCCTCTTCGCGGCGCAGACCGTGGCCACGCTGACGATGCGGCCGGTCGTGGGCCGGGTCTCCGACCGGCTGGGGGGCCGGGCCCTCATCATCGGCGGACTCGTGCTGTGCAGCGTCACGGTCTGGTGGCTGCCGTTGGCGAGCAGCGGCCTCGTGCTGGCGGCCGGCCTGGTCGTCTACGCCGCCGGCGTGGCGGCCACGGCCATGGCCTCCGCGGCGTTCGTCACCGACGTGACGAGCCGCGCCACCTACGGGGCGGCTCATGGCGTGTTCGGCACCATCTACGACATCGGCGACGCGCTGGGACCGCTCGGCGCCGGCGTGGTGGTGGCGACCGCCGGCTACCCGGCGATGTTCCGCGCCGCCGCGACGCTGGCGCTGGCCATGGCGCTGCTCTTCGCCGTCGCGTCGCGGGCGAAGGCCGCCGCGGCGCCGGCCGCGATCTGATCGCGCATTCCCCGCCGGAACAGCACGGCCAACGTCCAGGTCGCCCCGGGGAAGGTGATGGCCCACGCCGCGGCAATCCAGATCAGCCAGTGCACGTACATCTGCAGCGCGATGAACGGCACGATCAGGCCGTTGGCGGTGAGGAACCACCGCGCGGTGCGTTCGATGCCCGGCCCCGCGAGCGCGCGCGCGGCCGCGAGGGTCGCCAGGCTCATGAAGCTGTAGCCGAGGATGTCCACGGCGTAGAGGAACGAGTCGAACGGCGTGAACAGGAACACCTCGATGCCGGCGGTACGGCCCGCCGCCAGCCGCGGCATCACCCAGGTGAGCTGCACGTAGTAGTTGATGGCGATGAGCGTGGTGTAGATCGTGGCGAAGGTGACCGCCACGTGGCTCCACAGCCGCCGCTCGAGCGGCACCCAGTGGTGCAGGCTCACCATCAGGATCAGGAACGACGGCCCGAGCAGCAGCGACGGGGTGAGCAGGACGACGATGCCGAGCGGCGTGCTGAGGTTGTGGGCGCCGCCGCCCGACCCCATCCAGCCGGCCCACTCGCCCAGCTGCGCCACGACATAGGCCACGCTGCAGGCGGTGGCAGCGACCGCGGACCAGAACCCCACGGCGGGGACGGACGACCTGGTGCTCATGGCGCGCTCCTCTCGTGACCGATACCGCCCGCTGTGCACAGGCGATGCCAGCGGCTGGAGGCGCGGGAGCGGCGGCGGGTGCGCCACACGCTGGCACCGCGACGCCGAGGCCCGGAAGAATTCCCCTGCGGGCCGCGGATCCCGCGGGGTGCGCGCCGGTGTTCAGAGCAGGCCGAGCCAGGGGCCGAGGAGCAGCAGCAGTCCGGTCAGCACCACTACCCAGGCCACGGTGAGGATCGCCCCGGGCAGGACCATGTCGAACATCCGGTAGTAGCCCTTGCCGTAGGTCACCAGCGTCACCGCGTCGAGGGGCAGCAGGAACGCGCACGACGCCGAGAAGATCACCGGCAGGCCGTAGAGCGCCGGGTTCTGGCCGGTGCTGAGCGCGAGCAGCGCGATCGGCGGCGTCATCGTCGCGACGATCGCCGGGTTCACCGGGACGATGAGGTGCACCACGGCGATGAAGGCGCTGATCGCCGCCAGCACCGCCCAGGTCGGCCACGCCGCGAGTCCGCCGAGGGCGCCGTCCACGAGCAGCGCGGCCAGCCCCGAACTGGCCGACACCGCGCCCAGCGACGTGACGCTGCCGATCATCAGCAGCGTGTCCCACGCGGTGGCCCGCTCCACCTCCTTCCACGAGGTGAAGAGCCGCATGCCGGGCAGGAACAGCACCACCGCGCCGAGCACGGCGACCACCACCACGTCGATGGCCGGGATCCACGAACTGGCAATCCACAGGCCGAGCATGGTGGACATCACCGCGATCACCCGCCACTCACGGGTCGTCAGCGGCCCGAGCGCACGCAGTTCGGCCGAGAAGTCCACGCCCTCGATGCGCCGCTGCTCCGGCGGATAGCACCAGCGCACCACCCAGGCCGCCAGCGGCGTGAGGATGACGACCATCGGCAGGCCGATGGCCATCCAGTGCACGAACGGCACCCGCACCTTGCCGTACTGCTCGAGGAAGTTGAGGCCGAGCACGTTCACCGAGCTGCCGGCCGGCGTGCCGATGCCGCCGATGAACGAGGCGATCGGGATGCCGATCATCACGCCGCGGGCGAACTGCGACTCGCCGGGCTTCAGGCCCATGCGGTCGAACAGGCCGAGCGCCACCGCCATGAACACCGCCGTGCACGGCACGTCCGACACCACCGTGGACAGCGCCGCCGTGCCGGCCATCAGCAGGGTCACCGTGCGGTCGGTCGAGCCGTCGGCGCGGGCCAGCAGCCAGCAGGCAAAGCGGCGATCGAGCCCGCTGGTCGTCATCGCGTGGGCGATGACGAACATCACCAGCACGAAGAAGAACACCGGCGACATGAACGCGGTGAAGGCCGCGCCGAGCGGCGCCAGCCCGAGCACCGGCTGCAGCACCAGCACGAGCAGCGCCGTCACCGCAATCGGAATGGCCTCGGTGACCCACAGAATCAGCGCCGTGACCATCAGCGCGGCGGCCCGCGGCGCCGCGGCCGACACCCCGGCCGGGGCCGGCGCGGCCAGCAGGAGCGCGCCGACCGCCAGGGCGGCGACGAGCCGCCACGTCGCGGCGGTGGTCGAGGCGGCGGATGGCGGGGCGGCGCTCATCGGGGGCGATAGCATATGGCAGGCGCGGCCTGGCAGCCCTGGCGAGCCGCGGCTTCCGAGGTTGCCCATGCATCGCGACACCGCCCTGCTCCACGCCGGCCATCCACCCACGGCCACGCCCGGTCCGTTCAGCGGCGGCCCGGTGTTCTCGTCCACCTACGTCACGCCGGGCGAGCCGAGCGGCCACGCGCTCACCTACGGCCGCTTCCACAACCCGACGTGGACGGCCTGGGAGCAGGCGCTCGGCCAGCTCGAGGGCGGCGAGGCCATCGCCTTCGCGTCGGGTATGGCCGCCGTGTCGGCGGTGCTGGGCACCCTGCTGTCGCCGGGCGATGTGGTGGTGCTGCCGTCCGACTGCTACTACACGGTGCGCGTCATCGCCGCCAACTGGCTCGAGAAGATCGGCGTCCGGGTGCGCCAGGCCCCGACCGCCGGCGACGCGCAGGCGGAGCATCTCGACGGCGCGCGGCTGTTGTGGATCGAGACGCCGTCGAATCCCACGCTCGACGTCTGCGACATCCGGCGCCTGGCCGCGGCGGCCGCGGCGCGCGGCGTGCTCACGGTGGTGGACAACACGACGGCCACCGCCTACCTGCAGCAGCCGCTGGCGCTCGGCGCCGACTACGTGGTGGCCTCGGACACCAAGGCGATCTCCGGGCACAGCGACCTGCTGCTCGGCCACGTCGCCACCCGGCACGCCGACGGCGCGGCGACCTTGCGCACCTGGCGCACGCAGCACGGCGCGATTCCCGGGCCGATGGAGGTGTGGCTGGCGCACCGGTCGTTCTCGACGCTGGCGCTCCGCCTGACCCGGCAGTGCGACACCGCTCAACGGCTGGCGACGCGGCTGGCCGCGCACCCGGGCGTCACGGCGACGCACTACCCCGGCCTGCCCGCGCACCCCGGCCACGCGGTGGCCCGGGGCCAGATGCAGGCGTTCGGCGGCGTCGTCAGCTTCGACCTCGGCACGCGGGCCCGCGCCGAGCAGTTCCTGCGGGCGCTGACGCTGGTGCGCGAGGCGACCAGCTTCGGCGGCGTGCACTCGAGCGCCGAGCGCCGCGCCCGCTGGGGCGGCGACGCCATCGGCGAGGGCTTCATCCGCTTCAGCGTCGGCTGCGAGGCGGCGGAGGACCTGCTCCAGGACGTCGAGCAGGCCCTGGCCACACTTCCGTCATAGGATGACGTCACCCGGAGCCCGCATGACGCTCGCCCGCCGACTCCCCGCCTCGCTCGTCGCCGCGGCGCTGCTCGCCGCGGTGCCGGCGCTGCTGACCGGCCAGGCCCGTGGCGGCGATGGACACCCGCTGCTCGAGGGCACGTGGAACTCGGCGACGACGACGCCGATCGAGCGACCGGCCGAGCTGAAGGACCAAGCGTTCTTCACCGCCGAGGAGGCCGCGGCGTGGAACCGGCGCATCGCCGAGCGCAACGCCGAGCCGGCCCCCGGCACGCCCGGCCGCGGCACCGGCACCTACAACACGTTCTACCGGGAGTTCGGCACCGAGTCGGTCAAGACGCTGCGCACCTCGATCGTCATCGACCCGCCCGACGGCCGCATCCCGCCGCTCACGCCGGCCGCCGCGGCGATCCGCCAGCGGCGCATCGAGCGCCAACGGGCCACCGAGAACCCCGAAGAGCTGGGCCTGCAGGACCGCTGCGTGACGTTCCTCACCGCCGGGCCGCCGCTGCTGCCCTACACCTACAACAGCAATTACCAGATCGTGCAGACCGGCGACGCCGTCGTGATCCACGCCGAGATGATCCACGAGGCCCGCGTCGTGCACCTGAACCGCGGCCACCTGCCGCCGGCGGTGCGCAGCTGGACCGGCGACTCGGTCGGCCGCTGGGAGGGCGACACGCTGGTCGTCGACACCACCAACTTCAACGACGGCGGCGGCTTCTACGGCGACGCCGGCGGCAACTTCGGGTGGGACCGCAGCCTCCACGTCGTCGAGCGCTTCCGCCTGCTCGACGCCGACACGCTGCTCTACCAGTTCGACATCGACGACCCGACGGCGTTCACGCGGCCGTGGAAGGGCGAGCTGACGATGACGCGCGCCACCGGCCTCATCTACGAGTTCGCCTGCCACGAGGGCAACTACTCGCTCGAGAACATGCTGCGCGGCTTCCGCGCCGCGGAGCGGGGCCAGGCCGCGGCGAAGCGCTGATCGCCGGGCCACGCCGGCGCCGGCGTGGCGGCGTCAGTCGCCGACCAGCCGTGCGGCGAGGGCACCCACGGCGCGCATCGCCGGTGCGTCGGGCTGCGCGTCGATCGGCGGCTGGCCGCTGCGTTCGGCCTCGGCCAGCGCCGGGTCGAAGGGGATCTCGGCGACCACCTGCAGCTGGTGCGCGGCGCAGAAGGCGGCGATGGCCGCGCGGTCCTCGGGTGTCCGCACCTTGTTGACGACCACCTGCACGTCGGCGACGCCCAGTTCGGCGGCCAGGCCGGCGATCCGCCGCACCGTCTCCATCGATCGGTAGTAGGGCTCGAGCACGGCCAGGAACGCCGAGACGTGGCGGCCGGTGCCGCGCGACAGGTGTTCGAGACCGGCCTCCATGTCGACGACGAGGTCGCAGTCGGCCAGGGCCGGCCGCGTGACGAGTTCACCGAGCAAGCCACGGACCGTGGCGTGGGCGCCGCACATTCAACCGGCGCCGCCGTGGCCGACGGCGCCCATCACCAGCAGCCGGACGCCGTCCGGCGCCGCGGCGCCGTATTGGCGCAGCACCTCGACGGGGTCGGCGACGAACACCGGTTTGGTGGTGCCGTCGGGTTGCGGCCGCCGCTCGATCAAGGTGCGCGGCAGGCTCGTGATCGCCGTCGCCACGTCGGCGGGCACGCCGAGCGTCACCGACAGGTTGGGGTTGGTGTCGGCGTCCACGGCGACGACGGTGCGGCCGCGCCGAGCCAGCAGCCGGGCCAGGGTGCCGGCGATCGTCGTCTTGCCGGCGCCGCCCTTGCCGGCGACAGCGACACGGATCGCCGCCTGGCGGGACGGCGGCTGGACCGGATCGCCGTCGACGAAGGGACAGCTGCGGCCAGTGGTCGGGTTGAACTCGGCGCTCATCGGGATCCCCGTCAGTGCTCGTGCGAGTGGCCGGCGCGGTGCGCGTGGCACGCCGCCGGACCCTCGGGACTGGTGTGGCAATCGCAGGTCGGATCGTTGCATTCGCCGTGGCCCTGCCCGGTCATGCCGGCGAAGGTCTCGGCGAATCGGCGGCTGGCGTCCTGGCGCCCGACCGCGGTCAGCCGGAACTCGGAGTCGCCCATCGGCTCGACGTCGCCGCGCGCGACCAGCGCCGCGAGCGTCGCCGCCACGTCGTCCTCGGCGGCGACCAGGAAGCGCGCCATCGCCGCCACCGTCGCCGCCTGGGTGATGCGTTCGCCTTCGAGCCAGTAGAGCAGCTCGAGCAGCTCGTCGCGGCGGCCGATCGGATTGCCGCGTTCGTCGCTCATGCCGGGCTCCCGGCGGCGATGAGGGCGCGCACCCGTCCGGCGGCCGGGTCGATGGCCTGCTGGACGGCCGGCGAGGGCGGCGCCATCAGCTCGTCGATGGCGCCGGCCTCGCAGCCAATCAGATGCACCCGGGGCGGCAGCGCGTGGATCGCCTTGGCGATGGCCAGCGCGCGGTCGGGGACGGCGGCGTGCATGTCGACGCCGCCCGACAGGTCCACGTCGGTGACCTCGAGCGTGTAGAGGGTGCCGGGGGCGCCGCCGCGGTTCACCGCATCGACCACGATGAGGTGATCGTAGGGAGTCAGGAGTTCCTGCGCAAGATGCAGGCCGCCGGTGCCGACCTCCAGCAGGTGGACGCCGGCCGGCAGCGGCGATTCGCTCAGGCGGCGGATCACCAGCACTCCGAAGCCGTCGTCGCCGCGCAGCTCGTTGCCGAACCCGGCCACCAGGGTGCGCGTCACCGTGGAACCCCGGCCAGCCCCGTGAGCACGATCCGCACGGCGCCGGCGGCCGCGGTGGCGGCGTGGCGGACCAGCCCCGGCCCGGGCCGATCGACCCGCGCGCCGCTGCGCAGGTCGTAGCGGCACCCGTGCCACGAGCAGGTCAGGACGCCGTCGGCGAGGGTGCCGAACTGCAGCGGCAGCGGGCTGTCGCCGCAGCGATTGCGCAGCGCGATCAGCGCGCCGTCGAGCCGCGTCAGCAGCACCGGCTCGTCCCCGGCCGCCACGGCGACGAGCTGCCCCTCGCCCACCGCCGGCGCCTCGACGGTGAACTCCGGGACCGATCGGCCGCGGCGCCGCAGGTCGTCGAGCGACACGAACACCTGGCCGCCGCTCGTCGTCGGCCGTCGCGCGCCCACCTCGAGCTGCTGGAAGCCGGTGAGTCCGGCGGCCAGCGCCGCTTCGAGATCGGCGCGCACCGCCATCGGCTCGACGGCGCCGCCGTCGGCGCCGTGCAGCTCCACGTAGACCACGCCGCCGATCACGTCGACCAGCTCCACGTCCACGCCGTGGGCGTGCAGATGGCCGCGCACGGCATCGAGCGCCTCCTCGGCCATCAGCCGGCGATCGACGGCGATGAGGTCGTAGGACATGAACAGCAGGCGGATGGCGGGATCGGCAATCAGCCGGGCCATCAGCGACTCGCCGCCCATCGACTGCAGCGCCGTCACCAGGTGCGTCAGCGCCGTGCGATGCACGGCGTCGATGCCGGCGAGCAGCGTCTCGGCTTCGGCGCGCACCGCTGGATCGACGTGGCCGCGCAGCCGCTCGACCGCCTGCTGGACGAGATCGAGCACGTCAGCCGGATCGGGCGGCGGCGCGTCGCTCATGCGCGGGAGGCGACGGCCGGACCGCCGAGGGCACAGACCGGCAGCGCGTCGAAGGCCGCCGGGTCGGCAGCGAGGCCGACGGCCAGGTCGCACGCCGCGGCGCACGCCCGCTCCACCGGCGGGCTCAACGGCTCGCCGAACGACTCGACCAGCGGCTCGATCTCGACGACCGCCACCCGCGCCGGCAGGGCCTGCAGCTGCCGGGTGACGATCAGCGTGTTGTCCAGATGGATGATGCCGGTGACCGCATCGGTCACCGCGCCTTGCACCTCGCGGGGATCGGGCAGGACGCCGTCCCAGCGGTAGGCGGTCACGGTGCCGGGCGGATGGCCCCGCCGCACCGCCCCCACCATCACCACCGCCGCGAACCGGGCGCCGGCCGGCTCGTCGTCGAGGCGCTGCGCCACGGCGACCGGGTTGTAGCTGATGTCCTCGGCGACCACGCCGTCGGGCAGCCGGCGCCGTTCGAGTGCGTCCACGACCTGCCAGCTCACCGAGACGTCGGCGAGATCCGGGTAGCCGACCCCGCCAATCAACACCCGCACCGCCGCCTCCCCGGGTCCGCGCGTCACTCGACGCCGCAGGCGCAGGTGTTGATCTCGCGGGTCCTGATCCCGGCCTCGGTCTGGATGTGCGTCGTGCACGGCATGCACGGATCGAAGCTGCGCAGCGCCCGCAGGATGTCGATGCCGGTGATCTTGGCCGGGTCGTCGGTCTCCTCGAGGATCGGCGTGTTGAGGGCGGCCTCCTCGTAGGGGCCGGGCTGGCCCCACTTGTCGGTCGGCGACGCGTTCCAGGTGGACGGGGTGACGATCTGGTAGTTGGTGACGGCGCCGCGCTCGAGCACCAGGTGATGGGTGAGGAAACCGCGGCCGGCGCCCCACAGCCCGACGCCGATCTGTTCGCCGCGGCGCGGGATCTCGAAGGGCGTCGCCGTCTTCAGGTCGCCGTCTTTCATGAAGTCCATCGCCAGCCGCCAGTTGTCGAAGGCGACCAGCGCCGTGAACGCCGTGCAGTAGGCGCGGGCGCGGTTGCGCTCGAAGGCGTTCCACACCGACGGCACGTGCCACTCCATCTCCATCTCGGGCAGCGCGCCCTTCGGCAGCCGCAGTTTGAGCGAGTGGCCGGTGGACTCGATGAACGGGCTGGCCGGCAGCTTCCGCGCCGCCGCCGTCGACCACAGGCGCGCGTAGGCGCCCGCCTCCATGGCCTGGCGGTCCCAGCGCGGCGCGGTGTCCCAGGTGTACTTGTCCTTCCAGCTCTGGCCACCCGGGCGCGGCTTGGTCACCTTGTTCCACGGGTGGTACGGCGACAGCGGGTTGCCGGCCGGGTCGGTCGCGTAGCGCGGCGCCTGGCCGTTGCCGACCCAGCCCTCGTAGTAGGACGTGTCGACGAACTCCTCGAGCCCCATGTTGATGGCGTGGAGGTCGGTGGTCACCAGCTGGCCGTCGACGATCGCCCCGGGCGTGGCCCAGCGGCGGTCGCCCCAGGCGCCGGCGGTAGCGTAGGTGGCGTCGTAGTGGTCGGGGTGGTCGAAGATGCCGGTGTCGATCAGATGCGCGCGCCGGGCGCCGACCTTCTGGTACTCGGGGTTCGCCCAGTAGAAGAAGGTGGTGAGATCGTCCCAGATCGTCGCCAGCTTCTTGGCGTAGTCGAAGAACTTGCCGAGCCGCACGAACATCTCGTTCATCACCGACGGCGTGATCGTCGAGCTCATGCCGCCGGGGACGATGGTCTGCGGGTGCGGGTACTTGCCGCAGATGAGCACGTAGGCTTCGCGGGCGACACGCGTCATGTGCAGCGCCTCGACGTAGAGGTGCCCGGAGAGCGGGTTCAGGTCCTCCATCAAGGCGTGCATCGTGCGGTAGCCGTGCACCGCCTCGCCCGGCATCGCGAACGTCTTCGCCTTGTCGAGCAGCGACGGGTTGGTCGGCCCGACCATCGCCGCCGAGTAGTCGGGGCCGGCCAGCAGGTGCAGGTGCAGCGGATGGTCGTAGAGGAACTCCAGCGCCAGCGCCAGGTTGCGGATGACGACGCCGAGCTTCGGCGGGCAGCAGCCGATGGCCATCTCGGTGGCCATCGCCGAGGTCGCCGAGTGCACGCCGCCGCAGACGCCGCAGGCCCGGCTGGTGATGAAGATGGCGTCGCGGGGGTCGCGGCCGACCATGATCACTTCGTAGCCGCGGAACAGCGTCGCCATCGAGCGCGCCTCGACCACCTTGCGCGCCGTGGTGTCGACGACGCTGTGGAAGGCGAGCGCCCCGGCGACGCGCGTCACCGGGTCGAAGTCCACGCTCTTGACGTAGCCGTTGCGCGCCATCAGCTCGCGCACCTGGTCCTGGGTCAGCTGCCGCGGCGATCCGGCGGGCAGGCCGGCGAGCGCGGTGTACGGATCGGCGATGCCGCCCTTGAGCGTGGCGCGGCCGGAGGCGTCGAACTCGACGGGCAGGTTCTTGAAGCACATGGGCGGCGTTTACCGGTGAGGGACGAGACCGAGAAGCGTGGCGACGCGGGCCAGGTGGCCGTCGGCGCCGCGCAGGTGGCCGAGCAGCGCGCTCAGGCCGCCGTTGATGGTGGTGAGATGTCCGGGCAGCGGCGCCGACTGCCGCTGCACGGCTTCGAGCCCGTCGGCGATGGCGGCGACACTGGCCAGCGCGCGGCGCAGCGTCGTCAGGATGAGCACGAGGTAGACGACCAGCACCACGACCACGGCGGCCACGGTGGCGAGGGTGAGCGGCAGCAGCATCGGCGGTCTCCTACTCGACCCGCGACGCCAGCAGGTCGCCGATGGCGCCCAGCTTCGTCTCCACCGCCGCGGCGGTGGTCACCATGTCGGTGGCGACGTCGATGGTCGCGGTGAGCGCCGCGATCGCCGCGGTGTTGGCGACGATGCCGCCGGCGGCGACCAGCGCCTCGTCGGCGTAGCGGCGGATCGACTGCGCGGCGCGCCAGGTGCGGTGCAACGAGTAGATCGCCACCGGCACCCACAGCACCAGCGTCACCACCAGGCCGATGGTCCACAGCGTGTAGACGGCGGCGGGCATCGGCGGGGTCATCGCCCACCGCCCTGCCGCATCGCCGCGGCGGCGGTGGCGCCGAGGTTGGCGTCGATCGCCTTCAGCCCGTCGTGCACCGCGCCCAGCCCGGCGTTCAGCGTCGTGACCGCCGGGGCCAGCGCCGCGGTCTCGGTCTCGGTGGCGCGGACGCCGAGGCGGATCTTGGCCAGGAAGTTGGCCGGGTGGTAGAAGCGCGTCGACGGCCCGCCGACGTCCTCGAGCACCATGCAGATGCGGCGCAGGAAGAGCGCGAGGGCCACGAACAGCGCCCAGACGCCGATTACCGACAGGAGCGCGAGCAGCGTGAACGTGCTCATCGCGCCCGCTCCGGGCCGAGGACGCAGGCCGGGCAGCCCGGGCAGCTCTCGGCGTGGGCCTTGATGGCCGCGGTGGCATGGACGACGCCGACCGCCGACTGGAGAATCCGGCCCGCCACGGCGTTGGTGCGATGCAGCAGCGCGATGTGGATGGTGTTGTTGGCCACCTTCTGCCCCACCGTCCAGATGTCCGACACCCCGGCGCGCACGGCCTGGGCGCCGCGGAGGATCTGCAGCAGCAGGAACGCGACGGCGGCGACGACGACGGCGTAGACGGCCAACGAGGCGATCCAGACCTGGGTGACGGCCTCGGGTGACGGCGTGTCCATGGGGCCTCCGGACCTAGCGCTGACGGGTGAGCGCCGCGGCCAGCGCACCGCCGTGCGCTTCGATCGACTGCACGGTCTGCAGCAGCTCGCCAGCCACTTCGTTGGAAGTCTGCAGCGCCCAGATCGGCAGGGTGTTGGTGCGGATGGCCTCGGCGGCGGCCCTGGCCCTGACGGCCTCGGCGACGATCGCCCGCGCGGTGACGACGATGGCGATGAGCAGTGCGGCGGCGAGCGCCACGACGATCACGGCCACCACGAGCCAGAACTGCCAGGCGGACCAGAGCTGCTGGTCGTTCATTGGACGTCCTTTCGCACCGCCGAGTCGTCGAGATAGTCCTCGCGCCGCCCCGGGCGATCGACGCCCCAGAGCCAGGACTCTTCACCCGGCCGCCGTCCGGGCCGGCGCGCGCGCATCTGGAACCACTTCTCGTAGAAGAAGTGGATGATGCGGTCCGGCGTCGACGTCGGCGTCACCTCGGCCCAGGCACTTGGAATCTCACCGGTGTGCTGCCAGCGCTTCTCCCAGTTCAACTCGCGGTTCGACAGCCGGCGCAGACGGCGGATCATCGCACCGGTCGTCATCGAGATGGCCGATGACACCATCGATCCCGGCGCCGTCTTGTAGAACGGGCTGAACTTGTCGGGGAACCCCGGCATCGTGCAGCCGATGCAGACGCCGCCGGCGCGCATGCACCCGCCCATGTGGTTGATGGCGCCACGATTGACGATGTTGCAGTTGACCACCGGTCCCCAGCAGCCGATCTCGACCAGGCACTCGGGGTCGCCGAACGCCTTGGCGAACACGCCCTCCTCGTAGTGGCCGGCGCGGTTGCAGCCCTGGTGCACGGTGTTGCCGAACAGCCACGCCGGACGGCCCAGCTCGTCGAAGGCCGGCAGCGGGCCGAGCCCCTGCAGGAAGAGCAGCACCGCGAAGATGGTCTCGGTGATGTTGTCGCCGACCGGGGCGCAGCCCGGGATGTTGATCACCGGCAGGCCGAAGGCGCTGCGGAATTCGCGCCCGAGGAAGTCGGCGGTGCCCATCGCGCCGGTCGGGTTGCCTTCGGCGGCCGGAATGCCGCCCCAGGTGGCGCAGGTGCCGACGGCGATCACCGCGGCGGCGCCGGGCGCCAGCCGTGACAGCCACTCGGCGGTCGGAATCGGCTGCTCCGCGTCGTGGCCGCCGCGATGCTCGACGCCCATGCCCGACCAGTAGCCACCGGTGCGGGCGGCGATGCGCTCGTCGGCCACCGACCCTTCCATGCAGACCACGTACGGCGCGCCGAGTTCGCCCTTCCACGCCTTGTGGTGGGCGGCCATGAACTCGGCTCCGGCGGTGACCGACAGCACCGGGTGGTGCAGCACCACCTTGGGCATCGCCGGCACGATGCCGGCGAGCAGGCCTTCGATGCCGGGATTGGTGGCGCCCGAGACGGCGATGGTGCAGCCGTCGCAGCTCATGCCGGCGAGCCAGAAGACGTGAATCTCGTCGATCGGGCCGAGCGGCAGCCGGGCGGCTGGACGTTCGGTGACGGACGACGCGGCGCTGCTCATCGCAACCTCCGGGGCTGCACGGAGGATACACCCGCACGCCCGCCCAGGGGTCCGGCCATTACCGTCGAACGGCGACGCCGTCGGCGATGAGATGCAGGCCCAGCACGGCCGTGGTCAGGGCCGCGCCGGGAAAGAAGGCCATCCACCAGGCCACGCGCAGGAAGTGGTGGGCGTCATGGAGCAGCGCGCCCCAGGACATCACCGCCGGGTCGCCGAGGCCGAGGAAGCTGACGCCGGCTTCGACGAGCAGGGCGCCGCCGGCCTGGAACGCCGCCTGGGCGCCGAGCGGCTCCATCGCCAGGCGCAGCACGTGGTGCCAGAGCACCCGGGTCGGCCGGGCGCCGAGGGCCCGGGCCGCCGCGACGTGGTCGTGCGCCATCAGGGCGAGCACCTGGCCGCGGACCAGCCGCGCCGTCGAGGCCCACGACGTCACGGCGATGATCGCGGTGAGCAACTCGAACCCGCTGCCGAAGAGCGACACCGCGGTGACCACCAGGAAGAAGCGCGGCACCACCTGGAACACCTCGGTGACGCGCATCAGCAGATCGTCGACGACACCGCCGGCGTAGCCGGCCGCGGCGCCGACCAGCGTGCCCAGCATGACCGCCGCCGCCGCGGCGACCAGCGCGACCGCGATCGACACCCGCGCGCCGTGCGCGACCGATCGCCACAGATCGCGGCCGAAGTCGTCGGATCCGAACGGGAAGGCCCACGACGGCGCGTGCAGGACCGCGGCCGACGTGGCGAATGGATCGCCGGGGGCGACGAGGTCGGCCCCGAGGGCGACGGCGACGACGCCGCCCAGCAGCGTGCAGCCGACGGCCAACGACCGCCGCCGGCGCCGCGGCGACGCGGTCACGTGATGCGCGGATCCACCGCGGCGTAGAGGACGTCGGTGACGACGTTGGCGGCGACGACGAGGATCGACACACTGACCAGCATCGCGATCACCAGCGGGTAGTCGCGCTGCCCGGTGGCGTCGATCAGCAGCCGGCCGAGCCCCGGCCATCCGAATACCACCTCGACCAGGCCGGCGCCGGTGAGCAGCGAGCCGGCCTGGTGGCCGACCAGCGTGATCGCCGGCACCAGCGCGTTGGCGAAGGCGTGGCGGACCGCGGCGCGGCGGCGCGACGTGCCGCGGGCTCGCGCCGCGCGGACGTAGTCGCGGGCCAGTTCGCCGATCACCCCGGCCCGCACCACGCGGGCGAGCAGCGCCAGGAAGCCCAGGCTCAGACACACCGCCGGCAGCACGAGATGCCAGGCGGCATCGAGCCACGGCGCGGCGGCGTCGCCGCGCAGCGACGCCGCGCCGCCGACCGGGAAGAGCGGCCACGTCACCGCGAAGGCCAGCAGCAGCAGCTGGCCGGTCCAGAACACCGGCGACGCCGCCAGCATCGAGGTGGCGGCGCGCACCGCGCCGTCGAGGATCGAACCGGGCGCCAGCGCGGTCAGCAGCCCGGCCAGCACCCCGCCCAGCACGGCGATCAGGAGCGCGGTCGCCGTGAGCAGCAGCGTCGCCGGCAGCCGCCCGGCGATCACCGCGACGACCGGCATCTGGTACTCGAACGACTGGCCGAGGTCGCCGCGCAGGACCGCCGTGAGGTACGTGACGTACTGCACCGGCAGCGGCCGGTCGAGGCCGTAGCGGGCGCGCATCTCGGCGTAGTAGTCCGGGGTGCCGCCCTCGCCGGCCATGAAGACCACCGGATCGCCGGGGGCGAGGTGCACCAGCACGAAGGTCAGGGTGAGGATGCCGAAGACGACCGGCACCGCCTGCAGCCCGCGCCGCAGCAGCACGCGGGCGACGCGAGTCACGGCGCCGCCGCGGGCGCCGCAGCGGCGACCGTCTCGGCGAAGGCACCGGTCCACGCCCGGAAACCGGTGAAGGCCGTGCGGTGCGCGCGGGCACCGCGGCTGTCGACGATCCAGAAATAGGGCAGGTCGTCGGCGAGCACCCGCTGCATCTCGCGGTAGGTGCGGGTCCGGGTCTCGCGATCGAGCGTCGTCGCCGCCTGCTGGAGCAGCCCGTCCACGGCGGCGCTGCGGTAGCTGGCGCCGTTCGAGAACGGAATCGGCGCGATGTTCGCCGAGTCGTAGACCCGGCGCACCCCGATCTCGGGATCGGCGCCGTTGCAGTAGGACGCGAAGCCGAGGTCGAAGTCCTTGCGCACGAACGCCTTCTCCACCGACGCGTTGAAGTCGAGGGCTTCGAGCGCCAGCTCGATGCCGACGTGGCCGAGCGCCTCGCGCAGCGCCTGGCCGAGCCGGGCCGAAGACGAGGGATGCGTGAAGGTGAGGCGCAGTCGCGGCCGGTCGCCGTGACGGCGAAGGCCGGCGGCGTCGAGCAGCCGTTCGGCGGCGGCGCGGTCGAACGGGTAGGCGTGGACGTCGGGCGTGTACACCCAGGTGAGATAGCGGCTGATCGGCCCGGTGGACGGCGCGCCCTGGCCGAAATAAACGCGGTCGACGATCTGCTGGCGGTCGAGCGCCTGGTAGATCGCCTGTCGCACGCGGCGATCGGCGAGCGGCGCTCTGGACAGGTTGGGGATGACCACGTCCTGGCAGAACGACCCGCCGGACCCGCCCGACGACGCCTCGACCGACACGCCGGGCAGTGCGCGCAGCCGCTCGAGCTCCGATCCGGGGACCGACGGCAGGTAGTCGATCTCGCCGCGCTCCAGGGCCATCACGCCGGTAGTGGTCGAGGGTGTGATGCGGAACACCAGGCGATCGACCTTGGGCAGGCCGTCGCGGAAGTACGCCGGGTTGCGCGCCAGCTCGACGACTTCGCCCTTCCGGTAGGCGACGAACCGGAACGGCCCGGTGCCGATCGGAGCGAGATTGGCCGGGGCGGTGAGCACATCGCCGCCCGCAAAGACGTGCTGCGGCAGAATCGACGCCTCGACGACGTCCAGCCGCTGCAGCAGCGGCGCATAGGGCTGCGTGAAGCGGAACACCACGGTGTGGGCGTCGGGCGCGTCGAGGCCGGCGAGCACCGGCCGCAACGCTGCCCGCGTCCGCGAGTGGTATTCGAGCAGCACCCGCTCGAACGTGAACGTCACGTCGGCCGACGTGAACGGCTGTCCGTCATGCCAGGTGACGTCGCGGCGCAGGTGGAACGTGTAGCGCCGGCCGCCGTCCTCCACCGTCCAGCGCTCGGCCAGTTCCGGCACCGGCCGCATCTCCTCGTCAAGGCCGACCAGGCCGTTGAAGATCTGATCGGTCACCGGATGGACGTTGCCCGACGTGGTGATGGCCGGGTTGAGCGAGCCGGGGTCGTTGCCTTGCGCGACGATCAGGGTGACCGGCGCGACCGGCGGTGCCGGCGACCGGCTGCATCCCGCGGCGAGCGCCGCGATCAGCAGCAGACGGCGGCCGGGCGGCGCGGCGCGGCGGTGGCGCGGGGCCCGCATCGCCGGGAGTGTAGCAAACGGCTGCGCGCACCTTGCGCCGCGGCCCGGCCGTGGCCGACCATGAGCGGTGCCCGACCGCGTGCGCCGCCGCCGTCGCCTCGAGGTCACCGGCGTCGTCCAGGGCGTGGGCTATCGGCCGTTCGTCTTTCGCCTCGCCACGGCGATCGGGGTGGGCGGGTTCGTGCAGAACACCGGCCGCGGCGTCACTATCGAGATCGAAGGCGACGCGGCGGCCGTGGCCGACGCCGAGCGACGGCTGGCCGCCGAGGCGCCGGCGCTGGCCCGCGTGGCCGCCGTCACCGGCGCCGACCTCGCGCCACGCGGCGACGATCGCTTCGTGATCCGCGCCAGCGACCGCGCCCCAGGCCGGGCGTGGATCCCGCCCGATCTCGCGGCGTGTGACGCGTGCCTCGCCGATCTGCACGATCCGGCCAACCGCCGCCATGGCCATGCCTTCGTGTCATGCACCGACTGCGGGCCGCGCTACTCGATCGCGCAGCGGCTGCCGTTCGACCGCGCCGCTACCAGCATGGCGGCGATGACGCCGTGTGCGGCATGCGCCGCCGAGTTCACCGCCGCCGCCGACCGCCGCTTCCACGCGCAGACCATCGCCTGTCGCCAGTGCGGGCCACGGCTCGCCTTCACCGCGGAACCTTCAGCGCCGCGCGCCGGTGCCGCGTCGGCCGCGCCCCTGGCGAACCACGACGCGATTGTCGAGGCGATCGCCGTGCTGCGCAGCGGCGGCATCCTGGCGGTGAAGGGCGTCGGCGCCTACCACCTCGCCTGCGACGCCCGCCACGCCGGCGCGGTGCGTGAGCTGCGGCGCCGCAAGGCGCGGCCCGACAAGCCGCTGGCGGTGTTGGCGAAGGACCTCGCCGCCGCCGAGGCCCTGGTCATGCTGTCGTCCGCCGGCCGCGAGGCGCTGCGGTCGCCGGCCCGGCCGGTCGTCCTGGCGCCGGCGCAGCCGGGGCACGGCCTCGACGCGGCGGTTGCCGGCGGCGTCGCCGCGCTGGGCGTGATGCTGCCGCCCTCGCCGCTGCACGTCTGCCTGGCCGACGCCTGGCATGACGCCAGTGGCGGCGCCGGCGCGCTGGTGATGACCTCGGCCAACGCCAGCGACGCGCCGGCGATCGTCGACGACGGCGCGGCGGCGGCGGCGCTGATCGGCATCGCCGACGGCTGGCTGCGCCACGATCGCGCGATCGTCACCCGCGCCGACGACTCCGTGGGGCTCGACGCCGGACGCGCGGCCGTGGTGCCGATCCGGCTGGCGCGCGGCTTCTGCCCGGTGCCGCTGGCGTTGCCGGCGGCGGCGGGTCCACTGCTCGCCGTCGGCGGCGAGTTCAAGGCCGCGGCCTGCCTGGCCTTCGACGACCACGCGGTGCTGGCACCGCACGTCGGCGACATGGCCGAGGTCGCGACGCTGGATGCCATGGCGGATGCCGTCGATCACCTGTGCCGGCTGCTCGGTGTCGAGCCCGAGGTGTACGTGTGCGACGCCCACCCCGGCTACCTGTCGTCGCGCTGGGCCGACGCCGCCGCCGGCGGCCGCGCCGAGCGCGTGCAGCACCATCATGCCCACGCCGCGAGCCTGATGGCCGAGCACGGACTGGACGCCGGCGAACACGTCGTCACCGTCTGCTTCGACGGCACCGGCTTCGGCGTCGACGGTGCGATCTGGGGCGGCGAGGTGCTCGACGCGTCGTTCACGCACGCGCGGCGGCTGGCGCACCTGGCGTACGCGCCGCTGCCCGGGGGCGACGCGGCCATCCGCCATCCGGCCCGCGCCGCCTACGCCTACGCCCGCGATGCGGCTGTGCCCGACCTCGACGCGCTGCCCTGCACCCGGGCGTTGTCGAGCGCCGAGCAGCGGATCCTGGCGACGCAGGTCGAGGCCGCCGTGCACGTCACACCGACCAGCAGCATGGGTCGCCTGTTCGACGTCGTCGCCGCGATCTGCGGCGTGGCGGCGACCGGCACGTACGAAGGGCAGGCGGCGATGCGGCTCGAAGCGGAGGCGGCGCTGGCCGCCGACGACGGCGACCGCCGCTACGACTTCGAGTGGGGCACGCCCGCGGCCGGCGGGCCGCTCGTCGTGGACTGGCGCCCGCTGGTGCGCGCCGTCGCCGCCGACGTGCGTCGCGGCGCGCCGACGCCGTCGATCGCGGCCGCATTCCACCGCGCCGTCGCCGACCTCGTCATCGGGGTGACCGCCGCGGTGGCCCCGACGGCGGCGCGGATCGGCCTGAGCGGCGGGGTGTTCCAGAACGCGCGGCTGCTGCGCCTCGCCGTCACCGGGCTGCGCGCCCTCGGCATCACGGCCTTGACGCACGTCCGAGTCCCGCCCAATGATGGCGGCCTGTCCCTGGGCCAGGCGGCCGTGACCGCCGCCCGCCTGACCGCGAAGGAGCGTCGCTGATGTGTCTCGGTGTGCCCGGCCGCCTCACGTCCCGCTTCGAGCTGCAGGGGCAGCCGATGGGCCACGTCGACTTCGGCGGGGTGACCAAGACCGTCTGCCTCGCCTACGTCCCCGAGATCGAGATCGGGCAGTACGCCCTCGTCCACGTCGGCTTCGCCATCGCCGTGGTGGACGAACGGGAGGCGGCCGAGTCGCTGGCGCTCTTCCGGGAGATGGGCCTGCTCGATGACGAGCTGGGCCCGGCCGGCCCGTCATGAAGCATCTCGACGAGTTCCGCGATCCGGCGCTGGCGGCGCGGCTGCTCGACGACATCGGCCGCCACGTCACGCGGCCGTGGCGAATCATGGAAGTGTGCGGCGGCCAGACGCACTCGATCATCCGCCACGGCATCGACCAGGTGCTCCCCGAGGCCATCACGCTCATTCACGGGCCCGGCTGTCCGGTGTGCGTGACGCCGCTCGAGATGATCGACCAGGCGCTGGCGATCGCGGCGCGGCCGGGGGTGGTCTTCTGCTCGTTCGGCGACATGCTGCGGGTGCCGGGCAGCGACGGCGATCTGTTCCAGGTGAAGGGCGCCGGCGGCGACGTGCGGGTCGTCTACTCGCCGCTCGACGCCGTCGAGATCGCCCGCGCCACGCCCGATCGCGAGGTGGTGTTCTTCGCCGTCGGCTTCGAGACCACGGCCCCGGCCAACGCCATGGCGGTGGTCCAGGCGGCACGCGCCGGGCTGCGCAACTTCTCGATGCTGGTGTCGCACGTGCTGGTGCCGCCGGCGATGGAAGCGGTGCTGAACGCGCCGGCCAATCGCGTGCAGGCGTTCCTGGCCGCCGGCCACGTCTGCACGGTGATGGGCCTGGCCGCCTACGCGCCGATCGTCGAACGCTACCGCGTGCCGGTGGTCGTCACCGGCTTCGAGCCGCTCGATCTGCTCGACGGCATCCGCCGCGTCGTCCACCAGCTCGAGGCCGGCCGCGCCGAACTCGAGAACGCCTACGCCCGCGTCGTGCACACCGACGGCAACCGCCACGCCCGCGCCGTGCTGGACGAGGTGTTCGAGGTCACCGACCGCGCCTGGCGCGGCATCGGCGGCATCGCCGCCAGCGGCTGGCGGCTGCGTCCGCCCTACCGGGCCTTCGACGCCGCCGACCGCTTCGACACGTCGGCGATCCGCACCTGCGAGCCGGCGGCGTGCCGCAGCGGCGACGTGCTGGTCGGCCGGATCACGCCGCTCGAGTGCGGGGAGTTCGGCACGCGCTGCACGCCGCGCACGCCGCTGGGCGCGACGATGGTCTCGAGCGAAGGCGCCTGCGCCGCCTACTTCAACTACCGGCGCTTCGCGCCCGATCCGCCCGCCGCGCCGGTCCGGCCGGCATGACCGGCCGGCCCGACCCCGCCGGGTGGACGTGCCCGCTGCCGCTGCGCGACTACCCCACCATCGTCATCGGCCACGGCGGCGGCGGCCAGCTGAGCGCCGAGCTGGTGCGCCACTTGTTCCAGCCCGCGTTCGGACTGGCCGACGCGGCGCTGGCCGACGCCGCCGTGCTCGCGCTGCCGCCGGGACGTGTGGCCGTGACCACCGACGCCTTCGTGGTGCGGCCGCTCTTCTTTCCCGGCGGCGACATCGGCCGGCTCGCCGTCCACGGCACGGTCAACGACCTGGCCATGCGCGGAGCCCGGCCGGCGGCGCTCACCGTGTCGTTCATCCTCGAAGAGGGGCTGCCGCTCGACACGCTCGGCCGCCTCGTCACCAGCATGGCGGCGGCGGCGCGCGCGGTGCCGGTCGCCATCGTCGCCGGCGACACCAAGGTGGTCGAGCGCGGCCACGGCGACGGCGTCTACATCACCACCACGGGGGTCGGCGTCGTGCCGGATGGCCGCGACATCGGGCCGGAGCGCGCGCGCCCGGGCGACGCCGTGATCGTCAGCGGCACGATCGGCGATCACGGCATGGCGATCCTGAGCGTGCGCGACAACCTGGCGTTCGACGCGCCGATCGTCTCGGATTCGGCACCGCTCCACGCCGTGGTGGAGGCGCTGATCGCGGCAGCGCCGGCGGTGCGGGTGCTCCGCGATCCGACCCGCGGCGGCGTCGCCGCGGCGTTGAACGAGATCGCCGCGACCGCGGCGGTGGCGATCGAACTCGACGAACCGGCGCTGCCGATCCGCCCGGCGGTGCGGGCCGCCTGCGAGATCCTCGGCCTCGATCCGCTGCTGGTCGCCAACGAAGGCAAGCTGGTGGCGATCCTGCCGGCCGGCGACGCCGGCGCCGCCGTCGCCGCGCTGCGCGCCCATCCGCTCGGCGGCGACGCCGCGGTCGTCGGC
>CAYUAX010000048.1:270-29281 GCA_964442845.1 uncultured Bifidobacteriaceae bacterium | reverse complement strand
CTTCGGCACGTCGCCCGAGGACGAGGAGGTGGCCGGCATCGTCCGCAAGGCGCTCGATCTGATGAAGGCGCAGGGGGCGGAGGTCGTGGACGTGGCCGTGCCCGGCCTTGACGACCTGCTGCGCGAGAGCAGCGTGATCGGCGACGAGTTCAAGTTCGACCTCGCCGACTACCTGGCCAGGCAGCCCAACGCGCCGGTCAAGAGCCTGGGGGAGATCCTCGACCGCGGCCTGCACCACGCCCAGCTCGATCAGACCTTCCGCCTGCGCAACCAGCCCGAGACGCGGCAGACCGAGCACTATCGCCAGGCGCTGGTGAAGCGGCGGGCGATTCGCGCCGCCGTGCTGGCCGTGCTCGAGGAGCAGAAGATCGACGCGCTGGCCTACCCGACGCTGCGCCGCAAGCCGACGCTCATCGGCGAACTGCAGCAGGGCACCACGTGCCAGTTGAGCGCCGCCAGCGGGTTGCCGGCCATCGCCCTGCCGGCGGGTTTCACCGTGGACGGGCTGCCGATTGCCGTTGAGCTGCTCGGCGGGGCTTTCACCGAGGCCACGCTGCTGAAGTACGCCTACGCCGCCGAGCAGGCCGGCACGCCGCGCCGCGCGCCCTTCAGCACGCCGCCGCTGGTCGGCGGCCAGGCGCCGCGCCCGGCGACCATCGCCGTGCCGATCATCGCCGCCGTGCCGTCGCCGGTGTCGGCCCGCGTCACGCTCACCTACGACCGCAGCGTGGCGACGCTGCGCTACGACGCGCGCGCCATCGGGCTCACCCCGGGTGACGCCGTGGTCGGCCTGACGCTGCAGCGCGGCGACGGCGACAAGCCGGGGCCCATCGTCGCGCACCTGCTCGCGCCGGGGCAGGTGACCGGCGTCGGCATGCTGGCGCTGCGCGGCCGCGACCGCGACGACCTCGTCGCCGGTACGCTGTGGCTGCACCTCTATACCCGCCAGGCGCCGCTCGGCCTGGGCCGCGCCCGCATCGCGCTGCCCTGACCGCGGGCCCGCCGCGCGCACCTGCACGACCCGACACCGGAGGTTTGACAGGTTGAATTAAATGAACGACCATTAATTTTCAGTGGCACGCCCCAAGAACGCCGATGGCCAGCGCACGCGCCAGGCCATCCTCGACGCCGCGCTCGACCTCTTCGCCGCCAAGGGCTACTTCGGCACCAGCCTGCGCGACGTGGCCGCCGCCGTCGGCGTCCGCGAGAGCGCGCTCTACAACTACTTCCCGGGCAAGGAGGCGCTCTTCGAGGCGCTGCTCGCCGCGCACCAGGACAGCAGGCGCGAGCGTCTCGAGCCGCTCACGGCCGACCGCAGCGCCGACCCGCGGCAGCTGCTCGAGCGCCTCGCCGTCGCCATTCTCGAGAGCTTTCTCGTCGAACGCGAGCAGAAGCTGTTCCGTATCCTCATGTCGGATGGGCTCCGTCTCGCCCGTGAGGGCCGCATCAACCTCTACGAGCGCCTGGCCTGCGGCCGCGCCCGGCTCGACGCCGTGCTGCGCCGACTGATGCGCGAGGGCGTGCTGCGGCGCGCCGACGTGGAAGTGACGGCCCTGGCCTTCCTGGCGCCGCTGGCGATCTGGCGGCAGCTCCACGCCATCGACGCCGATCTGCCGATGATTCGTCAGCCGCGCCTGTTCGCGCGCCAGCACGTGGACCAGTTCCTGCGCGGCGCCGCCGCCGCGCCCGCCGCGCAGCCGCGGACACCGCGTCGCACCGCGCGCCGTGCCGCCGCACCGAGTGTCACCGCATGACCTTCCCGAGGAGCCTCGTCGTGTTCCGTCCGTTTCCGGTCGTCTTCCTGCTCGTCGCGGCCGCCGCGTCGGCCGCCTGCCGTGCCGGCGCCACCAGCGAATCGGCTGCCGCGGCGCCCGCCGCCGTGCCCGTCACGGCCGTGTCCGTCGAGTCTTCGCCGATCGTCCGCTTCATCCGCGTGAGTGGCACGCTCGCCGCCGCGGAAGCGGCCGAGGTGGCCGCCGAGGTCGCCGGCCGAGTCGTCGCGACGCCGGTGGAGCGCGGCAGCCGCGTCGCCGCCGGCGGCGAGCTGGTGCGCATCGGCGCTGCTGACGCCGAGGCGCAGGCCCGCGAGGCCCAGGCCAACGCCGCGCAGATCGCCGCGCGCCTCGGGCTCACCGGCGAGGCGACCTTCGACGTCACCCGCGTGCCCGAAGTGGCCGCCGCCGATGCCTCGCGCCGGCTGGCGCGCGCCGAGTTCGAGCGGGCCGAGCGCCTGCACCGCGGCCGGCTGCTGGCCCAGTCGGAGTTCGACCAGCGCGCCGCGCAGCTCGAATCGGCCGAGCGCCAGTACGACGTCGCGGTCAACGGCGCGGAGCAGCAGTACCAGTCGCTGCAGGCGGCGCGGGCCCGGGTCACGGTGGCGCAGAAGGCGCTCGCCGACACGGTGGTGCGGGCGCCGTTCGCGGGCGTGGTGGGGGAGCGGCGCGTGTCGGCCGGCGACTACGTGACTCGCGGCACCACCGTCGCCTCGGTGCTGCGCATCGACACGCTGCGCGTCGAGCTGACCGTGCCGGAACAGTACGTCGCCGCGGTGGCCGCCGGCCGCGCCGTGGCCTTCCAGGTCGATGCCTATCCCGGCGAGACGTTCACCGGGCAGGTCCGCTTCGTCTCGCCGTCGGTCAACGCCACGACCCGCGCGCTCACCGTCGAGGCGGTGGTGCCGAACGCCGATGGCCGCCTCAAGCCGGGCTTCTTCGCCACGGCGCGCATCGAACAGGAGGGCGCGGCGCCCGGACTGCTGGTGCCGGCCACGGCAGTGCGGACCGTGTCGGGCACGCCCCGGGTCTTCGTCGTCGCCGGCGACCGTGTCGAGGAACGCGTGGTGATGACCGGCCAGACGGTCGGCGACCGCGTCGAGATCACCGACGGCGTGACGGCCGGCGAGCGCGTCGTCGCCGACGGCGTGGCCGCGCTGGCCGACGGCCTGCGCGTCCAGGTGCGGTAACCGACGATGCAGTGGCTCGCTGAGATCTGCGTCCGCCGCCCGGTCTTCGCCTGGGTGCTGGTCCTGTCGCTGACGGTCGTCGGGCTGTTCGCGCTCGGCCGGCTCGGCGTCGATCGCTTTCCCAACATCGACATCCCCACGGTGGTGGTGACGACGCGGCTGCCCGGCGCCGCCCCCGAGCAGATCGAGACCGAGGTCACCGACAAGATCGAGGAGGCGGTCAACACCATCAGCGCCATCGACACGCTGACCTCCACCTCGTCGGAGGGGATCTCGCAGGTGGTGGTGTCGTTCCTGCTCGACAAGGACGCCGACGTCGCCGCCCAGGAAGTGCGCGATCGCATCAACCGCGTGCTGCCGCTGCTGCCGCGGACCGCGCTGCAGCCCACGGTCGAGCGCGTCGACTTCACCGCCGCGCCGGTCATCACGGTGGCGGTGACCGCCGCCAAGCCGGTGCGTGACATCACCGAATTCGCCGACAAGGTGCTGCGCCGCCGCCTCGAGAGCGCCGACGGCGTCGGTCAGGTGGTGGTGATCGGCGGCCGCAAGCGGCAGGTCAACGTGTGGCTCGACGGGGCGCTGCTGAAGGGCGTGGGCCTGTCGGTCAACGACGTCGCCCGGGCGCTGCAGGCGCAGAACGCCGACGTGCCCGGCGGCCGGCTCGATCAGGGCGCGCAGACGGTGACCCTGCGCACCCGCGGCCGGATCGACTCGATCGCCGGCTTCGAGGACGTCGTGCTGCGCCAGATGGACGGCCACCCGGTGCGGCTGCGCGACGTCGCCCGGGTGGAGGACGGCATGGCCGACCCCGCCACCGAGGCCACGGTCAACGGCGACGCCACCGTGCTGCTGCAGATCCGCAAGCAGTCGGGCACCAACACCGTGGAGGTGGCCACCAACGTCAAGCGCCGCCTCGCCGACCTCGAGGCGATCCTGCCGCCCGGCTACGCCCTGCGCATCGTCCGCGACGAGGCCCAGTTCATCGAGGCGTCGATCGGCAACGTCCAGGAGCACTTGATCGTCGGCTCGATCCTGGCGGCGCTCGTGGTGTTCATGTTCCTCGGCAACGTCCGCTCGACGGTGATCGCCGCGGTGGCCATTCCGACCTCCATCGTCGCCACCTTCGCGCTGGTCTGGTACATGGGCTTCACGCTCAACCTGCTGACCATGCTGGCGCTGACGCTGTCGGTCGGCATCGTCATCGACGACGCCATCGTCGTGCTCGAGAACATCTACCGGTTCATCGAGGAGAAGGGCATGCCGCCGCTCCAGGCGGCGGTGGAGGCGACCCGCGAGATCGGCCTGGCGGTGATGGCGACGACCTTCTCGCTGGTCGCGATCTTCGCCCCGGTCGGGTTCATGAGCGGCATGGTCGGGCGCTTCATGGCCAGCTTCGGCCTGACCATGGCGTTCGCCGTGCTGGTGTCGCTGTTCGTCAGCTTCACGCTCACGCCGATGATGTCGGGGCACTGGCTGAAGGCGCCGGCCGCCGGCGCCGGCGCCGGCCATGACTCGAAGCACTCGCGCCTGTTCGACCCGCTCGACCGCGGCTACACGCGGCTACTGCGCTGGGCGATGGCGCACCGCGGCCTGGTCGCCGTCGCCACCGTGCTGGTGCTGCTGTCGAGCGTGCCGCTGTTCCGGGTGACGGCGATCAATTTCACGCCCGAGGACGACCAGTCGCAGTTCGAGGTGACGATGCGCGCGCCCGAGGGCACCAGCCTGGCGGCCATGAACGTCATCGCCAACCGGCTGGGCGCCGCGGTGCGGCAGATTCCCGAGGTCGAGTTCACGCTCCTCACCGTGGCCGGCGACGCCGCGGCGACGCAGAACAGCGCGACGATGCTGGTGCGGCTGCATCCCCTCGAGGCGCGGCAGCGCGACCAGTTCGCGATCATGGCCGAGGTCCGCAACGACATCCTGCCGCGGTTCAAGGACGCTGGCCTGCGCACCGCCGTCCAGGGCGGCGGCGGTCCGGGCGGTGGCGGCGCCGCCATCCAGTTCATGATCCAGGGGCCCGACCTCGACCGGCTCGAGACCTACAGCGAGGCGCTGCGCGCCCGCGCGCAGGCGATTCCCGGCCTGGTGGACGTGGACACCACGCTGAACGCCGGCAAGCCGGAGCTGTCGGTGGTGCTCGATCGGCCCAAGGCCGCCGACCTCGGCGTGCAGGTGGCCGATGCCGCCGAGGCGCTGCGCCTGCTGGTGGCCGGCGACCAGGTGACGACCTACAACGAGGCCGGCGAGCAATACGAGGTGCACCTGCGGGCCCAGGCCGACAACCGCAGCACCCAAGCCGGGCTGGCCGAACTGCCGGTGCCGTCGTCACGGCTCGGCGTGGTGTCGCTCGACAACCTCGCGACCTTCACGCACGACGACGCGCCGGCGTCGATCAACCGCATGGGCCGGCAGCGTCAGGTGACGCTGACCGCCAACCTGCTGCCGGGCACGTCGCAGGCGGCGATCCAGCAGGAGATCATCGCCGCCGCGGCCGGGCTGAACCTCGGCCCCGAATACCGCGCCGACTTCGCCGGTCGGTCGCGCGAGTTGAACCGGACCGCCACGGCGTTTCTCACCGCCATCGCCCTGTCGTTCGTGTTCATGTACCTGATCCTGGCGGCGCAATTCGAGTCGTGGCTGCACCCGGTGACGATCCTGCTGTCGCTGCCGCTGACGCTGCCGTTCGCGCTGGTGTCGCTCATCGTCTTCCAGCAGTCGCTCAACATCTTCTCTGGCCTGGGCCTGCTGGTGCTGTTCGGCGTCGTCAAGAAGAACTCGATCCTGCAGATCGACCACGCCAACCAGCTGCGCGACGCCGGCCTGCCGACCGGCGAGGCGGTGGTGCAGGCCAGCCGCGACCGGCTGCGGCCGATCCTGATGACGACGCTGGCCTTCGTCGCCGGCATGGTGCCGCTGGTCGTGACCAACGGCGTCGGCGCCGCCACCAACCACGCCATCGGCTGGGTGGTGATCGGCGGCCAGACGCTGGTGCTGCTGGTCACGCTCGTCGTCACGCCGGTGGCCTACTCGCTCTTCGACGACGCCCAGCGGGTGGGCGTCCGCGGCCTGTTCGCGCGCTTGCGCCGCCGCCTGCCCGAGCCCGACGTCGTCACGCCGCTGTGAGGTGATCGCGCGACGGCGGACGAGAGCCGCCCTGGCGAGCGGGAAGGCCGCGTAGAATCCGCGGCATGCGTCACCTCACGCTCGTCGTCCTTCTGCTGGCGGTGGCCTGCAGTCCCGCGCCGCCCGCTCCGACGGCGGCCCCCGCCCCGGCCCCGCCGGCGCTCGCATCGCTCAGCCCCGCCGACCTCGACGCCTTCGTCGCCGCCACCGTGCAGGCGCAGCGGGCGATCGGCGTCACCGTCGGCGTGATGCACCAGGGCCGGGTGATCTTCGCCAAAGGGTACGGCCTCGCCAACACGGCGGCCAACGCGCCGGTCACCGCCGAGACGATCTTCGCCGTCGGCTCGGTGACCAAGCAGTTCACCTGTGCCGTGGCGCTGCAGCTCGCCCAGGAGCGCAAGCTGTCGTTCGACGACCCGGTCGCCAAGTACGCGCCCGCCCTGACCCGCGCCCGCGACATCACCGTGCGCGACATCGGCGGCATGGTGTCGGGCTACCGCGATTACTATCCGCTCGACTTCGTCGATCGGCCGATGGCGGCGCCGCGGCCGAGCGCCGCGATCGTCGCCGACTTCGCAGCGCGGCCGCTCGATTTCGAGCCGCGATCGCGCTACTCGTACAGCAACACCGGCTACCTCCTGCTCGGCCAGATCGCCGAGCAGGCCGGCGGCGAGCCGTTGGCGGCCGCCCTCGAGCGGCGGATCTTCCGCCCCCTCGGGCTGGCGCACACGCGGTACGAGCCGGCGCGCGGCGGTCCGGGGATGGCCGAGGGCTACACGCCGCTGGGCCTGGGTGAGGCGGAGCCCGCGGTGCCCGAAGGCGAGGGGTGGATCGGCGCCGCCGGCGGCATCTGGTCCACACCCACGGACCTGCTCACCTGGGATCTGGCACTGATGGACGGCACGGTGCTGGCGCCGGCGTCGTGGGCACTCATGACCTCGCCGCGTCCGCTGACCGACGGGCGAACCAGCGCCTACGGTTGCGGCCAGTCGATTCGCGACCGCGGACCGGTGCTGGTGCTGCAGCACGGCGGCGCGGTGAGCGGCTTCGGCGCCAGGAACGCGCTCATTCCGTCGTCGCGATCGGCTGTCGCGGTGATGGCCAACGCCGACTGGGCCGGCGGCGTGCTGGATGCGATCGAGAGCGCGGTGCTCGCCAAGCTGATGCCGGCAGCGGATGCGCCGGTCGTCGCCGGTCCGCCGGCGCGCGAGGTCGCGCTCGACCTGCTGGCGCAGATCCGCACGGGCGAGGTGAACCGGGCCCTGCTCGGCGCCGAGTACGACGCCTTCCTGACCCCGGCCCGTCTGGCCGTCATGTCCCGGTCCCTCCGCGACGCCGGGGAGGTGGCCGACGTCCAGGCCGGGCCGATCCGCGAGCGCGGCGGCATGGAGGTGTCGTCGCTCACGCTGAAGGTCGGGCAGACCGCCGCCAGCACGCTGATGTACCGCACGCCCGACGGCAAGGTGCAGGAGTTCCTGTTCTCGCGGCGCTGAGCAAACCTTTCGGGCCGCCGTCCCGTCTAAGACCTCGATTGCCGAGAGTAGCGGCATTTTTCGAGGCAAATCGATGGGAGCTGATGGCGCCCTGATCAAGGGCACGCTCGACCTGCTGATCCTCAAGGTGCTGTCGCTGGAGCCGATGCACGGCTGGGGCATCGCCCAGCGCATCCAGGCGATGTCGGGCGAGGCGCTGCTCGTCCAGCAGGGCTCGCTCTCGCCTCGCTGCACCGTCTGGCCCGCGAGGGCTGGATCACCTCGGCGTGGCGCGACACCGACCTGGGCCGCCGCGCCCGCTTCTACACGCTGACACCGGCCGGCGCACGCCAGCTCGAGGTGGAAGTCGACCACTGGACGCGGCTCGCCGCGGGCGTCGCGCGGATCGTCGGTGTGTAGGCATCTCGTAATCGGTTGCCGTGGTGATCGGGTGATCGGGTGCCCGCATCGGGTGATCTGGTGATCTCGTGAGGTGAGCGCGTGTCCATGCTGAGCGACCTCGTCTACCGCCTGCGCGCCCTGGTCGGGCGGCGCCGCGCCGAACGCGACCTCGACGACGAGGTGGGGTTCCATCTCGAGATGGAGCGGCGGCAGTTGGTCGATCAGGGCTGGGCGCCCGAGGCCGCCGCCGCGGAAGCGCGCCGCCGGTTCGGCCACGTCGCCGAGCACACTCGGCGCGCCCGCGACAGCTGGGGGATCGGCGCCTTGCTCGACGGGTGGGGGGACACCCGCGTCGCCCTGCGTCAACTGGCGCGCCGACCTGGGTTCACGCTGCTCGGCGTCGGCACGCTGGCCCTGGGCGTGGGCGCGGCGGTGGCGCTGTCGAGCGTCGCGCTCGGCCTGCTGGTGCGGCCGCTGCCCGTCGCCGACGAAGCCCGGCTCCAGGTGTTCTGGAGCGACTACAACTGGCGCGGCGTCGAGTTCGACTTCGTCAAGGAACGCCAGCAGGCCTTTTCGGGGCTCGCCGCGTGGTCGAACGAGGGCTACACGCTGCGCGTGAACGAGCAGAGCAGCACCGTGCTCGCCACCGTCGGCTCGGCCGGGCTGTTCGACGTGCTCGGCGCGCGGCCGCTGCTCGGCCGGGCGTTTCAGGCCGGTGACGATCGGCCCGGCGCCGCGGCTGTCACCGTGGTGAGCTACGGCTTCTGGCAGCAGGAGCTGGGCGGCGACCCCGGGGTCATCGGCCGGCGCCTCGAGATCGGCGGCGACCCCGTCGAGGTCGTCGGGGTGATGCCGCGCGGCTTCTATTTCCCGTCGCCGATGTTCCGCATCTGGCGGCCGCTGCTGCTCGACCCGGCGAGCGACCAGTACCAGGGGAACGGCTGGCTGGTACTGGTCGGCCGCGAGCGGCCCGGGCTGACCGCCGGCGAACGCGACGCCGACATCCAGGCCATCGCGCGCGCCCTCGGCGAGCGCTTCACCTACCCCGAGGCGTGGGACAAGACGAAGAACGCCGCCGTGACGCCGCTGCGCGAGTACACGCGCGGCGCCGTGCGTCCCGCCGTCCTGCTGCTGCAGATCGCCGTGCTCGTCGTGCTGGCTATCGCCTGCGCCAACGTCGCCGCGCTGGTGCTGGCCCGCACCACCGACCGCGGCGAGGAACTGGCCCTGCGGGCCGCCCTCGGCGCCGGCCGCGGCCGTCTGGTCCGGCAGATCGTGGTCGAGTCGGTCGTACTGTCGGCGCTGGCCGGCCTCGTCGGTGCGGCCGTCGCCATCGGCGGCTTCCAGGCGCTGGTCGCCCGCCTGCCGCTCTCCGAGGGGCTGGAGGAGACGCTGGCCGTGGATTGGACGCTGTTCGCGGTGGCCGTGGCGCTGTCGATTGCGGTGGGCCTCGTCGTCGCGCTGGCGCCGGTGCGCGCGCTGCTGCGCGGCGAGTTGCACGGGCCAGGCCGGTTGCGCGGCAGCGGCACGCTGGCTGCGGCCGGGCCGCGGCGCATGCACGGCGCGCTCGTCGTAGTGGAGGTCGCGCTGGCCGTGCTGCTCGTCGCCGGGGCGACGATGTTCGCGCGATCGGTCTCGCGCCTCTACGCCATCGAGACCGGCTTCGACGCCGCCGACGTGGCGGTCATGGACGTCGTCGCGCCGATCCAGCAGATGCCGGCGGCGGCGCGCGCGGCGTTCTTCGAGCGCCTGCTCGAGCGCGTGCAGGCGCTGCCCGGCGTGCGGGCGGCCGGCTTCGTCACCCGCGTGCCGCTGCGCGACGGCGGTTGGCAGGGCACGGTCACGATCGAGGATCGCCCCGACCTGGCCGGCGATCGCGAACCCAATACGCTGTTCCGCATCGTCTCGCCGGGCTACCTCGCGGCGATGAGTATCGACGTCGTGCAGGGCCGCGGCTTCACCGGCGGCGACGGCGCCGGCACGCCGCCCGTGGCGATGGTCAGCTCCGCCTTCGCCGAGCGCATGTGGCCTGGCCAGGATCCGATCGGCCGGCGCATCCGCCACCGCTTCCGCGACGAGCCGACGTGGGTGACCGTCGTCGGCGTCGCCGAGGAGACGCGGATGACGCGGCTCACCGGCGACAACCCCAACGTGCTCTACGTCCCGCTGGCGCAGTCGAACACGCCGGACGGGCCCGTGCTCGTGGTCAAGGGGGCTGGCGGCCCGCCGCCGCTGGCCGCGGTGCGCGCGCTGGTCGCCGAACTCGACTCGCGGGTGGCCACTGCGCGCATCGCGACGCTCGACGCGATCGTGGCGGCCGCGGTCGCCGAGCCGCTGCGCCTGCGGTTCTTCCTGTCGCTCCTCGGCACCCTGGCGCTGGTGATCGGCGCGGTTGGCATCTACAGCGTGGTGTCGTACTCGGTGACCCGTCGGCGTGCCGAGTTCGGCGTGCGCCTGGCGCTCGGCGCCGCGCCCCGGCGGATCCTGTCGGAGGTCGTCGGCGCCGGGCTGACGCCGGTGGTCGGCGGTGTGGCGGTGGGGACGGCCGGCGCCGTGGCCCTCGGCTCCACGGTGCGGCGCTTTCTCTACGGCGTCGAGGCGATCGACGCGGTCAGCCTGGCGACGGCGGCGGCGGTGCTGCTCGGCGCGGGTGTGCTGGCAGCGGTCGTGCCGGCGGTCCGTGCCGGCCGCACCGATCCGGTGACGGCCCTCAGGGCGGAGTGACGGGCGGCGCCGGCGGTGCGACGAACCGCGCCCCCGCCTGCTCGACCACGCCGATGATCGCCAGGAGCACATCCTGGCGCGCGTTGCGGAAGGCGTCGAAATCCGACGTCTGGAACCAGCACATCACCTCGATGTCGATCGAGGTCGGGCTCAGGTTGGCCAGCCGGGCGATGACGACGTCGGGCCAGACCAGCGGCTGCGCCCGCAGCCGCGCGTCGATGCCGGCGATCACCTGCCGTACCTGCGCCTCGGTGGTGCCGTAGGCGAGCATCACCGTCGTCGCCATCCGCAGCCGGTCGCGGGCCGCCAGCGACTCGATGCGCGAGTCGGCCAGCCGGCCGTTCGGAATGGTGATGAGGGTGCGGTCGGCGGTGCGCAGCCGCGTCGAGCGCGCGCCGATCTGCTCCACCTGGCCCTCGACGCCCTCCACCTTCACCACGTCGCCGACGCGCAGCGGCTGGTCGGCGGCCAGCGCGATCGACCCGAACAGGTTCTCGACGGTCTTCTGCGCGCCGAACGCGAAGGCGATGCCGCCGATGCCCAGGCCGGCGATCACGGTGGCCACCGGATAGCCGAACGCCGCCGCGGTCGAGACGCCGCCGACCAGCACCACCGCCGTCTTCAGCAGGTTGCCGCCGACGATGATCATCGAGCGCGCCGAGGCGTCGGCGCCCCACGACTGCTCGACGGTCAGCTCGACGACGACGTCCACCGACCGCCACAGCGCCCAGAACACCACCAGGATGCCGGTGGCCGTCAGCACGGCCATGACGAACGCGTGCGCGGCGTCGTGCAGCTCCAGCCACGGCATGGCGGCGCGGAACACCACCAGGGCCCACAGCCAGGTGAGGGCCGGCGCCACCCGCGCCAGCCATCGCTCGTCCCACCGCGTCGGCGTACGCCGGAAGGCGCGCTGCAGCAGGCTCCGGGTGAGGCCGCCGAGCACGCGCCCGACGGCCAGCGCCGCGGCGGCGAAGACCGGCAGGGCCAGCCATTGCCACCACGCCAGGCCGTGCGGGCCGATCTCGCGCAGCATCTCGGGCACGAGGTCGGGCAGGCGCGTGCGGCGCGCCGTCGTCGCCGACGTCGCCGACTGCGCCCAGCGCTCGGCGCGTGTGAAGTGGGTCACGGCCGTAGTCTATCGCGGCGGTTTCGCCGCCCCGGCGAGCGGCCGCGTTGCGTCCCGCGGCATACTGCCCGCCGCGGAGGCTCCATGAGCGGCGGCTACGTGCATCGCCTCGATCCGGTGCTCGCCGACCTGGGTGGCGTGTACCTGTGGTGGTACGGCGCCGGCTTCGCGCTCGGCTTCCTCCACCTCCACCGCGTCCTGCAGGGTGCGCACGTCCGGCTCGGCCTCATCCGGCGGGGCGCGTGGGCGCTGTCGATGCTGTTGACCGTGGCGGTCCTCGGCGGCGGCCGCGGCGTGCAGATGGCCTTCGACGAGTGGCCGTTCTATCGTGCCCATCCCGAGTTCGTGCCGGCGTTCTGGCTCGGCGGCATGGCCACGCACGGGCTGTTGCTCGGCGCGGCGGTCGCCACGGCGGCCGGTGCCGTCATCTGGCGCGTGCCGTTCCTGGCCCTCGCCGACACGCTGGCGATACCCGGTGCGTTCCTGATGGGGGTCGGACGGCTCGGCAACTTCATCGACGGCCAGATCGTCGGCGCCGTCACCGACGGCTGGTGGGGCGTGCAGTTCCCGTACGCCGAGGGGTTCCGCCATCCGGTGGTGCTCTACGACGGCGTCAAGAACCTGCTGCTGGTGGTCTACCTGCGGCACGTGCGCCGCACGACCACCACGCCGGGCGCCGTCGCGGCGCGGTTCGTGTTCTGGTACGCCGCCCCGCGCGTCGTCATCGACCTGTGGCGCGACTATCCCACCCACCGGCTGGCGCTCGGCACCGGGCAGACGCTCAACCTGGCGATGTCGGCCCTCGGTCTGGTGCTCCTCTGGCGATCGCGGCAGCGCCGGCTGGGGCGGCTGGCGCCGGCGGCCGTGCCGGTGCCGCTCGCGGCGCGCGCCGACCGCGCGCCGTCGCCGGCGCAGCGCCTGGCCTTCGCGCTGCTGCTGGCCGCGTGTCTGCTCATTCCGAGCAACTGGACGCAGGATATTCCACGGCGCTACGGCGCCCGGCATCCCGGCCTCGTGCACTCGCGGATGTACCCGCCGCTCGACTGGACGCCGCCGCCGGCGACGCCGCTGCCGCCGCGCTGATTCGCGGCCCACGGGCCCCGACGGCTCAGCCCTCGCGCAGCACTTCGGCCGGGGCGACGCGCATCGCCCGGCGCACTGGCACCCACGTGGCCGTCAGCACGACCACGGCGACGACGGCGCTGACCGCAGCGTAGGTCGGCCAGTCGAGGCGGGGCACGCGGTAGAGCAGACTGCCGAGGGCTGCCGACAGCCCCCACGCGGCGAGCAGTCCCGCGGCGAGTCCGACCGCGACGCGGCGCGCCGCCGCGCCGAGCACCCCGCGCGCCACCGTGCCGCCGCCGGCGCCGAGGGCGAGCCGCACGGCGAACTCGCGCCGCCGTCGCGTGACGTCGAGGGCGACGACGCTGAACAGGCCGAGGGCGGTGAGCGCGGTCGCCACCGCGGCGAACAACGCGAACACCCACGCGCCGAAGCGCCACGGCGCCCACGCCCGACCGACCAGCGCGTCCATCGTGCTGACGCCGTCGACGATCGCGGCGGGCGCCAATCGCCGCACCTCGTCGCGCACCACCGAGGCCAGGACCAGCGGCGGGCCGCTGGCGCGGATGACCAGATCGGTGGCCGGCGTCGTCGACTGCGTCGGCGGGTCGTAGAGGTCGAGCGACACTTCGTCGAGCCCGCGATAGCGCACGTCGGCCACCACGCCGACGACGCGCCGCCACGCCTTCTTCGGCGCGCCCTCGCGCTGGTCGAACGACGCCGTCAGCAGGCGCTGCCCGATCGGGTCGCGGTCCGGCCACAGCCGCCGCGCGGTCGACTCGCCGACCACCACGACGCGCTCGGCGCCGTCGCGATCGTCGGCGGTGAACACCCGGCCGGCGCGCACCGGGATCCGCATCGCGGCGAAGTACCCCGGCGTCGCCACCTGATAGTTGAGCAGCGGGTTGGCGGCGGCGCTCTCCGGCGTGTCGGGTTGGCCTTCGAGGATCACCGTCGTGCCCTGGCCGATCGGGCCGAGGGCGAGCGGCCGCAGATACACGGCGCCGATCGCCGCGACGTCGCGGCGCGCGGCGAGGGTCTCGAGGAGCTGCGCCATCCAGGCGTTGACACGCGTCGGCGGCAGCCGCGGGTCGATCTGCACCGACAGCACGTCGGCCGACTGGAAGCCGAGGTCGAGTCCACGCAGTTGCTGAAAGCTGCGCGCGACGAGTCCGGCCGCCACCAGCAGCACAACCGCGAGCGCCACCTGCGCCGCCACCAGCGTGTTGCGCCAGCCGAGCGGCCGCGCCGCTGCGGTGGCCCGCGAGGCCTCCTGCAGCGCCTCGAGCAGCTGGGGCTGCCGCGCCAGCCGCATGGGCCCGGCGCCGCACAGCAGCGCCGCCACGAACGTGGCCGCCACCGCGACCAGCGCCACCGGCCCGTTGATCGCGGCGTCGCTCAGGCGTGGGATCCCCTCGGGAGTCAGCGCCAGCATCGCCGTCGTGAGCCACGACGCCAGGCCGAGTCCGGCGGCGCCGCCAGCCAGCGCGAGCACGCCAGCCTCGACCAGCCACTGGCGCACGACGGTTGCGTCGGAGGCGCCGATGGCCACCTGGATCGCCTGTTCGCGGCGCAGATGCGACGCCCGTGTGAGCATCAGCCCGGAGACGTTGACGCACGCCACGAGCAGCAGCACGCCGACCGCCCCGAGCAGGGCCCACAACGCCTGACGCGCCGGGCCGACGACGTGATCGACCAGCGGCGTGAGCGCCACCTGGCTGCCCACCTGCGGCGCCGGCCGTCGTTCGTCGAGCCGGCGGCCGATCGCCGAGAGATCGGCCGCCGCCGCGGCGACCGTGGCGCCGTCCTGCAGGCGGCCGACCAGGAACAGCACGCCGACGTTGGCGAGCACGTCGGTCTTCCACACCGCCGAGGCCGCCGCCAGCCCTGGAGCCAGCGGCGCCCAGAACTCGGCGCCGCGCGGGTAGTCGAAGCCCGCGGGCATCACGCCGACCACGGTCTGCGCCTCGCCGTCGAGCTGCAGCGCGCGGCCGACGATGCCGGGATCCGCGCCGAAGCGGTCGCGCCACGCGGCGTCGCTGAGCACGAGCACGTTGGCGCCGCCGGGCACGTCGTCGTGCGGCTGCAGCGTGCGGCCGAGGGCGGCCGTCACTCCGAGCGTGTCGAAGAACGCGCCGGAGACGCCGGCGTAGCTGAGCCGCGCCGGCTCGCCGTGGCCCTCGAGCACGGCCGTCCAGGTCGACGCGCCGACCGCGGCCGTCGACGACAGCGTCCGGCTCGCGGCCCCCAGCGCCTCGATGTCGCGATAAGTGAGCTCGACCAGGCCGTGGGAGACCTCTGGGGCCAGGCCCCAGCCGACCACGATCCGGCCCGGATCGCGCATCGGCTGCGGCGCGAGCAGCACCGCGTACACGGCGCTGAACATCGCCGTGGCGGCGCCGACGCCGAGCGCCAGCGTGACGATCGCGGCGATCGTGTAGCCGGGATTGGCGCGCAACGCGCGCAGCGTCAGGCGCAAGGCGGCGGGCATCGGCGGAGCTTACCAGCGGCGGCGCCGCGGCGGTGGCGGGCCGGGGACGAGCAGCGGGCGGCCGGGATGGTCGGCCGCTGCACGGGGATGCACGCCGCGGTCGCTGCACCGTGCGCGCGTTGGCGCCGATACGTCGAACGGTGGTCACGCGCCCGTGACCGGCCCGTCATGCGTGCGCTGGTCGCCGCCCTCATCGTCGTCCTGCCCCTCGGTGTGGCCCCGCGCGCGGCCACGGCGCAGCCGCATGTGCTGCGCGGTGTGGTCCACGACAGCGGGCGCCCGATCAGGGACGTCGTGGTCTGGCTCGCCGAGGCGACCCCGCCCAGGCCCGGCCGCCCGGTCGTGCTCGATCAGCGCAACCTGGAGTTCCGTCCGCGGCTGCTCGTCGTGCCGGTGGGCACGACGGTGGAGATGCCCAACAGCGACCGGGTGTTCCACAACGTCTTCTCGTTCCACAACGGCACCCGCTTCGACCTCGGGCTGTATCCGGCCGGTACCAGCCGCAGCGTCACGTTCGATCGACCCGGCGTCAGCCGGGTGTTCTGCAACATCCATCCGACGATGGCTGCCTACGTCGTCGCCGTGCCGTCGTCGCGCTTCGCGGTGACCGATGTCGAGGGCCGCTTCGCCATCGACGACGTCGCCCCGGGCCGTCTCACCTACACGCTGTGGCGGGCCGGCGGCGAGCCCCGGCCGGGCGCCGTGGACGTGCCGGCCGGGCAGCCGGTGGTGCTCGAATGGCGCTGACCCGTCGCGCTGCCGCCGTCGCCGTGGCGACGCTCCTCCTGCCTGGACGGCTGCACGCGCAGTCGGTGGCGGTGCAGGCCCAGCAGACGCTCGGCACGTCGTCAGAGTCGATCGCCGCCGGCGCCACGCAGGTGCGCGCGCTGGGCGATCTGGGCCGCGGCCTGCGCGTGGACGTCGAAGGCGCGTGGGGCACGCGATCGCGCGGCGGCTCCGACGTGTTCGGCACCGCCTACCCCTACGACGATCGCGTGCAGATCATCGAAGCCTATGCCGAGTACACGCGGCCCGAGGCGCGCGGCCTGCGCGCCGTCAAAGCCGGCCGCTACCGCACGCCGTTCGGCATCGCCGCCGCCGGCGATCACGCCTACGTCGGCTTCCTCCGCCCGCCGCTGATTCGCTACGGCGGCTACTACGCGTTGTCGAACGGCTACCTCGAACACGGCGCGGCCGTGGCCGTGGGCGTGCCGACCGCCTCGCTCGAAGCCAGCCTCGGCACCCCGGCCGACGTCGGCCCGGCCCGCCGACGCGGCCGGGTCAGCGCCGCCGCGCGCGCCGAAGTGGCCCGCGGCGCGCTGGTGATCGGCGCCAGCTATCTCGACACGATGCCCGACATGCCGGCGCGCTTCGCGCACGGCCGGGCCCGCTTCGGCGGCCTCGACCTGCGCTGGATGCGCGACGGCGTGCTGCTGCGTGGGGAATGGATCGGCGGCCGGCCGTTCGACGGCGTCGCCACCCGCGGCGGCTACGTGGATCTCATCGTCCACCGCCGCGGTCTCGGCCCGGTGACGCTGCTGGGCCGCGCCGAACGCCTCGGCTACGACGCGCCGGCGCCGCGCGCATTGCACACGCATCGCTACACCGCGGCGGCCCGGCTCCGCCTGTGGCGCGGGCTGGCCGTGGCGGCTGGCGTCACCCACCAGGCCGGCCAGCGCACGCAGCGCCGGCCGACCGCCCTCGACGCCGGCGTGACCTACGCCGTGCGCCGGACGTTCCCGCGATGAGCCCGCCCTCGACGACCGCCTGGCATCGCCGCCTCGAGGCCCGCGTCGCGGCCACCGTCGGCCTGTTGATCGTGGTGGTGGTCGCGGCGGTGCTGGTGATCACCACGCGCCTGGTGATCGACCAGTCGCGGCGCCGTGCCGTCACCGAACTCGAAGGCGCGCGGGCCGCGTTCCACGCGCAGATGGACCTGCGCGCCCGCACCGCCCAGTTGTCGTCGCGGCTGGTCACCGAACTGCCGGTGTTCCGGGCGCACCTCACCGATGCGCGGCTGGCCGCCGATCGCCCGACCATCGAGGCGATGACCGACGGCTACCGTGTCGATCTCGAGGCGTCGTTCGCGGTGGTCACCGACGCCACCGGCCGCTGGCTGGCCAGCCCGGGCTGGATCGACGACCCGCGCGCGGTCCCGTCGGAGCTGGTCGCGGCCATCGACGCCGCCCGCGACGGCCGCGCGGTGAGCGCCCTGGCGCCGACACCGCAGGGCATCTCGCTGCTCGTCGCCACGCCGGCGCGCTTCGCCGACGAGGTGATCGGCACGCTGTCGGTCGGTTACCTGCTGACCGACGCCGCCGTCCGCGAACTGGCGCACGTGGTGCAGAGCGACGTCGCGCTGGTGTGGGGCGAGCGGATCGCGGCGACCAGCCTCGGCGCGGCCGAGCGCGACGACACCGCCGACCTGCTGGCGGCGGCCCGCTCGACCTTCGGCGTGCTGCCCGAGCTGCACCACGCCGGCGATCGGCGCTACGTCGCTGGCACCTTCGCGCTGGCCCCCGACGCTGCCGCCAGCCCGGGGCGGCTGGTGCTGCTCGCCGACTGGCAGCCGCGCCAGCAGTTCATCGACCGGCTGCGGGCCGGCTTCGTCGGCGGCGGGATCGCCGTCCTGGGCGTCGGACTGGCCCTCGGACTGGTGTTCAGCCGTCAGCTCAGCCGGCCGCTGCGCGACATCGCGCAGGCGGCGTCGGCGGTGGCCGGCGGCGACCTGTCGATTCGCCTGCCGGTCCAGGGCGGCGTCGAGGCCGTCACCGTCGCCACGGCGTTCAACGACATGAGCGCGAGCCTGCGCGCCGCCCACGACCGCCTCACCCACGACGCCATCCACGACGCGCTGACACACCTCCCCAATCGGGTGCTCTTCACCGAGCGGCTCGAGCGGGCGATGGCCCGGCGCATCCGCCACAAGGACGCCCAGTTCGCGGTGCTGTTCATCGACCTCGATCGCTTCAAACGCGTCAACGACAGCCTCGGCCACGCCGCCGGCGACGAGCTGCTGCGGGCCTTTGCCGAACGGCTGGCCGGTGCGGTCCGCCGCGAGGACGTGGTGACGCGGCTGCCGGCCGGCGAGGCCGAGCGGAGCGCCGACCCGACCCTGGCGCGCTTCGGCGGCGACGAGTTCGTGGTGCTGCTCGACGACATCCGCCAGCCGGTGGACGCGGTGCGCGTCGCCGAGCGCATTCAGCGGCTGGCGGCGGCGCCGATTCAGGTGGTCGGCCACGAGGTGTTCACCACCCAGAGCATCGGCATCGCCGTGTGCGCCGACCACCACAGGACCGGCCAGGACGTGATGCGCGACGCCGATGCGGCGATGTACCGCGCCAAGCGCGGCGGCGGCGGCGCCTATGCGGTGTTCGACGCCGCCATGCACGAGGCGGCCGTGGACTTGCTGCGGCTCGAGACCGATCTGCGCCACGCCGTCGAGCGGCGCGAGTTCCGGCTGCATTACCAGCCGATCGTCGCTCTGGGGAGTGGCCGCGTCGCCGGCTACGAGGCCCTGATCCGCTGGCAGCACCCCGACCGCGGGTTGCTGCTGCCGCACGAGTTCCTGCCGGTCGCCGAGGAACTCGGACTCATCACCGCCGTGGACGACTGGGCGCTCGTCGAGGCGTGCGGCATGGCCAGCGAGTGGCAGGACACCGGCGGCGGCGCCGGACCGTTCGTCTCGGTCAACATGTCGGCGCGCTCGCTGGGCAGCGCCGGCCTGCCCGATCGCATCGCGGTGGTGCTCTACGCCACCGGCCTGACGCCGTCGTCGCTGCACGTCGAGGTCACCGAGAGCGCCGCGGTGTCGGATCCCGACCGCGTCCAGGCCGTGCTGCGCGCCGTGCGCGCCCAGGGCGTGCGGGTGAGCCTCGACGACTTCGGCACCGGCTACTGCTCGCTGAGCTACCTGCAGCAGTTCCCGGTGGACACCCTGAAGATCGACCGGGCGTTCGTGCGGCGCATCGGCGAGCAGGGCGAGGGCGACGAGATCGTCCGCCTGATCATCCAGCTCGCCGACACGCTGAAGCTCGACGTCGTCGCCGAGGGCACCGAGACGCCGGTGCAGGTGGCGCATCTCGCGGCGCTCGGCTGCCACTGCGCGCAGGGCTTCTATTTCTCCCCGGCCGTCGATCCGGCGGCGATCGTCATCGAACCGCGCGTCCCCGGCGCGCCGCGCATCGACGTCGTGCGCTGACGGCGCCACGGCGTGGTAGCGTGCGCCGATGGCACGTCGGTCGCCGCGCCCCGCCGCTTCGGCGCCGTCCCCACGTCCCGTCGCCGCCGAGGTGCGGACGACGCTGGCCTGGCTGGCGCGCCGCGGCAGCCGGCGCAACCGCGACGGCATGGCCCGTTACGGCATCACCTTCGACAAGGCCTTCGGGGTGTCGATGGCGACGATGCAGGCCCTGGCCAAGCGCCTCGGCCGCCGCCACGCGCTGGCGCAGGCGCTGTGGCGGAGCGGCTGGTACGAGGCGCGGATCCTGGCGGCGTTGGTCGGCGAGGCCGACCGGTTGACCGCGGCCGAGATGGACGCCTGGTGCCGCGACTTCGACAGCTGGGCGATATGCGACACGGTCTGCCTGCATCTGTTCGACCGTTCGCCGCTGGCCTGGCGCAAGGTGGGCGCCTGGGCGCGCCGCCGCGCCGAGTTCGAGAAGCGCGCCGCGTTCGCGCTGCTGGCGGCGCTGGCCCTGCACGACCGCACCGCGCCTGACGCCCGGTTCGCGGCGGCGCTGCTGCTCGTCGAGCGGACCGCGACCGACCCGCGCAATTTCGTCAAGAAGGGCGTCAGCTGGGCGCTGCGGGCCATCGGGCACCGCAACCTCGCGCTGCACGCCGCGGCGATCGATCGAGCGGCGGCGCTGGCGCAGTCGGACGACGCGGCGGCGCGATGGGTCGGGAAGGACGCCCTGCGCGATCTGCAGCGGCCCCTCGTGCGGCGAAAGCTCGAACGTCGCGCTTGACGACGGCGCCGCCGTCTGCGACAGTGCTCGTCGGCGCGGGTCCGCGCCACACCTCGACCCGGCCTCCCCCCGCGAGGCTCCGATCGAGGCAAAGGGGCGCCAGCCTCGGGCCGTTCACCAGGGGACTTCAGCGGTCGCGCGACCAGCAGGCGGGGGCTGGGGGTCGTGTGGCCAGCGAAGGACCCGTCATGACCCGCGCCCGCGCCCTCAAGTCCGTCATCCGTTCGCGCATCGCCAAGACCGGCGAGCGTTACACCACCGCCCGCCGCCACGTGCTGGCCGCGCGCGCCGCGACCCACCGCGGCGACCCGCCGGCCGTCGCGGCGTCGCCGTCAGCGACGACGTCCATTGCCACGACGGCCAAAGGCGCCGTCTCGGATAGGAAGGTCCGCGAGCGCACGGGCCACGGCCTCGACCATTGGTTCGCGGTGCTCGACCGGTTCGGCGCGGCGGAGCAGGGGCACACCAAGGCCGCGCGCCATCTTCACCAGGACCACGGCGTGGACGGATGGTACTCGCAGGGCATCACGGTGAGCTACGAGCGCGCCCGCGGCCTGCGCGTGCTGAACCAGCGCGTCGACGGCGTGTTCGAGGTATCGGCCAGCAAGGTGGTCAGCGCCCTGCCCGCCGCCGTCGTCGCCGCCGTCAGCCAGCCGAGGCGCCGCGCGGCGTGGGCATCCGCCGCCGATCCGGATCTCGTCGCGGCGCTGGTCGCGGCGCTGAAATCGTCCGCCGGTTTCGTGACGCGGGCTGATGGGTTGGCGCGGTTCCGCTATCGCTGGGGCGCGACGGTCGTGCAGTGGTACGTGGAGCGGAAGCCGGGCGACAAGAGCACGATCACCGTGGCCAACGCGAAGCTGGCGGATGGCGCGATGCTCGAATCGCGCCGGGCGCAGTGGCGAGCGGCGCTGGCGGCGCTGGCGGCCTGGCTGGACGCCCAGGACTGAGCGATGACCCGCGACTGGCAGGAGGCGATCGCGCGCGGCGACATCGCCGAACTCGCCGCCCTGCTGGCCGACGGGGCCGACATCGACGCCCGCGACAAGCACGGACAGACCGCCGTGATGCTCGCGGCAGCGGCCGGCGATGCGCGCGTCGTGGAGTTCCTGGCCGTGCACGGCGCCGACCTCGACCACACCGCGAAGTACGGCTTGAGCGCGGTGATGCTGGCGGCGCTGCGCGGGCACGCCGCGGTCGTCGGCGTGCTGGTCGGGGCCGGCGCCAACCTCGAGTTGCGCGGCACGGGCGCGCCCGGCTTCGCCGGCCAGACCGCGTTCGACCTCGCGGTCGCGCGCGGCGACGAGGTGTCGGCCGGGTGGCTCGCGCCGCCCCGGCGCGACGACGTGGCGCCGGCGCCCAGCTTCACCGCGATGGCCACCTGGGAAGAGGCCGCGGCCGTCGCCGGCTTCACGCCGCGCCAGCCGCGTGACACGCTCGGCCTGGCGCTGCGCGGGCTGCGAGTGTTCGTCCGCGATCACCGCCACCGCGACGTGCCCCGGCACCTGCGTACCATCGAGGCGCACTACGACGGCCTCGCCGTGTGTCAGTCGTCGCCCGGGCCATCGGTGGCGACGCGGCAGGCGCTGCACACGTCGTACGGCCCGCACCCGATCACGCTGGATGTCGGCGGCCATGCCGCCCGCGGCTATCCCCTCGGGCCCGAGGTGCCGCCCGACGACATCGATGGACGCGCCCCGGCTGTCGTCACCTGGTGCGACGGGCGGCGGTTCTTCTTCCTGACGGGCAGTGCACGCCCGCTCGACGATCTGCGGCGCGTGGCGGCGTCGTTCTACGGCGATCGGTGAACGGGTCGCGGCTCAGTTGCCCGACGGGTCGCGCCAGATCGCGCCGCGGTCGAGCGCGAACTCGCGGCCCGGCGCCGCCTGGTCGGGGCCGACGCGGCCGGCGACGATCTCGGCCTTGCGGTACGACTCGCCCAGCACCGGGGCCCCGGCGATGCGCCGGAGCAAGGCGATCTGCCCGATGTGGGTGAGGGCGTCGGCGATCGGCGCCTGGAACAGTCGCTCGAGCGACGCCGGGACCGGATCCGGCGACTGCGCGGCGCGGTCGAGGGCGTCGAGGGCGGCGTAGAAGCGCGTCACCTCCTCGTCCCAGGTGCCCGGCGTCGCGATCGTGAACGCGTCTTCGTCGCCGGCGCAGAACCGCCGCGCCCACTCCAGCAGATCGCCGACGTGGGCCAGCAGCACGCGCGGCGTGTTCTTCACGCCTGGCGGCTGGATGTCGCCGAAGCCCTCGGGCGCGCCGCGCAGCGCCTTGCCGCCGCGATAGGCCAGCGTGGCCACCATGTGCCGCAGCAGCGCGCGGTCGCGATCGGACAAGGTCGTGGGCGTCACGGGGTCGGCCATCGCGTGATGATACCGAACGGCGCCCGGGTATGATCGCGACGCCGCGCCGAGGCGAGCGCGCGAATGTCGAGGTGAGGTGATGGGCGCGATGCGGGCGGTGACGACGGGAGTCGGCGTGATCGCCGCGTGCGGCGCGGTCACCTTCAGCCAGCCGGCCGGCCGCGACGTGCGCCTGACGCTGCGCGAGGGGACGTCGATGGCGGCGGCGCTGTCGCCCGACGGCCGCACCGTGGCCATCGACCTGCTCGGCGCGATCTGGGCCTACGACGCCGCCGGCGGTCCGGCGCGGCGCCTGATCGACGACGGCTACGACGCGCGGCTGCCGATGTGGGCGCCCGACGGCAAGCGCCTGGCGTTCCAGGGCTATCACCGCGACACCTGGCACCTGTGGGTGTTGAACGCCGACGGGTCCGGCCTCCAGCAGGTCACCTACGGCCCATTCGACGATCGCGAGCCCGTCTGGTCACCCGACGGCCAGCGGCTGGCGTTTTCGTCCGATCGCAGCGGGCACTACGACATCTGGACGGTCGCGCTCGCCACCGGGGAGGTCGCGCGCCTGACGACGGCGCCGTCGAACGAGTCGATGCCGGCGTGGTCGCCCGACGGGCGCGAGATCGCGTTCGTGTCCGACCGGCAGGATCGCGGCGTCTATGCGCAGGCGCTGTCCGGCGGCGCCGAGCGGCGCCTCGTCGCCGACGCGTCGGTGGTGGCCGCCGCCTGGACACCGGATGGCCGCGGCGTGGTCTACAGCGCAATCGACGGCGCCACCGCGCGGCTCGTCGCCGGCGGCGCGAACCTGGCCAACACGGGCGAGGACGTGTTTCCGTTCCGCCCGCAGGTCGCCGGCGGCGACATCCTGTACACCGCCGATGGCGTCGTGAAGCGGCGACCGCTGGCCGGCGGCGCCGCGCGCGCCCTGCCGTTCTCGGCCGAGGTCGCCTTCCACCGCGCGCCGTTCACGCCCCGGGGCCGCGACTTCGACGCCGCCGGTCCGCAGCCGGTGCGCGGGCTGATGCATCCGGCGATCTCACCCGACGGCGCCCGCATCGCGTTCGTCGCGCTCGGCGATCTGTGGCTGGTGGCCACCACGACGCCCTCGCCCGTCCCCGAACGGCTCACCGACGACGTCTTCGTGGAAGCCAACCCGGTCTGGTCGCCGGATGGGCAGGAGCTGGCCTATTCGAGCGATCGCGACGGCGCGGTGGCGCTGTGGATCCGCGACCTGCGTACCGGCGCGGATCGCCGCGTCGTCGCCGGCGGCACCACGGCGTCGTGGTCGCCCGACGGCACGCAGCTGGCGTATCTGGACACCGACTCGGTGCTGCGCGTCGTGCAGGTGGCGACGCGCGAAGCCCGTCAGGCCCACGACCGCGTCTTCGAGCCGGGCCGCCCGAGCTGGTCGCCCGACGGCCGTGCCGTGGTGATGTCGGCGCTGCGGCCGTACTCGACGCGCTTTCGCGAAGGGACCAATCAGGTACTGCGCGTCGCCATCGAGCCCGACCGCACCGCCGACGGCAGGGCGGCGTTCGCGCCCGACCGCTGGTTCGACCCGGTGCCGCACCAGTCGGTGGGCATGCGCGAGAACTTCGGCCCGGTGTGGGCGCCGAACGGCCGCGAGATGGCGGCGATCGTCGACGGCTACCTGACGACGTTCCCGGTGGCCCGCGACGGCACGCCGACCGGCCCGGCGCGCCGCGTCGCGCCCGATCTGGCCAGTTCGCCGTCGTGGACCGGCGACTCCGCCCGGTTGCTCTACCAGGCCGCCGATCGCTTCCGGCTGGTGACGCTGGCCGACGGCCGCGTGCAGGACATCGTGCCGGCCTGGTCGTGGACGCCGCGCCGGCCGACGACGACGCTCACGGTGCACGCCGGGCGGATGTTCGACGCGCGGGCCGGCGGCGGCGTGCAGGCCGGCATGGACGTGGTGATCGAAGGCGCGCGCATCACCGCCGTGGCGCCGCATCGCGACGACCTGCACCGCGGCACGGTCGTGGACGCGTCGGCGCAGACCGTGCTGCCGGGGCTCATCGAGAGCCATACTCACCTGTCGAAGGCGCTCGGCGAGGCGCAAGGCCGCATCTACCTCGCCTTCGGCGTGACGGCGGTGCGCAACCCGGCGGCCAACGCCTTCGAGGGCCAGGAAGAGCGCGAGGCGATCGACAGCGGCCGGCGTCCCGGCCCGCGCGTGTTCACCACCGGCGAGCCGCTCGACGGGACGCGCATCTATTACCCGGGCGGCGTTGCCCTGGACAACGGCGCCGGCCTCGACGCCCTGCTCGAGCGCGCCACGACGCTGCGCTTCGACTTCATCAAGACCTACGTCCGCCTGCCCGACCTGCTGCAGCGCCGGGTCATCGAGGCGGCGCATCGCGCCGGGATGCCGGTGACCTCGCACGAGATCTATCCCGCGGTGGCCTATGGCGCCGATGGCGTCGAGCACATCCGCGGCACCAGCCGGCGCGGCTTCAACCCCAAGTCGAGCAGCCTCAACCGCACCTACGAGGACGTCCGGCAGCTGCTGGTGGCCTCGGGCATGACGATCACGCCGACCATCGGCATCCAGGGCGGCAACCAGTTGCTGACGCTCCTCGACGGCGCGTGGGTCGACGACCCGCGGATGCGGCTGTTCCCGGCATCGGCCACCGCCGCGGCGCGGGCGCTGCGCGCCGCGCCGGCGTCGCCTCAGGACCTGGCGACGCGTCAGGCGCTGGTGGGCGTGCAGGAGCGGCTCGCCGCCGATCTGGTGCGGGACGGCGGCCGCGTGATCGCCGGCACCGACTCGCCGATCATCCCCTACGGCATGGCGCTGCTCATGGAACTCGAGCACTACGCGCGCGGCGGCATGCCGCCCGCCGACGTGATCCGGAGCGCCACCGTGGTGCCGGCCGAGGCGATGGGCCTCGGCCGCGACCTCGGCACCATCGCCCCCGGACGGCTGGCCGACCTGGTGATCGTGGACGGCGACCCGCTGACCGCGATCACCGATCTGCGCAAGACGCGGACGGTGATCAAGGACGGCGTGGTCTACGAGGTCAGCGCGCTCCTCAAGAGCCCTCAGACGCGCTGACCTCCTGTTATCGATTGATCGGGTGATCGGGTGATCGGTTGATCTGGATCTGGACGGCGGGCGCCTTCGGCGGCCCGCCGTCTGATCTCCAGATCTCCAGATCTCCAAATCTCCAGATAGATCACCCGATCACCTGATCACCCGATCAACCGATAACTTCGATCAGATCTGCGCCGTCCTCCATCTCCCGCGCCTGAACACCACCACGCTGACCAGCGCGTGCAGGACGAACGCGGCGGTGATGGCCGTGTAGACCCCGACCGGGCCCCAGCCGACGGGCACGGCCAGCACGTAGGCCAGCGGGATCTCGAAGCCCCAGAAGCAGGCGATGTTGATCCACGTCGGCGTCCAGGTGTCGCCGGCGCCGTTGAGCGCGCTCGCCAGCGTCAGGCCGAAGCCGAACAGGATGAAGCCGCCGCTCACCGTGCGCAGGCAGGCCACGGCGTGGCGCGCCACCTCGGGGTCGGCGGTGAACACGGCGACGATCGGCCGCGCCGCGGCGATGAAGCCCAGGCTCACGACGCTGAGACACAGCACGTTGTAGCGGGCCGCCAGCCACGCCGCCCGCTCGGCGCGGTCGGGTTTGCCGGCGCCCAACGCCTGGCCCACCATCGTCGCCGCGGCGTTGGCCAGCCCCCACGCCGGCAGCATCGCGAAGACGATCAGCCGGATGCCGATGGTGTTGCCGGCCAGCACCGCGCTGCCGAACGCCGACAGGATACGCACCAGGAACACCCAGCTCGTGGTGCTCACCAGGATCTGGAACACCCCGGTGGCGGACAGCCGCCAGATGCCGCGCATCACCGCGCCGTCGAGGCCGAGGTGTCGCGCTTCGACGCGCAGCCGGCCTCCCGGCCGCGACAGCGCATAGAGCTGGTACAGCACCCCGGTGCCCCGGCCCAGATTGGTGGCCACCGCCGCGCCGGTCACGCCGAGCGCCGGGAACGGCCCGAGCCCGAAGATCAGGCACGGCGCCAGCACGATGTTGAGGGCGTTGGCCAGCCAGAGCACGCGCATGGCGATCGCCGCGTCGCCGGCGCCGCGGAACACCGCGTTGATCAGGAAGATCAACACCACGGTGGCGTTGCCGCCGAGCATCAGGCGGGTGTAGGTGCTGCCGGTGGCGACGATCGACGGCGCGGCGCCCATGGCGGTCAGCAGCGCCGGCGCGGCCAGGAAGCCGGCCACGCCGATGGCCAGCGACACGCCGACGCCGAGCGCGATCGCCTGGACGGCGGCGCGGGCGGCGCCCTCGGTGTCCTGCTCGCCGATGCGGCGGGCCACCGTCGCCGTGGCGCCGATGCTCAGGCCCATCGCCAGGGCGTAGAGGAGCGTCAGCATCGACTCGGTGAGGCCGACCGTGGCCACCGCGTCGGCGCCGAGCCGGCTGACGAAGAACACGTCGCAGATCGCGAACAGCGACTCCATCAGCGTCTCGAGCACCATCGGGATGGCCAGCAGCCACAGCGACCGGCCGACCGGGCCGGCGGTGTAGTCGTAGTGGGCGCCGCGCAGCGCGGCGCGCACGTGCGGCCACCAGGCCTCGGGTGGGCGGGTGGCCCCCTGGTCTGGCGGGGCGGTCAACTCGTTCGTCGTCACGGGGCACTCCAGCGCGCGTCAGGCGCGGTCGAGGTGAACGGGCAGCTCGTCAGAACTGCCGCGAGGCGACGCGCCTGCCGGCGATGCGAGGTCGTGGACCGGGACGGGAACGGGAGGGACCGACCGCAGCGAGGCGCGGATGTCAGCGCCGGCGCATGGCCGGCGGCACGGTGGCGATGATGATGGTGCTGAACATCGGCGTGCGCGTGTCGGAGCGGGCATTTAAGCACAGCTGCGCACGGCCGGGCAAGGCGCGACATCAAGGCGGCGGGCCCGGCGCCGATTCCCCGGGTGGATGCGACACGCCTTCATCGCGGCATCGACGGTCACGCTGCTGGCCATCGCCGGCATCGCCTGGGTATGGCCACCGGCGCTATGGGCGCTGCTGCTGGTCGGACCGATCGTGCTGCGCGGCGTCGCCGACATGGTGCAGACGCGCCAGGCAGTGCGCCGCAACTTCCCGGTGATCGGCCACGGCCGCTACCTGCTCGAGCAGATCCGCCCCGAGATCAACCAGTACTTCGTCGAGAGCAACTCCGACGGCAAGCCGTTCAGCCGCAACGACCGCTCGGTGGTCTACCAGCGCGCCAAGGGCGAGCTCGACACCTTGCCCTTCGGCACCCAGCGCGACGTCTACGCCGCCGGCTACGAGTGGATCAACCACTCGCTGGCGCCGGTGCACCCGAAGGCCGAGGCCGCCCGCGTGGTCGTCGGCAACGCCGCCTGCCGCCAGCCCTATGCGGCGTCGCTGCTCAACGTCTCGGCGATGAGCTACGGCTCGCTGAGCAAGAACGCCGTGCTGGCGCTGAACGCCGGGGCGAAGATCGGCGGCTTCGCCCACAACACCGGCGAGGGCGGCCTCAGCCCGTATCACCTCGAGCCGGGCGGCGACCTGGTGTGGCAGATCGGCACCGGCTACTTCAGCTGTCGGACCCCGGACGGGCGCTTCAGCCGCGACGAGTTCGCCAAGCGGGCGGTGCTGCCGGCGGTCAAGATGATCGAGGTCAAGCTGTCGCAGGGCGCCAAGCCCGGCCACGGCGGCATCCTGCCGGCGGCCAAGCTCACGCCGGAGATCGTCGCCATCCGCGGCGTGGTCCCCGGCCAGGACGTGGTGTCCCCGCCGGCCCACACGGCGTTCTCGACGCCGCTCGGCCTGCTGCAGTTCCTGCAGACGCTGCGCGACGCGTCCGACGGCAAGCCGGTCGGCTTCAAGTTGTGCGTCGGCAAACGCCACGAGTTCCTCGGCATCGTCAAGGCGATGCTCGAGTCGGGCATCGTGCCCGATTTCATCACCGTGGACGGCGGCGAGGGCGGTACGGGCGCGGCGCCGCTCGAGTTCTCGGACTCGGTCGGCACGCCGCTCAACGAGGGCCTGTCGTTCGTCCACAACGCGCTGGTCGGCGTCGGCCTGCGCGACCAGGTGCGCCTGGTGGCGTCGGGCAAGGTCAACACCGGCTTCCAGATGGCCACCAAGGTGGCGCTCGGCGCCGACCTGTGCAACGCGGCGCGGGCGATGATGTTCGCGCTCGGCTGCATCCAGGCGCTGCGCTGCAACACCAACCAGTGTCCGACCGGCGTGGCGACCCAGGACCCCGAGCTGGTGCACGGCCTGCACGTCGGCGACAAGTCGCAGCGCGTGGCGCG
>CAYUAX010000048.1:0-260 GCA_964442845.1 uncultured Bifidobacteriaceae bacterium | reverse complement strand
GCGCGCTACCACCGCGAGACGGTGAAGAGCTTCTTCGAGGTGCTGGGCGCCGCCGGCCTGCACGAGCCGCGCGACCTCAAGGCGTGGTTCGTGATGCGGCGCGTCACCTCGGGCGAGGTGCGCAGCTACAACGAGATCTACCCGCCGCTCGAGCCCGGGGCGCTGCTCAGCGGCGACGTCAACTCCAGCCTCGCCCGCGCCTGGGCCACCGCGCGTCCCGACACGTTCAATCCGCCGTTCGCCGCCGCGAAGGCGCGCTC
>CAYUAX010000047.1:16022-29433 GCA_964442845.1 uncultured Bifidobacteriaceae bacterium | reverse complement strand
GAGTGTTAGGCATGTCCTGATAACCTGCGTCAGCCATCTCCTGATAGCCAACACTAAAGTTCTGCCCTACAACTGATCGAAAACGGCAGAACTGAAGTTCTGCCCTACTTCAGTTCGCCGGGCAGGCGCAGCGCCACCAGCGATCCGGGGTGCGTGCCGCTGCCGATCTGCACGACGACGTGCTGCCTTCCGCGGTGCCGGTAGCCCATCATCCCGTACTGCCCCGGCGCCGGCAGCTTGGCCGTGCCCACGCGCTGGCCGGTGGCCTTGTCGAGCGCGTAGAGCAGCGCCTGGCCGGGCGGCGCGGTGATGAGCAGCGTCCTGGTCGGCAGCAGCACGGCGTGGCCCGGGCGCCCGGTGTTCGGGATGACGCGCCCCTTGAGCAACGGGTGGTTACGGATGAAGTCCGGCGAATCGCCGTTGGGCACTTCCCACTTGAACTCGCCGGTGCGCATGTCGATGGCGATGACGCGGCCGTAGGGCGGCTTCCAGATCGGCAGGCCCTGCGGCCCGCGCAGGTCGCCGCGGTTGGCCACCACCCACTGCGACAACGTCTTGCCGGTGGTCTTGGGGTCGTCGGGCTCGTCCATCTTGGCGCCTGGCACCAGGTTCTCGGCACGACACGACCGATCGACCGGCACGAACAGCACGCCGGCCTCCGGATCGGCCACGGTGGGGCCGTTGATGTTGCTGGCCCCGGCCGGGCAGCTCACGAACGAGCGCAGCCCCGACGGGTGCCCGACCTGGATCGGCGGATTGAACAGCGGGCCGATCTTGTAGTGCTTCACGATCTCCCGCGCCTCGGCCTTCAGCTCGGGCGTGAAGTCGATCAGGTTGTCGTCGCTCAGCTCCTGGATCTCGAGCGGCTTCGGACGCGTCGGGAACGGCTGCGTCGGCGACAGGATCTCGCCCGGGAGGTCGGACGCCGCCACCGGCCGCTCCTCGATCGGCCAGATCGGCCGGCCGGTGTCGCGGTTGAAGACGTAGGCGAAACCCTGCTTGGTGGTCTCGACGACGATCGGCGTCATCTTCCCGTCGATCGGCACGTCGAGCAGCACCGGCGCCTGCGGGTTGTCGAAGTTCCAGATGTCGTGGTGCACCATCTGGAAGTGCCAGCGGCGCTGGCCGGTCTTCACGTCCAGCGCCAGCAGGCTGGTGCCGAACAGGTTGTCGCCGGGGCGGAAGCCGCCGAAGAAGTCGATGGTCGGCGGGTTGGTCGGGATGTAGACCAGCCCGCGCTCGGGGTCGGCCGACATCGGCGCCCACGACGAGACGTCGCCGGTGGTGCGCCACGCGTCGTTCTTCCACGTCTCGTGGCCGAACTCGCCCGGCCGCGGGATGACATGGAACTTCCACAGCGATTTCCCGGTGCGGGCGTCGAAGGCCAGGATGTCGCCGGGGATGTTCTCGATCCGCGTCTGGTAATAGCCCTGCTCGTGGACGTTGCCCACCACCACCACGCCGTTGACGACGATCGGCGGCGACGACGTGGAGAGGTTGCCGAGGTCGCGCGGGATGCCGTGCTCGGCGTCGTACTTGTATTCGGATTGCAGCCACGGCTGCCAGTCCTTCACCAGCTCCGGCAGCATGTCCACCACGCCGCTCGCCGGGAACCCGGCCACCGGGACGCGGGTGCCCCAGTTCTCCAGATGCAGGCCGGTCTTCGCATCCAGCGCGTGGAGGAAGAACCCCGGCGAGGTGTAGAAGATCACCTTGCGGCCGGCCACCTCGGCATAGGCCACGCCCTTGCCGTAGTTGTTGCGCATGCCGCGATCCCAACGCGTGGTCGGCGGCTCGCGATAGGTCCACACCGTCTCGCCGGTGCCGGGGTCGATGGCTGCGACGGTGCGGCGTTGGCCGGCCACGACGTAGAGCAGGCCGTCGACGTAGAGCGGCGTGGCCCGGAAGATCGGATCGGCCGACGGCCCGAAGTTGTCGCCGCGCCAGACCCAGGCGACCTCGAGCTTGCCGAAGTTGTCGGCGGTGATCTCGTCGAGCGGCGAGTAGCGCGTGTGGCGCACGTCGCCGCCGATGTAGTGCCACTCACCCACCGGCGGCTCTGCCGGCTGCCGGGCGCCGACGATCGCGGTGGCCAGGAGCAGACCCGCGCCCGCGATCAGCCGCCGCGGCATCACCACGTCACTTCACCGTCACCTTGACGTGCACCGTGGTCCAGCAGCACTGGTCGCCGCCGCCGCTCTCGCCCGACTCGTCGGAGATCTGCGCGCGTAGCACGTACTCGCCTGGCGCGCCGAAGGTGGCGCTGGTGGCGGCCTCGACCACCTTGGCCGGGTCACCGCCGGTGGCCAGCGGCACGCGCGCCCGCGCGAACGTGACGGCGCCCGGGCCGCGGTACTTGTGCCAGTGCACCAGGAGGTTCGACGAGTCGTCCGGGATGGTCCGCCGGCCAGGGCCGCCAAAGGTGCTGTCGCCGACGATGGCTACCGGATCCACCACGGGCGTCGTCTTGCGGCGCAGCGCCGCCAGTTCGTTGTCGGGCCCCTCGCGCGGCCCCGGCACGTCGCTCACCAGCAGCGACAGCGGCACGGCCTGCCGGACCGCCCCGGACAGCGTGTGTGCGAATCCCACCGGCGGCCCGGTGTGCGCCGGCCCGCCCGCGGTGACACGCACCACCGGCGGCTCGTTGCCGGTGGCGGCGTGCTTGAAGAAGTCCACCCAGTAGGGCGGATTGAGCCACACCGTCACCTTGGCTTCCTGGCCGTTGGCCTTCAGCGTCCAGGTGAGGCGGCTGGTGCCGAAGTTGGCCGGCACCTTGATGGCGAACACGCCGTGCTGCTGGCTCGGCTCGAAGTGCGTCGGCTGGCCGTAGTCGGGTCCGCCGGGCTCGATGCGGTTGTCGGGGCCGATCGGAATGTCGAGAGCGGTCCCGCGATTTCGGTTGTAGTAGCCGAGGAGGATGGCCGTCGAGCCGTCCTTGAGCGGCCCCCAGCCTTCGAGCACCGGGAAGATCGCCTCGCCGCCACTGCCGAGCGGCTCACCCGGCAGCGGATCGCGCGGCTTCTGCGCCGACGGCGCCGCCGTCAACACGCCGGCCGCGATCGCGGCCAGCAAAGCGGCCCCCAGCCGCGACCGTGAGCGCATCGACACGACGCCGACCGCCTACCGCTGACGGTCCGCCGTCGCCGCGCGCAGGCGGCTCTGCCGCGCCGCCACTTCGGCCGCGTACTCGTCGTCGGTGAAGTAGGTGACGTTCACCCAGGCGTGGGCCATCTCGTCCACCGTGCGCTGGCCGTAGCCGACCCACACGTTGGGATCGGGGTTGCCGCGGCTGGCCGCGGTGTTGTCGTGCCACGCCTTCACTTTGATGATCGTGCCCTTCGGCAGGAGCGGCGCCGCGTCGTCGGCATACACGTAGGAGGTGTGCCAGTTGAAGTCGAACTCGGCCACGTGGCTGAGCACGACGCTGGTGCCGGTGGGCAGCATCGCTTCCAGCGTCATCGCCTTGCCGCGCAGGTGCATGTGGGGCTGGAAGCTTTCCACGCGCGCCGCCGAGCGCAGCGGGAAGTAGGCCTCGGTGAGCTGCACGCTGTTGGGCGGGATGTCCACGGCGCCGACGCCGGTCTTGCCCATGCGGATCAGGTGCTGGCGGTACTTGGGCGTGACGCCCTTCGGGTAGAAGTAGATGCCCAGCTCGACGGCACTGGTGATGTCCTCGCCGCCGTTCGAGTAGTGGATGTCCCAGGCGATCTTCGAGCCGGGCAGCATCAGCATGCCGGCGTCGGCGCGCACGAACTCGGCGTCCTTCCCCACCGCCCATTCGCTGAAGCGGCCCGGGGTCATCTCGGCGGCCGGCATGTCGGGGTCGAGCTGCAGCAGGTCGGCGTTGGCGTGGTGGGTGATCTTGCGGCCCTTCAGCGTGCTCGGCCGCACTTCGACGGCGCGCACCCAGCGCGGGTCTGTCAGCCCGCTCTCGACGATCGGCCGCCACCACGTGTCGTTGGCGCCGGCCTTCTGCGTCCACGGCACCGAGCGGATGACGAGATCCGGCTCGGCCTGGCCGTACTGCTTCGCCACCTCCCACGTCTGCTCGGTGGGCCAGGTCTTCGCGGCCGGCATGTCCTTCGGATCGCCCTGCGGCGCGCCGCGATCGACCCACTTCAGCACCGTCGCCACCTGGTCGTCGGTGAGCGAGCGGTCGTTCTTGAACGACTGTATCCCCACCGTGCGGTCGACGTGCCACGGCGGCATCTGCCGCGCCTCGACGCGGGCGCGGATCGAGCGGGCCCACGGCCGCGCCTCGGCGTAGGTGCGCAGCGCCATCGGCCCGATCGAGTCGGGGCGGTGGCAGGCCTCGCACTTGGCCTGGAAGATCGGCGCGATGTCTTTCGTGAAGGTCGGCGCCTCGGGCACCTGGCCCTGGGCCACCGCCGGTGCCGCCACGGCACCGAGCACGACGACGAGACGACGGAGGGTGCGGGAACCGTGCGCTGTCATGGCCGAGCTCCTGGAAAAGACGGACGTGCGCCTACTTCACCACTTTGCCACCGGTCCGGTTGTCCTTCACGAAGCGATCGCGCGCCGGCATCGCCACCTTGGGCAGCGACGTGCGGTCCATCACCGCGTCCTCGGGCACCACCTTGTTGAGGGCGAGCAGGTAGGCCACCAGGGCGTAACCCTCGTCGGGCGTGAGCGTGCCCGGCGCGGTGAACGGCATGGTCCGCATCGTGTAGTCGTAGAGCGTCGAGGCGTACGGCCAGTAGTTGCCGATGGCCCGGGCCAGCCGCGGGTCGCGCCCGAAGGCGAAGTTCTCGCCGGCGTCGGTAGCGACGAGCCGATCGAACGACGCGCCCTCGCCGGCCTTGCCGTGGCACGACGCGCACTTGGCGGCGTAGAGCGTGGCCCCCTGCGCGACGGTACCGCGGCCCTCGGGCAGCCCGGTGCCGTCGGGGCGGACGTCGATGTCGAGCTTCTTGATCTCGTCGGCGGTGGCGGCGCGCCCCAGCCCGTAGCGCGGCGGCGCGGGCGCCGGCTTGGCGGTCTGCGCCGCGACGGCCGCGGACCACGCGACGACCGCGGCGGCGAACACGATCCCCGAGGCCGTACCTCGCGTCATGCGCCCACCGCCAGCGTCACCGTGCCGTCGGCGGCCACCTTCCACGCCCGGATGTTGTTGAAGTGATACTGCGTGCCCGGGCCGCGGGCCTTGGTGAGCACGGCGAGCGTCGGCTGCGAGTACCCGGTCTCATCCGTGGCTCGGCTCATGATGGTGGCCTCGGCGCCGGTCCAGTTCCAGGCGAAGCGGAAGCGGGTGTGGCACTTGGGCAGCACCGGGTCGTCGAGCGTGGCGCGCTGCCAGGTGGCGCCGTTGTCGACGCTGATGTCCACGTGCGAAATCTTGCCCCGGCCGCTCCAGGCGATGCCGCGGATCTCGCGCCAGCCCGGCCCCGACAGCTTCTGCGGGAACGACGGCTGGGTGATGATCGACTTGGCGTCCATCACGAAGCTGAACTGCCGCGCCGTGCCGTCGGGCAGCGGATCGGTGTACTTCGAGGTCTCCTCGCGCATCATGAACGGCTGGTCGGCCACCTCGATGCGGCGCAGCCACTTCACGCTGGCCGAGCCCTCCCACCCGGGCAGGAACAGCCGCACCGGGTAGCCCTGCTCGGGGCGCAGCGCCTCGCCGTTCTGCGCGTAGGCGATGAGCGCGTCGTCCATCGCCTTCTCCATCGGGATGCTGCGGGCGAGCACGGCGGCGTCCTGCGACTCGGCCAGGAACCACGTCGCCTTGGGCGACGCGCCGGCCTCGCGCAGGATCGTCGCCAGCGGCACGCCGGTCCACTCGCTGGTGCTAGTGAGCCCGTCGAGCATCTGCGGCGTGGTCTCGGCGGCCTTGGGATCCGGCCGGTAGGCGCGGCTGCCGTTGCCCGAGCATTCGAGGAACCGGATCACCGAGCGGCCGGGGAAGCGCTTGAGGTCATCGAGCGTGAAGACCAGCGGTCGCTCGACCATGCCGTGGATCAGCAGCGAGTAGGTCTTGGGATCGATGGCCGGCACGCCGCCGTGATGCCGCTCGAAGTGCAGATCGGCCGGCGTGATGATGCCCTCGAGATCCTGCAGCGGCGACTGCGACGCCGTGCGGCGGCCGCCGAACGACACGCGCTGCGGCTTCTCGTGCGGCGAGCGGGCGCCGACATCGGTCGTGCCCGGCCCCTGTACCTTGGTGGTGTCCTGCGCCGTGAGGGCGGCCGCCGCCCCGACGACGCCGGCCGAGCCGGCGGCCAGCAGCCGCCGCCGCGAGATCCCATGCCGGGAAGAGCTCTTCGCCATGCGCGCGAGGATACTCCCCTTTCTGCCCAGCCGCCAGCCGCGCGGCGGCATCCGTAGGGCGGCTCTTCAGAGCCGCCTCCCCGGCGGAACTGAAGGTCCGCCCTACGGCAAGTTGGCCGTGAACAGGAACGCCAGCCCCACCTCGGTGCCGGTGAAACTGCAGTGCCCGTAACGGGCGACCGGGAACGGCAGGAAGCGTCCGCGCCCGGTGAGGTCCACCTTGGGCAGGTAGAGCAACTCGTGCGCAATCGGCGCCACCGGATCCGCCGTGGTGTGGATCGTGACCAGCGGGATCGACAGGTCGCCGCTCGTCTCGTAGGCGCCCATCGCCGCCACCGCCGCCGGCGCCGCGTCGTAGCGGCGGACGAGCAGGTTGAGGCGCAGGTCGTTCGACGAACCGAAATACCAGCGGCCGCGGTTGCCGTAGGGGTTGCCGCCGAGCGTGGCGATCGCGTCGTTGAGGCCGAGCACGTTGTACTGGAGGACGGCCGTCGCCGACTGAATCACGGTCATCAGGTTGGCGGGGTCGTACGCGACCCGCGACACCCGCATCAGCTCGAGCGCTCTGCCGGGATTGGCGAGGAACGCGTTCTGGATGGCGGGGACATAGGTGGACTGCCACAGGAGCGCGGCGCCGGCCGGCATCGCCACCGGCGATCCCGGGAGCACGCCCGGGAAGTAGTAGTCGAACAGGGCACGGAAATCGCCCAGGTAGTTGACCTGCTGGCGGAACGACCCGATGGGGCCGCACGCGGCGAGCGTGCTCGAGAAGAGCTCGGGTGAGCGTTCGGCGAGCAGCGTCGCGATCAGGCCGCCATACGACACGCCGGCGAGGTGGGTCTTCGTCGGCACGCCGCGGCCGGCAGCTGGGAACGCGGCGACCAGTTCGCGGATGTCGTCGGCGCCTTGCAGCACGGCCAGGCCGTTCTTGCGATACGTCGTCGTCGCGAACGCGTAGCCGAGACTCTGCACCAGCGCCGGCAGCGACGTGCCGTCCGGCGTCGAGAGCTGGTAGAAGCCCAGCGGCAACTGCGGCGGCGTGTAGCCGGGTGCGTAGACGACGAGTTGCCCGTTCCAGGCGCCCGGCGGCGGAATGCAGATGAGCGACCCGGCGAGCGAGGGCAGGATGCCAGCCGAGCATCCGGGTGGTGGGATCTGCGCCTCGGCACGCGGCGCGGTCCAGGTTACCAGCACAGCCAGAGCGACGACGACGCGTGCGCACAGCTTCATGACGGCCTCCGGAAGCGCCGAGAGTATACGTCACCCGGCCGTTCGATCCCGTGACGTGTCGCGTTGACTTCTCACAAGGAGGTCACGTCCCATGCGCAACCGTTCGCGTTCGTTCACCGCCCTCTGCGCCGTCGCTCTCGGGCTGTCGCTGGCCGCGCCGATGCACGGCTTCGAGAGCACCTACCTGCACACCAACCGGCTGAGCTTCGGCGGGCCAGTGCGCCTGCCGGGCGTCACGCTGCCCGCCGGCACGTATCTGTTCGAGCGGATCGAGCCGACCAACCGCGACGTGATCGTGGTCCGCAGTCACGATCGCGCGCGCACCTACTTCATGGCCCAGACGCTGCGCCGCGAGCGGCCGGCCAACCTGCCGCCGGGCCAGCTCATCGACTTCGGCGAGACGCGGCGCGGCGACGTGCCCAGCATCGCGGCGTGGTACCCCGAAGGCGAGCGGATGGGGCACGCCTTCGTCTACCCCGCGCGGTAGTCGTGTGCGCTCGGGCGCAAGGACGAGGCCGGCAAGACGCCGGCCTCGTCGCGTGTACGACGTAGGGCAGGTCTTCAGACCTGCCGCCGCGGCCGAGCCGCCGAAGCGCGCTACCGCCAGTCGCCGGCGGCGACGAACGCCGCCCAGTAGAACGGGTGCGTGCTCAGGCCGCGGGCGCGCCGATCGCGTAGCGTGGCCAGACTGGCCTGGTGCACGGCGTCAGCAGTCGAGAGCCCGCGCTGCAACCGTCCCTCGTAGAGCGCGCGCATCCAGGCGCGCGTGGCCTGATCGTCCACCGACCACAGGCTCATGATCACGGTGCGGGCGCCGGCCACCTGGAAGGCGCGGCGCAGGCCGAACACGCCTTCGCCGGCGCGGATCTCGCCAACGCCGGTGTCGCACGCCGACAGCACGGCCCACTCGACGCCGTCGAGATCGAGCGACGCGACTTCTTCCGCGGTGAGGATGCCGTCGTCGTCGTCGGGTCCGGCCAGCATCCGCCGGTTGGCGCCGGCCAGCGCCAGGCCCGACAGGCGCAGCGGGTTCTCGGTCGGCCGCGTGCGGCGCGCCGGAGTGAGCCCGCCGACCCCGCGCGTGCCCGGGCCGTCCGGTGCGCAGTCGCCGTCGAGGAAGAAGCCGTGCGTGGCCAGGTGCAGCACGCGGTGGCCGGGGGCGGCACGCTTGAAGCTGGTCTCGCTGGCGTCGCGCCCGACGAGCACCTCGACCCGACCGGACGTGATCGGCCACGTGCCCGAGAGGTCGCGCACTTCCTGACGCGTGCCGGTAAGTGGCTGGAAGCGGAGCGCGCGCAGGTCGCCACACGGGATCGGGGCACCGCGGCGCGAGGACGGCGCGTCGTACTGCGTGGCGGCAGTCGCGCGAGCGGGCACGGACGCCGGCGTCGAGGCCCGCGGAGCGAAGAGCGTGCGGTCGTCGAAGGCCGCGCCGCCCATCGCCAACAGGCCGCCGGCCGCCGCTGTCGCGAGCGGCGGCGTGACCAGATCGCGCTCGGCCGACAGGTAATGCACCACGGGCCCGCGTTCCAGCAGGTACGAGCGCTCGCCGACCGGCAGCGCCGCGAGCGGCACGAGGCCGAGCGTGCCGTCGGGCACGACGAGCACCTGACGCGCGTCCCCGAGGTGCGGCGCCAGGCGATCCCAGAGCCGGCGGCGCAGCGCCATGCCCGACACCCGTGCCGGCGCCACCGCGTCGCCGCCGGCGGGGGCGGTCGTCGGCCCAGCGGCGATGTCGGCGCGCCACTGCGCCACGAGCGCATCGAGCGTCGCGGCGGCGCCCAGCGGCACCACCGCCGGCGGCTGGCCCGCGCGTACGACGAACGCGAGGTACGACGGCACAGTGGGCCGGCCAGGGCCCACGACGGGCGACGCCCCTGCGGCCGGCAGCGTCGTGCGGTCGTAGCGCGCCAGCGATACGAGGGCCGCATCACCCGGCAACGCTGCCATCACGTCGGCGACGCCGACCTGGGCACGGCTGCGGGCGGCGCGATACGACACGCTCTGCTCGGCCAGTGCCTGCTCTGCGGCTTCACTTTCCTGGCGTGCGGTCTCGACGAGGCCTGTGTACTGCGCCGCCGACATCGATCCCGGGCCGCGGACCAGCAGATTGGCCTGGCGCTGTTGCGCGGCGTTCAGCCTCTCCCGCAACGGATCGGCGGCGCCGCCGGCGCCACGCCTGGCAGCGACCTCGTCGAGCACCAGCGCCCGGCTGCGGATGAGTTCGTCCACGGCCGCCGACGCCGCCTCCGCCGACGTGCCGGCCAGCGACAGCACGAGATTGAGGCCGCGCGGACGTGCCGCGGCATACTGCAGGGCCTGACGCTCGGGCAGTGAGCGCAACATCAGACGGAGGTGGTCGCGTCCCTTCCGCTCGGCCTCGAGCGCCGTGGGCAGCGCGAACGGGTCGCCGAGCCGCGTCAGCGCGGTGGCCAGGCCGACCTGCCCCTCGGCATACACGGGATTGGTGGGGCCGAAGACCTTGCCACGGATGGTCAGCGAGCGAGCGTAGAAGTCGCGCGCGGCGGCGAAGTCGCCGCGGCGGGCCTGGAGGTCGCCGTAAAGGGCGAGAACGGTGGCGAACTCCTGGGCGTCCGGAGCATCCAGCCTCTCCCAGATGCGAACCGCACGCGTCGCCAATTCGTGCGCGCGTGCGGGCCGGCCAAGCGCCGCGAGTACCGAAGCGAGGTCGGCGAGCGTTCGCGCCAGATCACGGTGTTCCGGCCCGAGACTGCGTTCGTGAATGGCGACCGCGCGCTCGAGCAGCGGCCGCGCGCGGCCCGGCTGCCCCTCCTCGCTGTAGACCATCGCCAGCCTCGTCAGCGACATGGCGACGAACGGATGATCGGGCCCACCCCGCTGCGAGAATATGGCCACCGCCCGCGACTGCGCCCGGCTGGCGGCCGCATAGTCGCCGAGTTTCGCGCTCACTCGCGCGATGGCATTCAGCGTGCTGGCGACCAGATCGTTCGATTCGCCGTAGCGCTCCTCGTACATCCGGATCGCCCGCTGCAGGAGGGAACGCGCCGCCTCATAGTTGCCGAGATCCCGTTCTACGATGCCCAGATCGCTCACGTACTCGGCGTTGAGGTGACTCGCCGGCCCGTATGTGCGTTCGGCAATCTCCAGCGCCCGCCTGGTCATGGCGAGCGACTCGGTCAACGCGCCGAGATCGGAGAGCGTGGCGGCGAGAAAGCGCAGTGACAGGGCTGTCACGGGATGGTCGCCTCGCAGCGTTCCCTCGGCGAGCTGAACGGCGCGTTCGGAGGTTCGGCGCGATCCGGAGAGGTCGCCGTCGAACCACTGCTGCTGCGCCAGCAGGTTGAGGGTCGTCACGTAGGCCGGATGGCGGGCGTCGTTCGCTTCCTGGATCTTGACCGCCCGGCCCAGCGCCTGGGCGGCTCGGCGGTATTCACCTTTCCGCTGGAGCACCAAGGCCAGTTCTTCGAGGGTGCGCGCGAGCGAGACATCGGCAGGCTGAAGGTGCCGCTCCTTCAACTCGAGACTCCTACTCAGGACTCCAAGCGCCTCGTCGAGGCGCCGTGCCGTCGACAGGACGCGGCCGAGCCGGTGGAGCGCGACGGCGTGCTCCAACGAGGCGTCGCCGTGGCTGGCCGCGCTGATGCGTGATGCCCGGTCGGCCGTGGCGGATGCCCGGTCGAAATCACCACGCGCCGTCAGCACGTCGGCCAGGTTGGCGAGTGCGGGCGCCAGAGGCGCGGCGTCGGGGCCGTGAACGACTTCTCTGATCTCCAGGCTGCGCTCGGCCGCCCGCAATGCCTCGGCGTCCGTGGCCCTTCCGTTGAGCACCAGGGCCGCGACCAGATCCTCGAGGCGCTCCGCTGCGGCGAAATCTGCGCCGCCATCCGACGGCAGCGCGGCGACTGCCACGCGCGCTCGTGTCTCGGCCTGCTCGAACCGACCAGCGTCGAGGAGCGCACGTACCGAGGCGGTGTCCTGACCGCCGGGGGAGTCGGCGGCGTACCCGGCGACCGCCAATGCGATGGCAGCGGCACGAGCGCGTTGTCCCCGCATCTGGCCCCTCGAACGCGTCAGTCGTGTGGCGGCCGCACCGGGCTGACGAACGCGACGACGACGTGTCCGCTGCGTCCCGTGGCCTGGCCGAACGCCTCGGCCAGCGCGGCATGGAGTCCGCCGAGATCGTGCCCACGCTCGGCCTTTTCGCCGCGCTCGGCCTTCTCACCGCGTTCGGCCTTCTCGCCGCGCTCGGCCTTCTCGCCGCGCTCCGCCTTTTCGCCGCGCCTGGCCAAGTCGGCCCGACGCACTTGGAGCTCGCGTCGAATCTCAGCTCCACGCGTAAGCCGGCGGGCCTTCTCAAAGGCCACCTTGTCGTCTTGCCCTGCCGGTTGGTTCTCCATGGCCCAGCCTCCTTGGCCGTCAGTCCACGAACGACGCGAGTCGATGCACGACGCCGCTCCAGCGGCCGCGCTTCACGAAGTCGAGCCGCCGGTAGATCTGGGCGACCTCATCGGTTCGGCCGTCTCGCGCGACGTGGGGTGCATACAGGCTGATGCCGTTCAAGCGCACCAGCTCGCCTGAGTTGCGATCGTGGTCGACGACCAGCGGCCAGCCTTGCGGCGTGTGGTAGGACGCCAGCTCGTCCGGCCGCGACACGGCGATGAAGTCGCCGAGCGCGCGGGCTTTGTCGACGAGGCCTGGGTAGTCCTCCTCCTCCATCAGACAAAGGCAAAGGTCGGCGACATCCACGAACGGCTTCCCCGCCTCGGTCTGCGATCGCTTGAACGTGCGCGCGATCCTCGCCCTGGTCTCAGGATGCTCGATGGCCGTCGCCAGCTCGACGGCCACGTCTTGCGTCAGGTCGAACAGTTCAGCGGCGTGGTGGAGATTGATCATCGTCATGCTCACCGGCGTCGACGAGTCGTAGGCGGCGCACAGCCGCCGCACGGCGTAGGACCCGAGTTCGGCCGGCGACATGATGTCGGCGCCTTTCGGTTCCTTCAGCCGATCGAGAATGCGGTGGTAGGGCCATCCCGGTATCGGAACCCCTACCTGCGACGCCAGCAGGAACCTCGCCACCGGCTCGAGCTGAAACGCGATCTCGGCCGTCGCGATGTCACACGCGTCGAAGCCGATGACGTCCAGCTTGGGTGGATTCGGCCACCGCCCTGGCATGGCCTCGGCAACCTTGGCCTGGACCTGGCGAAGCACGTCGCGAATCTCGAGGAAGTTGAGCGCCGTCTGGCTGCCGGTCGGGGTCAGGATGCGCCCGAACGTGAAGTCGTAAGCGTGCCCCCACAACACGAGGAGCGTGAAGTCGCTGACTCGCTCGTGCTGCGATTCCCTGAGCGAGTTGACGATGAACTTCTCGAGCGCGAGGCCTTCGCGATATTCGCGCTCACCTTCCGGCACGTCGACTTCGGTGTTGCCATTGGGCCCGAAGTGATACCGCTTCGCCTGTTTGAACTGGGCCGCTGGGTGGCGATAGCGCTTGGCGTCGCCGAAGTGCGCCTGTACGAACACGTGCAGGTTGTGCCGGCCACCGCCGCCAACCGCCGTGATTTCGTCGAGGTCCCGCTCGAAGGCCTCCATCAGCGACTGTTCGCCCTCGAGGGTATTGACCCCCATGAAGATCATGACGGTCCAGGAGGGCGAGCCGGCGGGCGGCGCCTGGCCCTGTGGGGCTGCCCCGCCCGGATCTGTGTTCTCACTGTCGGGTTGATGGCTTCCGTTGGGCACGGGGGCCTCCTCGGTGTTCGCCGGACGCGAAGCATAGTCCCGCTCCGCCTCATCCGGCGCAGGATTCTTGCCCCGGACTCGCGGCGTCACCGAGATAAACGCCGGCCCGCCCCGGATCGAACGGCCCGCTCCGCCCCCCGGTCCCCGCCGTTGACCTCCCTGACACCCGGCCGCC
>CAYUAX010000047.1:0-16012 GCA_964442845.1 uncultured Bifidobacteriaceae bacterium | reverse complement strand
GACGCCCGCGCCGATGCCCCTCATCCAACCCGCCCCGCCGCCCCCGTCGGTTGGCCGTATCATGAGCGCGGCTCCTGCCGCCCTCGGCGGCCAGCCTTCGATGGACGACGCCGTCGCCCCGCGGCCGCTGCCCGACGACGACGGCAGTCCGTCTGGCGCGGCCGACGCCACCATCGACCTGGTGCAGCGCGCCCGGGCCGGCGACCAGTCCGCCCTCGACGCCCTGTTCGCCCGCTACGAAACCCGGCTGCGCCGCTGGGCCCATGGCCGGCTGCCGGTGGGGGCCCGGGGCGCCAACGACACCCAGGACCTCGTGCAGGAGACGCTGGTGCGGGTGTTCCAGCACCTCGGCGACTTCGAGCCGCGCCATCCCGGGGCGTTCCGCGACTACGTCTGGACCACGTTGTGGAACCGGATCCGCGACATCGCCCGCACCCAGGCCCGGCGGGGCTGTCCGAGCCGATCGACAGCGACGTGCCGGCCGCCGCGCCGACGCCGCTCGAAGAGGCCATCGGCAGCCAGACCCTGGCGCGCTATGAGGCGGCGCTGGAGAAGCTGCGCCCCGAGGAACGTGAGGCGGTGATCGCCCGCGTCGAGCTCGGGCTGTCGCACGCCGAGGTGGCCGCCGCGCTGGGCAAGCCCAGCGCCGCCGCCGCCCACATGACGGTCAGCCGCGCGCTGGTCCGCCTCGCCGAGGAGATGGCTCATGAGCGAACTGGCCGGCGCTGACGATCGGGCGCTGTCGGTGGCGTCGTCGATCGCCGAAGGTGTGCCAGTGGACTGGGACCGCGCCGTGCCCGGTGCCGACGAGACCACGACGGCGCTGCTCGACGAGCTGCGCGTGCTCGAGGACCTGGCGCACGTGAGCCAGGGCCGCACCCGCTCGTGGGGCCCGTTCACCATCCAGGCCGAACTCGGCCACGGCAGCTACGGCACGGTCTACCGCGCGCTCGACACGACGCTGAACCTCGAAGTGGCGCTGAAGGTGCTGCGCCCGCGCGGCCCGCAGCACCCCGCCGACGCCGAGCGTGCGCTCAACGAGGCGCGGCTGCTGGCGCAGGTGACCCACCCCAACGTGGTGCGCATCTACCGCGCCGAGCGGCGCGGCGACGACGTCGGCGTGGCCATGGAGCTGCTGCACGGCCGCACGCTCGACGACCTGGTGTTCCTGCACGGGCCGTTCGGCGCGCGCGAGGCGATGCTGATCGGCATCGACATCTGCTGCGGCCTGGCGGCGGTGCACGGCGCCCGGCTGGTGCACGGCGACGTCAAGGCGCAGAACGTGATGCGCGTCTCGGGCGGCCGCACCGTGCTGATGGACTTCGGCGCCGGCTACGACGTGAAGATCGACGCCGCCGCCGGCCGCCGCTTCGCGGGCACGCCCCTGTACCTCGCGCCCGAGGTCTTCGCCGGTGAGCCGCGCACGCCGGTGTCGGATATCTACAGCGCTGGCGTGCTGCTCTTCTATCTGGCCACCGGGGCCTTCCCGGTGGACGGCCAGAGCGCGAACGAGGTGAAGCTCAAGCACGAGCGGCGCACGCCGCCGCGGCTCCTGCGCGACGTCCGCGCCGACCTGCCCGAGGCGTTCATCCACGTGGTGGAGCGCGCCACCGCGATCCGCCCCGCGGATCGCTACCAGACCGCCGGAGAGCTCGAGGCGGCGCTCAGCCGGGCACTCCGGCAAGAGGCGCCCAAGCCGCCGCTCCCCGATCCGCCGACCGCGTGGCGTCGCCTCGTCGCCGTGGCCGTCGCCGCGGTGCTGGCCGTCGGGCTGGCGTGGTGGGGAACGCGTCCGAGCGAGCCGGACGTCGTCACCGCCGGTGGCGCGGTGCCGGCGGCCGCGCCGGCCGCGCCCGCAGCCGCCGCGTCATCCGCCGACGCCGAGGCCAGCTATCGCATCGAGGCCGCGTTCTACCGCGACGAGGCCGGACGCGACGTCCGCCTCGGCCCCGGCGCGCGCGTGGTGCCGGGCGACCGGCTGTCGCTCCAGGTAAGCAGCTCGGTGCCCACCTATGTCTACGTGATCAACGAGGACGACCGCGGCGAGTCGTTCCTGCTGTTCCCGCTGCCCGGGCTGCGCGCCTCCAACCCGCTGCCGGCCAACACCCGCCACGCCATCCCGGGCCGGGCCGGCGGGGAGCGCGTCTACTGGACCGTGTCGAGCGCCGGCGGGCGCGAGCACTTCCTGATCTTCGCCAGCCCGCAGCCGCTGTCCCCCGCCTTCCAACGCCTGTTCGACGCGCTGCCGCGGCCGAGCGCCGACGCGGCCATCACCCCGCGGCCGATGTCGGCCGACATGGTCGGGGCGCTGCGCGGCGTCGGCGGCCTGGCCAAGGGCCCGGCGACGACGGCACCGGGGCCGGGCCTGCGCGCCGAATTCGGGGCGCCGCTGCCCGAACAGGAGGAAACGGCGCGCGGCGTCTGGGTGCGCCAGTTGACCCTCGACAACCCCGGCCGCTGATCGCGCGTCCAGCGGATGCCGCGGGCATCTGCTAGCATTTTCGGGCTCCGATGCATCGCGACGAGATCCCGACGCCCGCCCTCGTGCTCGACCTGCCGGCCTTCGAGGCGAACATCGCCCGGATGACCGGCCACGCCGCCACCCACGGCAAGGCGCTCCGGCCGCACGGCAAGACCCATAAGTGTCCGGAAATCGCCAAACGGCTGGTCGCCGCCGGCGCGGTCGGCACCTGCGCCGCCAAGCTGGGCGAGGCGGAGGTGTTCGCCGCGCACGGACTGCGCGGGCTGCTCGTGACCACCGCGGTCGTCGGGCCCGCCAAGGCGGCCCGCGCGGCGCGGCTGGTCAAGCTGGCGCCCGACACCATCGTCGTCGCCGACGACGCCGAGGCGGTGCGGGTGCTGGGCGACGCGGCTTGGCGCGCCGGCGTCACGATGCGCGTCGCGGTCGACCTCTACTTCGGGCGCACCGGCGTGGATCCGGGTTTCCCGGCGCGTGACATCGCCCGCGCCATCGACGGCTCGCCGAGCCTCACCTTCGCCGGCCTGCAGGCCTACGACGGCACGGCGTCGCACACCACGCCGTTCGACGCGCGCCGGGCCCGCAGCCTGGCCAGCATGCGCGCCGCCATCGACACGGCGCGGCTCATCGCCGCCGACGGCATCCCCTGCCCGCTGGTCACCGGCGGCTCCACCGGCACGTATCGCATCGACGCCGAACTCGACGGCGTCACCGAACTGCAGCCGGGCAGCTTCATCTTCATGGACGGCGATTACAGCCGCATCGGCGGCGCCGACGGCGGTGCGGCCTACGACGACTTCCAGCCGGCGCTCTCGGTGGTGACGACGGTGGTCAGCGTCCACGGCGACGACGCCATCGTCGACGGCGGCTACAAGTCGTTCGCCACCGACCGGCCGTTCACGCCGATCGCCACCAGCCACGGCGGCCTCACCTACGGCTGGGCCGGCGACGAGCACGGACGGCTCGACATGCGCCACGCCGCGGCGCCCCTGAAGGTCGGCGACCGGGTGAGCTTCCAGCCGCCGCATTGCGACCCCACCGTCAACCTCTACGACGAGATCCACGCCGTGCGCGGCGACGCCGTCGAGGCGGTGTGGGCAATCGCGGCGCGCGGGAAGAGCCAGTAGGGTGGCCGACGCCCTCGAGCAGGATCTGCGGCGCGCGGTTGCCGGCGAGGTGCGGTTCGACCGGGCGTCGCGCGCGCTCTACTCCACCGACGCCAGCGTCTACCAGATCGAGCCGCGCGGCGTGGTCATCCCGCGCTCGCGCGACGACGTCGAGGCCGCCGTCACCATCGCCGCCCGCCACGGCGTGTCGATCACGCCGCGCGGCGGCGGCACGTCGCAGGCCGGCCAGGCGATCGGCGCCGGGCTGGTGCTCGACACCTCGAAACACCTGAATCGCATCCTGGCCATCGACCCCGACGCCCGCACCGCCCGGGTCGAGCCCGGCGTCGTGCTCGACGAGCTGAACCACCACCTCAAGCCGCACGGCCTGCGTTTCGCGCCCGACGTCAGCTCGGCGAGCCGGGCCACGGTCGGCGGCATGATGGCCAACAACTCGAGCGGCGCCCGCTCGGTGCTCTACGGCAAGACCATCGATCACGTGCGCGCGCAGCAGGCGGTGCTGGCGGACGGATCGACGGCGGTGCTCGAGCCGCTCACGCCGGACGCGCTGGCCGCGGCCAGCCAGGGCGACGCGATCCTGGCGCGCGCCACCCGCGAGGTGCCGGCCCTGGCGCGCACGCACGCCGCCGAGATCGACCGCCGCTTTCCGAAGGTGCTGCGCCGCGTCGGCGGCTACAACCTCGATGCCTTCGTCGATCCCGCCGCGCCGGTCGATCTGTCGCGCCTGATGATCGGCTCCGAAGGCACGTTGGGCTTCGTCACCGCGGCGACGGTCGGCCTGGTGCCGCTGCCGGCCGTGAAGGCGCTGGTCACGCTCGAGTTCGACGACGTGCTCGACGCGCTGGCCGCGACGCCGCACCTGCTCGCCCATCGCCCGTCGGCCATCGAGGTGATGGACGACTTCATCCTGTCCCACGCCCGCGGCCACGCCACGCTCGACGCCGCGCTGCGCGCCATCGCCGACGGCGACCACCCGTCGCTGCTGTGCGTGGAGTTCTACGACGACGCGCTGGACACGCTGCTCCCGCGCCTCGACGCCTTCGAGCGCGACGTCGCCAGCGCCTTCCCGCAGGCCCGGCGGCGCCGGCTGCTGGACGCCGCGGCCCAGGCCCGCGTGTGGCACGTCCGCGAGGCGTCGCTCGGTCTGTCCACCGCCATGAAGGGCGACGCCAAGGCGATCTCGTTCGTCGAAGACACGGCGGTGGCGCCCGAGCGGCTGCGCGACTACATCGCCCGCTTCCAGCAGCTGGTCGCCCGCCACGGCACCGTGGCCGGCATCTACGCCCACGCCTCGGTCGGCTGCCTGCACGTCCGCCCGGTCATCAACCTCAAGACCGCCGAGGGCGTGGCGCAGTTCGAGGCCATCGCCCGCGGCGTCGCCGACCTGGTGCTGGAGTTCGGCGGCGCGCTGTCGGGCGAGCACGGCGACGGCCTGGTGCGCGGCGCCTTCAACGAGCAGATGTTCGGGACGACGCTCTATCAGGCGTTTCGTACGGTGAAGCGGACGTTCGATCCGCAGGGGCTGTTCAACCCCGGCCGCATCGTCGACACGCCGCCGATCACCTCGCACCTGCGCTACGGGACGACGTACACGACGCCGACGCCGAAGAGCTACTTCGACTTCGGCGCCGACGGCGGACTGGGCCGCGCCGTGGAGGCGTGCAGCGGCGTCGGCGCCTGCCGCAAGACCCGCGAGGGCACGATGTGTCCGTCGTACCAAGCCACCCGCGACGAGGCGCACTCGACGCGCGGCCGCGCCAACGTGCTGCGCCTGGCCATGACCGGTCAGCTCGGCCCGCACGGCCTCGACGACCCTGGCCTGCACGACGCGCTGGAGCTGTGCCTGGAGTGCCGCGCGTGCAAGAGCGAGTGCCCGGTCAGCGTCGACATGGCGCGCATCAAGAGCGAGGTGCTGGCCGACCGGTGGCGGCGCGAAGGAGCGCCGACGGCGGTGAAGGCGTTCGGCCACGTCCGCACGCTGGCCCGCTGGGGCAGCCGCTTCGCGCCCCTCGCCAACGCGCTGGCCGGCAGCGCCCTCGGCCGGGCGATGGGCGAATGGACGGCCGGCGTCGATCGGCGGCGGCCGCCGCCCGTGTGGACGCGGCGCACGCTGTCGCGCCGGGCGGCCCGGCGGCCGGCGCCGGCGGCACCGCGCGCCGTGCTCTTCGCCGACACGTTCACCGAGCACGTCGATCCGGAAATCGGCGAGGCGGCGCTCGACGTCCTGCAGCGCGCCGGCATCGGCGCCCGCGTGGTGCCGCACGGCTGCTGCGCCCGGCCGCTGATCTCGCAGGGCCTGCTCGAGGACGCGCGCCGGGTCGGCGCCGCCACCGTCGACGCGCTGCTCGACGCCGCCGCCGCTGGCGAGGCGATCGTGTTCGTCGAGCCGAGCTGCCTGTCGGCGCTCGCCGAGGACCTGCCGGCGCTGCTCACCGGCGAGGCCCGTCGCCGCGCCGAGACGGTGGCCCGGGCGAGCGTGCTGTTCGAGGCGTATCTCGAGGCCGAGCTGGACAGCGGGCGGGCGACGCTCCCGATCGCCGCCGGGCCGCGCACCGTGCTGTTGCACCCGCACTGCCATCAGCGTTCGATGGGACTGGCCACGCCGGCGGCGCGGCTGCTGCGCCGCATTCCCGGCGCGACGGTGACCGATCTGGAAGCCGGCTGCTGCGGCATGGCCGGCTCGTTCGGCTACGGCCGCGCGCACTACGACGTGTCGAAGGCGATTGGAGAGCGTAAGCTGTTGCCGGCCGCGCGGCGCCTGGCGCCCGACGCGGTGCTGGTCGCGGCGGGCACGTCGTGCCGTCACCAGGTGGCGCATTTCGCCGCGGCCGATGCCCTGCATCCGGCCGTGCTGCTGCGGTCGCTGACGGCCGCGAAGGACGGGGCATGAGTCTGGCCTGGATCTCGCTGGCGGCGCTGGCCACGGCGGTGACGCTGTCGATCGTCACCAAGGTGAACGTCGGCGTGGTGTCGCTGGCGCTGGCCTGGATCGTCGGCGTCTACATCGGCGACATGAGCTACAACGCCGTCATCGGCACCTTCCCGGTGCCGCTGTTCATCACCCTGGCCGGGGTCACGCTGCTGTTCGGGATGGCCAACGTCAACGGCACGCTGCACCGGCTGGCGGCGCGGGCGGTGCGGCTGTGCCGCGGCAACGCCGGCGTGATTCCGGTGATGTTCTTCCTGGTCGCGCTGGTCCTGTCGTCGATCGGCCCGGGCAACATCGCCACCGCCGCCCTGCTGGCGCCGATGGGCATGGCCGTCGGCGCCCAGGCCGGGGTGCCGCCGTTCCTCACCGCGCTGATGCTCGGCAACGGCGCCCAGGCCGGCGCCGTGTCGCCGTTCGCGCCGACCGGCGTGATCGTCAACGGCGTGATGGACCGCATCGGCCTGGCCGGCCAGCAGTGGGTCACCTACGGCAACAACCTGATGGCCCACGTCGTCGTCACCTTCGCGGCCTACCTGCTGTTCGGCGGCTGGAAGCTCTTCACGTCGCACCGCTCCGGCCACGGCGCCGAGGCCAGTCCGGCCGAGCCGTTCGAGGGCCGGCACTGGCTGACCATCGGCGTGCTGGCGGCGGTCGTCCTCGGCGTGATCCTGTTCAACGTGCAGGTCGGCATGGCGGCGCTGACCGGCGCCACGCTGCTCTCGCTGGCCAAGGCCGGCGACGAGAAGGAAGCGATCAAGCGGATGCCGTGGGGCGTCGTGCTCATGGTGTGCGGCGTCACCGTGCTCATCGGCGTGCTCGAGAAGACCCAGGGCATGTCGCTCTTCACCGACCTGCTGGCCAGCGTGTCGTCCCCGGGCACGGTGAGCGCGGTGGTGGCGTTCGCCACCGGCCTCGTATCGGTCTACAGCAGCACCTCGGGCGTCGTCCTGCCGGCCTTCCTCCCCACCGTGCCGGGGCTGGTCGAGCGGCTCGGCGGCGGCGACGTCATGGACATCGCCTCGGCGATGGTGGTCGGCGGCCACCTGGTGGACCTGTCGCCGCTCTCGACGATCGGCGCGCTCTGCATCGCCGCGCTCCCCTCCGGCACCGACTCGCGGCCGCTCTTCAATCAGCTGCTGGCCTGGGGCATGTCGATGGTGGTGGTCGGCACGATCATCTGCTGGATACTGTTCTGAGACGACGCATCGGGAGGCCCCGATCGTGAGCACCCACGCGTGGCTCCTGCTCGCCGAGGCGACGCTCACCGCGAGCATCGTGCTCTCGCTGTTCGGCCTGCGCCGCCGTCTGGGCCTGGGTCCGGTCTACCTCGTCGTCGGCGCCTTCCAGTACCTGCAGATCGTCCTCGCCACGTCGGTGCGCTTCGAGGTGCTGCCCGGCCTGCCGATCGACCCGGCGTCGGTCGTCCTCTTCCCGATCACCACCTTCGTCGTCCTGCTCACCTACATCGAGCTCGACGCCGACGAGACGCGCAAGGTGGCCTACGGCGTGGTGATCTCGAATCTCGCCGTCTACGCCGTGGCGGCCCTGGCCGGATGGCATCTCGTGCTGCCGGGCGCGGGCAACCCGCTCGACCTGCCGGTGACCCTGTTCACGCAGAGCCTGCGGCTGGCCCTGGCCAGCACGGCGGCGCTGTTCGTCGACATGGTGGCGGCGCTGGTGATCTTCGAGGCCATCAGCCGCCGCCTGGGCGGGTCGCTGTTCGTGCGGCTGTGGGTCACGGCGGCGGCGGTGATGGCACTCGACAGCGTGCTGTTCGCGACCGGCGTGTTCCTAGGCCGGCCGGGCTTCCTGCCCACCCTGGTCGGCGGGTTCGTGGCCAAGGTCACCGGCGCCACGTTCTACGCCGCCGTCGTCGCGCTCTACGTGCGCTATGTGGACGAGGAGGCGCCCGGAGCCGCTGGCGACCGCCTCCGGGGCGACGTGTTCACCTGGCTCACCTACCGCCAGCGCTACGAACAGGCGCAGATCCAGCTCACCCGCGACGCCTTGACCGGCCTCTACAACCGCGGCTACTTCGACGAGCACGCGCCGCGCCAGGTGGCGCACGCCGAACGGGCCGCCCACGCGATGAGCCTCGTGGTGGTGGACGTGGACGGCCTCAAGGCCACCAACGATCGGCACGGCCACCAGGCCGGCGACGAGCTGCTGCGTTTCGTGGCGAAGGAACTGGCGACGATGGTCCGCGCCTCGGATGCCGGCTGCCGCTACGGCGGCGACGAGTTCGTGGTCGTGCTGACCAACGCCGACCGGGCGGCGGCGCGCATCTTCGCCGAGCGGCTGCGCGACCACGTGACCGTGCACTCGCTCGAACTCAACCCGCGGCCGGCCTGGGCGCCGGCGACCATCACCGCCGGCATCGCCGTGTACCCGCACGACGGCGCCGACGTGGCGGCCCTGCTCCGCCGCGCCGACGAACGGCTCTACGACGGCAAGCGCCGCGGTGGCGGCCAGGTGGTGGCCGGCGGCAGCCAGATGTAATCGGCTCTGAGCCGATTACACGAAGCGGGGCGGGCGCTTCTCGGCAAACGCGGCGACGCCTTCGCGGAACTCGGCGCTGGCGTAGCAGGCGGCCACCAGGTCGTCGGCGCTGCCCGGCGGCGGCCGGCGATGCTCGCGCAGGCGCCGCAGCATGACCTTGGTGGCCCCCAGGGTGCTGGCGGCGCGCTGGGCCAGGTCGTCGGCGAGGGTGCGGGCGGTGGCGTCGAGGTCGGCGACGGGCACGACGCGTGACGCGAGCCCCCAGGTCAGCGCCTCGGGGGCCTTCACGAGGCGCCCCGTGAACATCAGGTCGGCGGCGCGGCTGGCGCCGATGAGGTCGACCAGCCGGGCCAGGTTCTCGATCGACAGGCAGTTGCCCAGCGTGCGCGCCACCGGCACGCCGAACGCCGCGGTGTCGGCGCACACCCGCAGGTCGCAGGCGACGGCCAGGGCGCAGCCGCCGCCGACCGCGACGCCCTCGATGGCCGCCACCGTCGGCACGCGGACCCGCTCGAGCCGGTCGATCACCGCGCCGATCCGCCGCTCGTAGGCCAGGCCGGCCGCCCCGGTGGCCAGGTCGGCGAACTGCGCGATGTCGGTGCCCGACGAGAACGCGCCGCCGGAACCTCGTACAATCAGCACGCGCGCCGGCGACGCGTCGACGAGGTCACAGGCCTCGACGATGGCGTCGTACATGTCCCACGTCAGGGCGTTGCGTGCGTGAGGCCGGGCCAGCGTGAGCGTCCCCACCGAACCGTCGAAGTCCCAAACCACGTTGCTCGAAGGCATAGTCGTCGTCGATGCGACCCAGGTGATGGCCGGGCCGTATTGCGCGATGTTACTGGCGGACATGGGCGCCCGCGTGATCAAAGTGGAGCCGCCGGGCGGCGACTCGACGCGGGCGATGGCCGGGGGCGCCGCCGGTGAGAGCCACGCCTTCAACGCCGTGAACCGCGGCAAGCAGGGCGTGGTGCTCGACCTGCGCCATGAGGCGGCGCGGGAGGTGTTCCGCCGCCTGGCCGCCGGCGCCGACATCGTCATCGAGAACTTCCGCCCCGGCGTGATGGCGAAGTTCGGCCTCGACCACGCGACGCTGGCCGCCGGACATCCCGGCCTGATCTACGCGTCCATCTCCGGCTACGGGCAGACCGGGCCGTGGGCCGGCCGCGGCGGCTTCGACCTGGTGGCCCAGGGCGTGAGCGGGATCATGTCGGTGACCGGCGAGCCGGGGCGGCCGCCGGTGAAGGCCGGCCTGCCGATCACCGACCTCGGCGCCGGGCTGTTCGCGCTGAGCGGCGTGCTGGCCGCGCTGCACTATCGCGACCGCACCGGGCTCGGCCAGTACATCGACACGTCGCTGATGGAAGCGGGCCTGGCGCTGTCGGTGTGGGAATCGGCGGAGTACTTCGGCGGCCGCGGCGTGCCCGGCCCGCTCGGCTCCGCGCACCGGATGAGCGCGCCCTACCAGGCGTTCCGCTGCGCCGACGGCTACGTGACCATCGGCGCCGCCAACCAGCGCACCTTCGAGAAGCTGGCAGCGCTGCTCGACCACCCCGAATGGGTGACCGATCCGCGCTTTGCGACCGACGGCGCCCGGGTGCGCCACCGCGGCACTCTGGCGGCGCTCATCGACGCCGTGACGGTGAGCGCGACGCGCGACGAGTGGCTGGCGCGCCTCGACGCCGCCGGCATCCCCTGCGGGCCGATCCTCGACTACGCCGAGGCGTTCGACACGCCGCAGGCGACCGCGCGGGCGATGAGCACCACCGTCGATCACCCGGCGCTGGGCCGGGTGCGCGGCATCGGCACACCGCTGAAGCTGTCGCGCACGCCGCTCGATCCCGGGCGGCGGGCGCCGCGGCTGGGCGAGCACACCGACGCCGTGCTGGCCGCCCTGGGCTACGACGCCGCCGCCGTCGCCGACCTGCGGGCGGCCGGCGCCGTGCGCTGACAGTCGCTGACATCCCGCGACGTCGGGCCGCCGATCATTCGGACATGCAAGCGTGGCTCGCTCCGCTGTCGCCGTACCTCTACACCGCCCTGCGCATCGTCGCCGGGCTGCTCTTCGCCCAGCACGGCGTGCAGAAGCTGTTCGGCTGGCTCACCGACTCGCCGCCGGTCGCCCTGTTGTCGCAGCGCGGCCTCGCCGGGGTCATCGAGACGTTCGGCGGGCTGCTGATTGCCCTGGGTGCGTTCACCACACCGGTGGCGTTCCTGGCCAGCGGGCAGATGGCCGTGGCCTACTTCCAGGCACACGCGCCGCGCGGGTTCTGGCCGATCCAGAACGGCGGCGAGTTGGCGATCCTGTTCTGCTTCCTGTTCCTCTACATCGCGTCGCGGGGCTCGGGCCGCTTCAGCCTGCGTTAGTCGGCCTCGGCACCCGCGTCGCCGCGGATCAGCGGCGGGGGTAGTTGGCGTGCGCCTTGACCTCGCGGATCTGCAGGATGTGCCGCTGGGCGTGCGTCGAGATCATCAGGAACCACTGGTAGACGTCCATGTTGCCGTCGATGAGCTGACGGCCGCGCAGATCGTCGGTCGAGCTCTTCGCCTTCGCCTTCATCGTCGCCCGCAGCGCCACGAACGACGCGTGCGCCTCGGTGGCCGTCTTGAATCGACCGTCGGGGACGCGGGCCTCGCCGGTGCGCTGCCGGTTGCCGCGATCGATGCCGTACCAGAGGATGCCGGCGTCGGTGGCCTGCGGGGTGTAGGCCGTCGCCGGCAGCGGCCGGGCGAGCGAGTCCTCGAGCTGCTTCCAGTACTGCGGCTCGGCGATGGCCAGGTGCTCGACGACGTCGCGGATGCTCCAGGTGTCGGGCGTGGCGCGAAACGCCAACTGCGCCGCGGACAGGCCGGCCAGCTCGGACGCGAGCCACGACTCGGTGAGGTCGAGATGCGCCAGCAGGCGCTGGCGCTCGCCAGCGGTCATCGGACCGGCCGCCCCCGGCGACGCCGCGGCCAGCACGGCGACGACGACGAGCCCGCACATCAGCAGCTTGCGAGTGGTCATCCGCGCACGGTGCCGCGTCGGCCGCGGCCCGTCAACGGCCACGGGACCAGCGGCGCGTGGCGTGCCGTCAACGCCGCCGGCGCGGGACCGGCGGCGGCGGCTCAAACCGCCGTCGCGGCGCCCGCGGGCACCCGGTCGGGCAGCAGGAACTGCGCCCGCGCCTCGTCGGACCAGAGCCGCTCGGCCGAGTAATACGCGTCGAGGATCGACGGCTTCCACCCGAGCAGGTCGGGGTGCGCCGCGGCGAACGCCTCCCACGACGGGTCGGGTGTGACGCGCAGTCGCTCGGCCACCAGGGAGAGATAGGCCACGGTGATCGTCGCGTGGTACAAGCGCGGCACGCCCTTGGCGGCGGCGAAGGCGCGCAGGTCGTCGGTGAAGCGCGTGACCGCGGCCTCGAGGCCGTGCGCGCGCACGTAGAGCCACGCCATGTGGACGTGGTCGCGGTGGTGGAAGGCGTCGGCGCCGAGCGTGCCGGCGCGAAAGCCGTCGACGAACGCCTGCTCGCCGGCGGTCACGCCCGGGCCCTCCGCTTGGCGGGGGCGGCAGCGCGTTCGACGAGGTGGTGCGCGTCGGCGGCGGTGAGGTCCAGCCCGAACACCTCGCGCAGTTGCGCGGCGCGGGCCAGCGTCGGCGCGCTGAACGGCGCCTTGCCCTCGAGCACGTGCAGCAGCACGCCTTCGAGCAGGTCGCCGAGGGTGAGATCGAGCGAGTCGGCGAGCGCCTTGGTCACCTTCAGCAGGCGTTTCTCCAGGCGCACCCCGGTCTGGATGCGTTCGACGGCACGGGACGAATCGGGCGGCATGGCCAGATGGTATCACGGTACATATGTACCAAGATACCGCTTCGCCCCGCCCGCACGCGCCGCGGCCTATCGCTGGCTGTCGGGACGTCCGCCGATCTTCCGGCCCAACTCGACGGTCTTGAAGCCGGCGTCGCCCCAGTTCATGACGAAGACGCGGAAGCCCTGGACCATCCGCAGGGCGATGTCCTCGGACGACGCCGGGAAGCCGCAGGCGATCTCGAACTCGCGGCAGGCGGAGAGCACGTCCTGGATCGCCGCCTCCCAGGCGGCACCGTCGAACGTCCGCTCACCGCTCGCCGAGGTCGTCGTGAACACCCGGCGCAGCGTGCCGGCGCCCGGCCACAGCACGCCGATGCCGGGCACGGCGGCGATCTCGCGCAGGTTCTCCAGGCCCTTCTTGCTCTCGACGATCGTCCAGTTGATCAGCTCGCCCTCGGGATTGAGCGGCCAGACGTCGGCCTTGCGGCGGTACTCGGCCTCGCTGAGCCCCCACGCCGCCGGGGCGATGCCGAGCTCGCCGTCCGGCCGGGTGCCGCCCTTGCTGACGAAGCGCATCGCGGCGATGCCCTGACGGGCTTCCTCGGCGGTCTCCACCGTCACGAGCATCACGCCGCTCACGCCCTGGTTGAGCTGCCGGGCGATGTTGGCCGCGGCGGCCTTCGGGTCGGGGGCGATCTCCGGCGCCTTGACGATCATCGGATGCGTCAGGTGCACCGACGGCGTGCGGGCGATCACGCCGGCCTGCATCAAGCCCTTGTCGAACTCGACGAAGGTCGGAAACGCCTTGTCGAAATCGCCCTCCATCGAGCCGTCGAAGACGAAGTCGCTCAACCGATACGCCGCCGCTTCGCGCGCCAGTTCGGCGGGGCTCTTCGCCGGCATGGCGGGCGCGGCGGCCGCGGCTCCAGGGGGGCCGGGCCGACGGTTGCTCGGCGCGTACAGGCCGAACACCTTCTCGTTCTGTTCGAGCAGGCCGATGACCCGGTTGTGCCTGGCGACCGGCGCCTGGGCGGTGACGAGGGCGCCAGCGACGAACGACAGACCGGCGGCGACGAGAGTGAGATGGCGCACGAGTCCTCCGGAAGAACGAACGTCCAATAGTTGCGTACTCCGCCGGCCTTGGCACCAGATCCGTGCCGTCGGTGCCAGGCACCGCCGCCAGATGCGGGGGCCTGCGGGGCGGGACCGCAACCGGTAGACTACGCCGCGAGGTGGCGATGCGCGCAATCGTGATGGCTCTGGCGATGTGCGGAATCTGCGCGGCGGACGCGACGGCCCAGATGCCGCCCGCCCCCGAGGCGCTGGTCGCGCAGTGGTTCGAGCGCTGGAACGCGCTGAGCGACGCGCCGGCGACGCACGATGCGCTGGCCGCGCTCTACGCGCCCGACGGCCTGCACCTCGCCGGGCCCGGCCCCGACCAGCGCGGCACGACCACGTTTCGCGGACCCGAGGGCGTGCGGGCCCTGGCGGCGCGCATCGCCGCCACCGAGGAGCGCCGCACCTGGCGCATCGACACCGAGACGGCGCGCGAGCAGACGGCGCAACTGCTGCACGTCGCCGCCGGGCCGTGGGGCGGCGCGTCGATCGCGGTGCAGCTGGTCGCCGTCCACACCGACCGCGCCACCGGCACGCGCTACGTGACCCCCGGTGCGGCGTTCTTCCAGGTGGAGAACGGCCGCTTCCGCCGCGTCCGCCTCTACCTCGGTGAGGGCGAACGCGCCGAGGTCGAAGCAGAACCGACGCGCCGGCGGCCGTAGCCACGGGTCGTCCCAGGCCTCGGCCCAGCCGGCTGCGCGGCTCCCGGCGCCGCGCCGCAGGGCCTCTGCTACCGTGAGGGCATGCGCGTCCGCACGCTCCTCGCTTCCGTCGCCGCCACCTCGTGCCTGCTCCTGGCCCAGCCGGCCGCCGGCCAGCGCCTGCCCGCGGGCGTCACGCCCGAGCACTACACGCTGTGGTTCGCGCCCGACCTCGAGAACGCCACGTTCCGCGGCCGCGCCGCCATCGACGTCCGCCTCGACGCGCCGACGACCGCCGTCACGCTGCACGCCGCCGAGATCACCTTCGCCGCGGTCGAGATCGCCGCCGGCGGCCGCACGCAGACCGCCGCGGTGCGCCTCGACGCCACGACCGAAACGGCGACGCTCACGGTGCCGCAGCGGATGGCCGCGGGCCCGGCGACGATCCGCCTCACCTACACTGGCATCCTCAACGACAAGCTGCGCGGCTTCTACCTGAGCCAGGCCAACGGCCGCCGCTACGCCGTGAGCCAGATGGAAGCGACCGACGCACGGCGCGCGTTCCCCTCGTTCGACGAGCCGGCGAAGAAGGCCACCTTCGACCTCAGCCTGATGATCGACGCCGCCGACACCGCCATCTCGAACGGCCGCGTGCTCACCGACACCCCGGGGCCCGAGGCGGGCAAGCACACGCTGACGTTCGCGCGCACGCCGAAGATGTCCACGTATCTCGTCGCGCTCCTGGTCGGCGACTTCGTGTGCCGCGACGGCGTCGCCGCGCAGACGCCGATCCGCGTCTGCGCCACGCCCGACAAGCATCCGCTCACCGCGTTCGCGCTGAAGGCCGCCGAGCACCAGGTGCAGTTCTTCAACGACTACTTCGGCATCCCCTACCCGTTCGGCAAGCTGGACATCGTCGGCATCCCCGACTTCGCGGCCGGGGCGATGGAGAACGCCGGCGCCATCACCTTCCGCGAGCGGCTGCTGCTCGCCGACGAGGCGACGGCGTCGGTGGACACGCTCAAGCAAGTGGCCAGCGTCGTCGCCCACGAGATCGCCCACCAGTGGTTCGGCAACCTGGTGACGATGAAGTGGTGGGACGACATCTGGCTGAACGAGGGCTTCGCCACCTGGGCCACCAACAAGCCGCTGGCGGCGTGGAAGCCCGAGTGGCGGATCGACGTGAAGGCCGCCGAAGAGACCCAGTTCGCCATGGGCCTCGACGCCCTGCGCTCGACGCGCGCCATTCGCACCAAGGTCGAGACGCCGGCCGAGATCAACGAGGTGTTCGACCCGATCGCCTACGAGAAGACGTCGGGCGTGCTCAACATGATCGAGGCGTTCGTCGGCCCCGAGGCGTTCCGGAAGGGCGTCTCGTCGTACCTGTCGCGCTACTCGTCGGCGAACGCGGCCGGCGAGGACTTCTGGAA
>CAYUAX010000046.1:0-29485 GCA_964442845.1 uncultured Bifidobacteriaceae bacterium | reverse complement strand
TCACCGCGGCGTCCGCGCAGCCGGGCCGCCAGCCGCCAGCCGACGCCGGCCGGTCGGATCGCGGCGCGCAGCAGCCGCCGCACCGGTCCGCGCACGGCGAACGCGGCGCGTGGCGCCGCCGCCAGCGGCCCGAGACAGCGCGCACAGCCGCTGTCGTCCGGGCCGGTGCACGGCTGCATTTCCGTATCGAGCAGCTGTCCCCGATGGCAGATGAACCAGTAGTCGTGGAGCGTGACGAACACCGGGATTCCGCGCCGCGCCAGCAGCGGGATCAGCGTCGTCGACAGGCACGTCAGGTGGTGCACATGGGCCACGTCCGGTCGGAACTCAGCGATGAGCGGCGCGGCCACGGCGTCGACGCGATCGTCGCGGTAGACGTCGGCCACCGAGCGGGAGTCGGCGAACGTGTTGTTGATCCACGCCACGTCGTAGCCGGTGCGCGACTCGCGCCTGACGGCGCGCTCGGGCCGCCGCGCATCGGCCTCACGGGCCAGCACCAGCACGTCGTCACCGGCGGCGGCGAACGCGGCGGCGTGGGCCGCCGCGTAGAGCTGCGAGCCGCCCTGGTCGCGCGGCGGCAGCCCATGCGTGATCAGCAGCACCCGCATCAGACCCGCTCCCGGCCTGGGCGCCACGTGCGGCCGTGCGTCCCGTCGCTGCCGCCCAGGTACTGCCCGGCCGGCCAGGCCGCGGCGAGCGCCGCGGCGCGCGGCCACGCCGACGGATGCCGCCAGGCCAGCCGCGCGTGCAGCGCCAGCGTACCGGCGATGGCCCGCGCCAGGGCCGTGCCCGACGGCAACGTCTGCAATCCCACGAGCGCGTGCAATCGCGCATGCAGCACGCGTGTGCGGGCGTACTCATAGGCCGCCGATCGGTCGTGCGAGTGCCGCACGACGGCGTCGGGGACGTACCGGATCGTATGGCCGGCCAGCAGGACGTCACGCCCCCACGCGAGGTCCTCGGCGATCGGGGTCGAGCGGAACGGGTACCGCTCCCAGACCGCGCGGCGCAGGCACGACGCCACATTGTCGAAGACGCAGCGGCGCAGGCGTTCGTCCGGCGTCAGGCGGGCCCACTCGTCGGCGCCGCCGGCGAGGCGCGACTCCCAGGCCTCGGCGCCGGCCGCCGGCCACAGCGACAGGTAGTGCCGCGCGAGGGGGCTGGCACCCTCCGCCGGCACCTGTCGCGCCACGGTGCCCGCCAGCGTGTCGGCGGTGACGAACGGCGCGGTGAGCGCGGCGAGAAACGCGTCGGACGCCGGCACGGCGTCTTGCACCGTGAGGACGACCAACGCCCCGCGAGCCCGGGCCACCGCGAGATTGCGCGTCGTGCCGTGGTCGAACGCCTCGGAAGCGACGCGAAGCAACGTCGTCACGCGCGAGGTCAGCAGGTCGAGCGTGCCGTCGGTCGACCCGGAATCGACGGCGACGATCTCGACGCCCCCGACCACCTGCTGCCGCTCGATCGCGTCGAGCCAGGCCGGCAACGTCGCCGCGCCGTTGCGTGTGGGCACGACCACACTGATGGCTGGCGCGCTCACGCCGTGACCTGGGCCGGGCGGGCCGTCACGGCGGCGTAGCGGCGATCCCAGTCGGCGGCATCGGCGCCGATGCTCTTCACCGTGGGAGCCGCGGCGGCGAACGCCGCCACGGTCGCCGGGGCGGCGACGAGTTCACGCAGCACCCGCGCCAGGTCGTCGGCGGAACCGGCGGTGACGAGCCGGCCGTTGACCCCGTCGGTCACCAGCTCGGGAATGCCGCCGATGCGGCTGCCGACGACCGCCACGCCGGCCTGGAACGCCTCGTGGATGACCAGCGGTGAGTTCTCGGGCCAGATCGACGGCACCACGAGCACGTCGATGCGTGCCAGCACGTCGGCGACGGTTCCGGCGAACCCGCCATGGAAGGTAACCGGCAGGCCGGCGGCGCGCTCGCGCAGGTGGGCGGCATAGTCGGGGAAGGTCTCGAGGCGACCGAAGACGTCGAGCTGGCACTGCCCCGCCGGCAATCGACTGACGGCGTCGATCAGCACGTGGACGCCCTTGTGCCACACCGGCACGCCGACGAAGCCGAGCCGCAGCGGCCAGGCCGGCGGACGCCGCGACGGCGCGGCGAGCGCCGGCATGCCGTAGTCGGCGACCTCGAGCCGCTCGGCCGCCAGCCCCGCGTGCCGGAACTCCGCTGCCAGCGCCGCCGACGGCGCCACCCACAGATCGACGTCTTCGAACACGCGGCGCGCTGCCGCCAGACGCGCCGCGAGCGCCGCGGCGTCCACCGGCAGACCGGCCACCTGCCGTGCCGCCGCGCCCGCCCGGGCAGCCGCCGCGGGCCAGTGCCGGCGCAGCGCCAGCGCGGCGCGCCCCAGCGCCGTGCCCCCGCCGACACGCGCCATGCGCGCGACCGTCGCCTGCTGGTGGAACGCCGACTCCCGGAAGCAGCGGGCGCATCGCTCGACGTCGATGTCGACGCAGACGTGCTCGTCGGCGCGGTGCACGCGCTGGCCGCCCGAGGCGCAGAGCAAGGTGTAGTCGTGCAGCGTCGCCACCACCGCGATGCCGCGACGCTTCGCCTCGGCCGGCAGATCGAACGTGAGGTTGAGCAGGTTGTGGACGTGGACCACGTCGGGGGCGAGCACGTCGAGCAGTTCCCTTACGCGCTGGCCGACCAGCGGCGGCCGATACGTCTCCTCGAACGTCGCGCACCGCCAGTTGTTGACCACCTCGACGACGGGCACGCCGTCGTGCACCCGCCAGGTGACCTCGCCGTGGGCGCGGGCCGGGTCGTAATCCGCGCACAGCAGCGTCACGTCGTGGCGTTCGAGCTGCGCCTGTGCCAGCGCCAGCGCGTACAGCTCCGAGCCGGCGCGGTGCCGGGGCAGGAAGTCGTGAATCGCGTGGAGCACGTGCACCGACCGAGTGTAGCCGGGCCGCGCCCTGCTACCCTGCAGGACGTGCGCATGCCCACCGGACGCCGCCCGTGACCATCACTCGCGACACCTGGATCGCCGGGCTCGCCCTGGCCGGCATCGCCGCGTCGCTCACGCTCGGCGCCGCCGGCGCCCGGGCGGCGCTGGTCGAAAGTCCGTTGCTGGCCGTCCTGGTGCTCGGCGGCGGCCCGCTGGTGTTCGAGTTGCTGCGCTCGGCGCTGCGCGGACGGTTCGGAGCGGATCTGCTCGCCGGGGTATCGATCGTGACCGCGGTGCTGCTCGACGAGTACCTGGCCGGCGCCCTGGTCGTGCTGATGCTCTCGGGCGGCCAGGCGCTCGAGGCCTACGCCGTCGGCCGGGCGTCGTCGGTGCTGCAGGCGCTGGCCCGCCGCATGCCGTCGGTGGCCCACCGTCGCGACGACGGCCACGTCCACGACGTCGCGCTCGACGCGGTGCGCGTCGGCGACCACCTGGTCGTCTTCCCGCACGAGATCTCGCCCGTGGACGGCGTCGTCGTCGAGGGGCACGGCGTGATGGACGAGTCGTACCTGACCGGCGAGCCGTATCTGATGCCCAAGGCGCCGGGCAGCGACGTGTTCTCCGGAGCGATCAACGGCGAACACGCCCTGACGATTCGTGCGGTACGGCTGGCCGTGGACTCGCGCTACGCCCGCATCATGCACGTGATGCGCGACTCCGAGCAGCGCCGGCCGCGGCTGCGCCGACTCGGCGATCAGCTGGGGGCGTGGTACACCCCGCTCGCCGTCGCCATCGCCGCCATCGCGTGGGCGTGGAGCGGCGACCCGGTGCGCTTCCTCGCGGTGCTCGTCGTCGCCACGCCGTGTCCGCTGCTGATCGCCATCCCGGTGGCGATCATCGGCGCCATCTCGCTGGCGGCGCGACGCAGCATCGTGGTGCGCGATCCGGCGATCCTCGAGACCATCGACCGCTGCCGGACGATGGTCCTCGACAAGACCGGCACGCTCACCTACGGCCAGCCGGCGCTGACCGAACGGCTGGTCGCCCCCGGTGGCGACGACGGCGAAGTGCTGCGGCTCGCCGCCAGCCTCGAGCGCTATTCGAAGCACCCGCTGGCGCGGCCGTTGCTCGACGCCGCCACCCGCGAGGGCCTGGTGCTGGCCGACGCCGCCAACCTGCGCGAGCCGCCCGGGCAAGGCCTCGAGGGCGAGGTCGAGGGCCACACGGTGCGCATCCTGGGGCGCGCGCACGCCGTGCGGCTCGGCCTCGGCTCGGCGCTGCCGCCGATTGCCGCCGGGCTGGAGTGCGTGGTGCTGATCGACGGCCGCCTTGCGGCGACGTACCGCTTCCGCGACGCGCCGCGCGAAGACAGCCGGGCGTTCATCCATCACCTCGGGCCGCGCCACCAGCTGTCGCGCATCCTGCTGGTGTCGGGCGATCGCGCCGCCGAGGTGCGCTACCTCGCCGAACGCGTCGGCATCACCGAGGTGCACGCCGAGTGCACGCCGGAGCAGAAGGTGGCCATCACTCGGGCCGAGGTGGCCAGAGCGCCGACGCTGTTCATCGGCGACGGCATCAACGACGCCCCGGCCCTGGTCACCGCGACCGTCGGCCTGGCGTTCGGGCACCAAAGCGAGATCACCGCCGATGCCGCCGGCGCGGTCGTGATGGACACGTCGCTCGAACGCGTGGACGAGCTGCTGCACATCGCCCGGCGCATGCGCCGCATCGCGCTGCAGAGCGCCGTCGGCGGCATGGCGCTGAGCGTCGCCGGCATGGGCCTGGCCGCGGCCGGCCTGCTGCCGCCGGTGGCCGGCGCGGTGGCCCAGGAGCTGATCGACCTGGCGGCGGTGCTCAACGCGCTGCGGGCGGCGACGCCAGGGGGCCCCCTGAGCGACTACTGACGGGGTGCCGCCCAGGCATCGCGAGCCGGCACGGTGAGATCCGGGCGGTCGGAAATCACGCCGTCGGCCCCCCAATCGAAGAGCCGCCGCACGTCCTCGGGTCGGTCGACGGTCCACACCTGGGCCACGCACCCTTCGCGGTGCACTTGCCGGAAGAATGCCGGGGACGTCACGCGCAGCCGGCCGGCCACTTCGGGCACCTGCAGCGCAGCGAACGGGGCCCGGCCCAGCCGCGGCCAGCGCAGATGCGATCGCAGCAGCAGCCAGCGCGCCTCGGGCTCGGCGGCGCTGGTCGTGATCTCGGGGGCGTGCGTCCGCACCGTCCTGACGACGGCGCGGTGAAACGAGCCGACGCAGACCCGGCCGACGGCCGAAGCCGCCAGGACGACGTCCGCCACGGCCCGGGCCAGGTCCATGCTGTCGTCCTTCACCTCCACGATGACACGGGCGGCGGGATAGGCGTGCAGCAGCTCGGCCAGCGGCACGATTCCCGACCTGGAGGCGGTCCAGGCGACGTCGTCGGCCGGCACGAAGCGACAGGCGGCGTCCACGCCGGCCAGTTCCGCCGCGGTCAACGCCGCGACCGGCCCCGTGCGGTCGGTCGTGCGGTCGAGCGTGGCGTCGTGAATCACGACCGGCACGCCGTCACGCGACCGTCGCACGTCGCATTCGAAGCCGTCGGCGCCGCAGCCGAAACCGCGCGCGAACGCCGCCATCGTGTTCTCGGGCCCGAGCTTGGCGCCGCCGCGGTGCGCGAACACCAGCGGCCGGTCGGCGGCGAACACCGCCGGCCGCGGAAAACCGTGCGCCCGACTCACGGCGTCATAATAGCCACTATGACCAAGACGGCACGACCCGCGACGCTCGGGGCCCTGAAGGCGGCGGTGGCGAGGGGCGAGGTACCGCGCCGCTCGGTGAAGGACGAGGTGCGGCAGAACCTCATCGCCCGCCTGCGCAGCGGCGATCGGCTGTTTCCGGGGGTGGTCGGCTACGACGAGACGGTGATTCCGCAGCTGGTCAACGCCATTCTCGCGAAACACCACTTCATCCTGCTCGGCCTGCGCGGCCAGGCCAAGACCCGCCTCATCCGCGCCCTCGTCGACCTGCTCGACGAGGCCATTCCGGTGGTGCCGGGCAGCGAAATCCACGACGACCCGCTGGCGCCGCTCTCGGCGCACGGCCGGGCCGTGGTGGCCTCGGAGGGCGACGACCTGCCCATCGAGTGGCGGCCGCGCGAGGCCCGCTACGTGGAGAAGCTGGCCACGCCCGACGTCACCATCGCCGACCTGATCGGCGACATCGATCCGATCAAGGCGGCCCGTTCCGGCCTGCAGCTGGGCTCCGAGCTGGCCATGCACTTCGGCCTGCTGCCGCGCGCCAACCGCGGGCTGTTCGCGGTCAACGAGCTGCCCGATCTGGCCGGGAAGGTGCAAGTCGGCCTGTTCAACATCCTCCAGGAGGGTGACGTCCAGATCAAAGGCTTCCCCGTGCGCCTGCCGCTCGACGTGATGCTGGTGTTCACCGCCAACCCGGAGGACTACACGGCGCGCGGCAAGATCATCACGCCGCTCAAGGACCGCATCGGCGCCGAGATCCGCACGCACTACCTGTCGTCGCGCGCCCAGGCGATGGAGGTGACCGCCCAGGAGGCGTGGACCGACCGCGGCCTGAAGACCGACATTCCGCCGTACGTCCGCGAGGTCGTCGAAGAGGTGGCGTTCCAGGCCCGCCAGGACCGCCGCGTCGATCGGCGCTCCGGCGTCAGCCAGCGCCTGCCGATCAGCGCGCTCGAAACGGTGCTGTCCAACGCCGAGCGGCGGGCTCTGGGCGCCGGCGAGGGGCTGGTGGTGCCGCGGGTGTCCGACCTCTATGCGGCCCTGCCCTCGATCACGGGCAAAATCGAACTGGAGTACGAAGGCGAGCTCAAGGGCGCCGATGCCGTCGCGCGGGAGCTGATCCGCGGCGCCGTCGCCCAGGTGTTCGACGGCTACTTCGTGGATGCGGACGCGTCGGCCACGATCGGCTGGTTCGACAGCGGCGGCTCGGTGATGCTCGGCGACGGCCTGCCGGCCTCGGCCCTGGTCGTCGAGGCGTCGAAGGTGCCGGGCCTCATCGATCTCGCCGGCCGCGTCGGCCTCGCCAAGGGCGCCCCGGCGCCGCTGGTGGCGGCGGCGGTGGACTTCGTGCTCGAAGGGCTCTACGCGCAGAAGCGCATCGGCCGCACCGATGCCGGCGGCTACGTGGGCACCGAGCCGGTGCGGCGGCCGACCGCCGTCCGCCAGGCGCCGGCCATCGCCCTGGACGACGACGAGCCGGCGCCGGGGAAGAAGAAGCGGTATTACAACTGACGCCCGAACAGCGGCTAGCGGCTAGGGGCTAGCGGCTAGGAAGCCTACGGTCGCGCGGATGAAATTCAAGTACGGCAAATACGTCCCGAGCCTGGCCGACGAGGTCGACATGGAAGAACTGGTGTCGGCGCTGTCGGAGATGCTGCTGTCGAGCGGGTTCCAGAGCCCGTACGGCGACGGCTCGCTCGACGGCGATCGGACGATGCAGGCGCTGCACGACGCCATCCTCGACGCGCTGCTGAACGGCGGCCTGCTGCCCGAGGACCTGCTCGAGCAGCTGTTCGGCGACGACGCCGCCACGGCCAAGCAGCAACTCGACGAGCTGGTGCAGCAGCTCATGGAGCGGATGCAGGAGGCCGGCTACATCACGCCGTCGCCCGAACTCGAACAGGAGCGGCAGCGGCGGGCGCAGCCGGACGGCGGCGAGGGCGAGGGCGAGCCTGGCCAGGCGAAGTTCGAGGTCACCGACAAAGCCCTGGACTTCCTCGGTTTCCGGGCGCTGCGCGACCTGCTCGGGTCGGTGGGCCACGCCAGCGCCGGCCGGCACGACACCCGCGACCTGGCCACCGGCGTGGACGCCAGCGGCGCCCCGAAACCGTACGAGTTCGGCGACACCCTCAACCTCGACGCCAGCGCCACGGTCCTGAACGCCGTCAGCCGCGCCCATCGCGACGCCGGTGGGGCCAGCGATCCCGCGGCCCTCGACATCACCTACGACGACCTGATGGTGGCGCAGGGCGAGTACCAGAGCTCGTGCGCGACGGTGATCATGCTCGACTGCTCGCACAGCATGATCCTCTACGGCGAAGACCGCTTCACGCCGGCCAAGCGGGTGGCGATGGCCCTGGCGCAGCTGATCCGCACGCAGTACCCCGGCGATACGCTGCACGCCGTGCTCTTCCACGACAGCGCCGAGGAGATCCCGCTGCGCGAACTCGGCCGGGTGCGGGTCGGCCCCTACTACACCAACACCCGCGAGGGCCTGAAGATGGCCCGCCGCCTGCTCGAGAAACAGCGCAAGGACATGCGCCAGATCATCATGATCACCGACGGCAAGCCGTCGGCGATCACCCAGCCCGACGGCCGCGTCTACAAGAACGCCTTCGGGCTCGACCCGTTCGTGATCCGCGAGACGTTCAGTGAGGTGTCGGCCTGCGCCAAGGCCGGCATCCTGATCAACACGTTCATGCTGGCCCGCGACTACGACCTGGTGGCCTTCGTGCGCCGGGTCGCGGCGATGTGCCGCGGCAAGGCCTATTTCACCACGCCGCACACACTCGGCCAGTACGTGCTGATGGACTACCTCGACAAGAAGACCCGGACGATTCACTGATGGGTGCGGGGACCAGGGACCGGGGACCGGGGATCGGGAAGAGCCAGGCCCTCATCACATTTCAAGGAGACGGCGGGCGGAGATCGGCGCTGGAGCCAGCTCCCTGATCCCCGGTCCCAGGTCCCCGGTCCCCGGTCCCCGCCTTTATGCTGCCGCCGCTGTTGCCGCTCTTTCCGTTGCCCACGGTGGTGCTCTTCCCCACCGTGTTCCTGCCGCTGCACATCTTCGAGCCGCGCTATCGGCAGATGGTGGCCAGGGCTCTCGAGGGCGACCGCATCATCGGCATGGCGCTGCTCAAGCCCGGCCACGACACCGAGTACGAGGGGCGGCCGCCGGTGTTCGACGTCGGCTGCGCCGGGCTCATCACGCACGTCGAGCGGCAGAACGACGGCCGCTTCAACTTGATCCTGCGCGGTCTCGAGAAGTTCCGGATCGACGTCGAGGAGCCACCCACCGACGGCGTGCTCTACCGGATCGCCCACGTCACGTCGTTCGAGGAGATGACCGACGACGCCGAGCGGGCGGCCCTGCGGGCCGAGCGGCGCCGCCTCGAGGCGATGCTGGAGCCGTCGCTGGAGCGCGACGGCGGCAGCCGGCTGCCGCGCGACATGGCCGACGACGAGCTGGTGAACGCGCTGTCGCAGTACCTCGACCTCGAGCCGGTCGAGAAGCAGGCGTTGCTCGAGCGGTCCGGCGCCCTCGACCGCTGCCGCACGTTGATCGAGCTGATCGAGATGAAGCTGCTCATGCAGCAGCGGCCCGACAGCGGACGCCGGCACTAGTGCCGGGGCTCGGGGCTCGGGGCTCGGGGCTCGAGCGCGGGGCCTGTCCGGTCGGATACACTCGCGCGCATGACCACCCTCACTCGCCGGCAATGGGCGGCGGCGATGGCCGGATCGGCCCTGACCCTCGCGCCGACCGCGACGCGGGCGCAGGGCGGCGCCGCGGCGCGGCTCGCCAACCTGCGCCGCTACCTCCACTACGACGTCTTCACCGAGCGCGCGCATACCGGCAACCAGCTCGCCGTGTTCATGGAGCCGGCCGGGCTCGCCGCCGAGGCCATGGCGGCGATGACGCGGGAGATGAACTTCTCGGAGTGCACGTTCGTGTTCCCGGCCGAGGCGGCCGGCACCGACGTGCGCCTGCGGATCTTCGGCCGCGCCGGCAACGAGATGCCGTTCGCCGGCCACCCCGTGATCGGCTCGGCCTTCGCGCTGGCCGACGACGGCGCGATCGCCGCCGGCCGCAGCGAGTTCGTGTTCGGTCTCGGCATCGGCCCGACGCCGGTCGCGCTCGAATGGGAGGGCGGCCGGCTGCGCTTTGCCTGGATGACGCAGCAGCGGCCGGCCTTCGGCGCCACGCTGCCGCCGTCGCCGGCGCTGGCCGCGGCGATGGGCCTCGACGCCGGGGACCAGGTGGCCTCGCTGCCGGTGCAGGAGGTGTCGTGCGGATCGGCGTTCTTCTTCGCGCCGCTGACGACCCGGGCGGCCGTGGATCGCGTGCAGATGAACGGCCGCGAGCTCGACGCGGTGTTCAAGGCGGCGGGTGTCGCCCGGCGCGGCATCTTCGTGTTCACCACGGAGCCCGGCGCCGACGGCGCCACCGTCTACAGCCGCATGGTCGGCGCGACCGGCGCCGAGGATCCGGCCACCGGCTCGGCCAGTGGCCCGCTGGGCTGCTATCTGGTGCGTCACGGGCTGGTGCCGGCGGCGGCTGCCGGCGCCATCACCAGCGCCCAGGGCGTGAAGATGGGGCGCCCCAGCCGCATCCACATCCGGCTGGCCGTCTCGGGGCAGGACATCACGCGCGTGCAGGTCGGCGGCACCAGCGTGCTCGCCGGCGACGGCCGGCTGCGGTCGGCGTGATCGTCCGGCCCGCCGACGGCGTGCGGCATCTCATCACGCAGCCCGATCACGCCGCGCTCGCCGCGCGGATCATGGCGCATTGGCCATCGCTGGCTGGCGCCGAACGGCGCGAGCAGGTCTTGCGCGCGGTCAGCGACCACGACAACGGCTGGCGCGAGCCCGACGCGGCGCCGACGTGCGACCCGGCCACCGGCGAAGTTCGCGACTTCCTGACCGTGGCCCCCGAGGTGAAGCAGGGCGTGTGGCCGCGCTGCCTCGACGGCCTCGCCGACGCGCCGTGGACGGCGGCGCTGGTGGCGCACCACGCGCTGTCGGTCTACGACCGGTTCAGGAGCGACGCCGCCTGGCACGGCTTCTTCGCGGCGATGGAACAGGCCCGCGATCGGCATCTGGCCGCGGCCGGCCTGCCCATCGACGCGCTGGTCCGCGACTACGTCTACGTGCGCCTCGGCGACCTGGCGTCGCTGGCCTTCTGCAATGCGTGGAGCGAGCCTCAGGTGCTCGGCCCATGGACGATCCGCCTGCTCGAGGGGCGCCACCTGCTGGTGGAACCGAACCCGTTCACCGTCGACGTGCCGATTGCCGTCGAGGCAAAGGCGCTGCCGCACGCTCGTTGGACCAGCGACGACGAGCTGCGCACGGCCTGGCGCGATGCGCCGGTGGTCCACGTGACCGGCCTGGTGCTGGGCCGCACGCGGCTCATGTAGGGAAGCTGTTTGGAGCGGCCATCACCCAGGCAGGCCTGAAGGCCTGCCCTACGAAGACACGCCTGCCCACGCAGGCCTGAAAAGGCCTGCCCTCCGAAGGCGCGCCGGCTACCCGTCGAAACGCCGGGCCAGGGCCTGGGCGATCTTCTCGCCGTGGAAGCGGCCGTTCTCGATGAAGATCGTGCCGGTGCGCACGCCGGCCAGCTGGCCACCGGCGATGAACAGGTTGGGCACGTTGGTCTCGAACGTCTCCGGGTCGTGGCGCGGCACCAGCGTCTCAGGGTCCAGCTCGACGCCAGCGCTGCGCAGGAACGCGGGGTCGGCGCGGTAGCCGGTCAACAGCAGCACGCCATCGGCCGGCAGCGTCTCGCGACCGCCGGGCGACTCGACCACGACCTCGGTCGGGCGGATCTCGACGACCCGGGTGTCGAACCGCGCCGCAATCGACCCTTCCTTGATGCGATTCTCGACGTCGGGCCGCACCCAGTACTTCACCGAGTCGCCCAGCGCCTCGCCGCGGTGCACCAGCGTCACGTGGGCGCCGTTGCGATACAGCTCGAGCGCCGCCTCGCAGGCCGAGTTCTTGCCGCCGACCACGACGACCCGCTGGCGGTAGTACGGATGCGGCTCACTGAAGTAGTGCGAGACGTGCGGCAGGTCTTCGCCGGGCACGTCGAGCCGGTTGGGCCGGTCGTAGTAGCCCATCGCCAGCACCACCGCCCGCGCCTCGCGCACCCGCTCCACGCCGAGCCGGCTGCGCGTCGTCACGGCGAACACGCGCTCGCGGGCCTCCCCATCCACCTCGACGGCCGTCACGCGCTCGTAGAGCGCCACCTGCAGCTGGAAGGTGTCGGTGACCTTGCGGTAGTAGCGCAGCGCCTCGGCACGCGTCGGCTTCTCGTACGGCGTCGTCAACGGCACGCCGCCGATCTCCAGCAGCTCCGGCGTGGTGAAGAACACCATGTTGAGCGGGAAGCGGGCGATGGCGTCCACCAGGGCTCCCTGCTCGATCACCTGGTAGTCGAGACCGAAGTGGCGGCAGGCGATGGCGGTGGCCAGCCCGGACGGACCGCCCCCAATGATGAGCACGTCACGCGTAGGCATGACTTCCGATGATACCGGAGCGCTCGTCGTGGCCCGGCGCAGGCCACGGCTGTGTGCCGCCGCGGGCTCGCGTCGTCGCGGCAGATCGGGTTAAATGGCGGGCACGACGGCTGCCCGGCGCCGGGCGGCCCGGCCCGCACGGGCCGTCGAACGAAAGAGGTCGCGATGCGTCGCCCTGCTTTGGCTGCCCTTCTCGCCGCCGCGATCGGCGCCGTTACGGCGCTCCACGCGCAGCAGGCACCGGTTCCCGCCGCACCTCCGCCGGCGGCGCCCGCGCCGACACCGGCCGGGCAGGACCAGCCGCCGGTGTTCCGGACCGAGGTCGAAGTGCTGCCCATCGACGTGACCGTCGTCGACCGCGACGGCCGCCAGATCACCGACCTCACCGCCGCCGACTTCACGGTCGAGGTGGACGGCAAGCCGCGCAAGGTCCTCACGTCCGAATACATCAAGCTCTACGACCCGCTGCTCGCGGGACAGCGCCGGCCGACGTTCGACAACCGCGTCGCCCCGCCGACGCCCGACACCGGCATCTCGACCAACGGCGGCCGCACCGACACCCCGGGACGGGCGATTCTCTTCCTCGTCGACCAGGGCAACATCCGCTTCGGTTCGGCCCGGCCGGTGATGACCAACGCGGTCAAGTTCATCGATCGCCTGCAGCCCAACGACCGGCTGGCGCTGGTGGCGGTGCCGGCCCCCGGCGAGCTCGTGGATTTCACCCTCGACCACGCCTCGGTGCGCGAGGCGATGCTGCGCGTCACCGGCCGCCACACCTCGATGCGGCGGCGCTTCAACGTCTCGATCACCGAAGCCTTCGCGATCTACCGGCAAAGCGACGCGCTGCTCATCACGCAGGTGATCATGCGCGAGTGCGCCGGCGTGTTCGGCGCCGCCGACATGGAGCGCTGCGAGCGTGACGTCGAGCAGGAGGCCAGCGAGATCGTCGGCGACCAGCGCCAGCAGACCGACCGCTCGGTGAGCGCGATCCGCGCCGTGCTGAGCAGCCTGGGCGCCCTGGAGGGGCCCAAGTCGGTGATCCTGATCTCCGAAGGGCTGGTGCTCGAAGGGCTGGGCGCCGAACTCGACGACCTGGCCCGCGTCGCCGCCAACGTGCGCGCCTCGCTCGACGTGCTGCTGCTCGACGTGCCGCTGTTCGACGCCACGCAGTCGGACCGCCCGACCACCGCCAACGCCGACCGCCGGCTGCAGGAAGAAGGGCTGGAGCTGCTGGCCGGGTTCGCCCGCGGCACGCTCCACCGCGTCGTCACCACCGGTGAAACCGCGTTCCGCCGCATCGAGATGGCGCTGGCCGGCTGTTACCTGCTCGGCGTCGAGCCGACCCCGGGCGACCGCGACGGACGCCGCCACCGCATCGAGGTGAAGACCCTGCGCCGCGCCGTCAGCGTGCAGGCCCGCCGCACCTTCTTGTCGCCCGACGGCCCGCCGGCCGCCACGCCGGCAGAGGCCCTCAGCCGCACCCTCAAGTCGCCCGCCCCCGCCACCGCGCTGCCGCTGCGCGTCTCGACGTGGACCTACAAGGAGCCGGGGTCGTCGAAGGTGCGCGTCCTCATCGCCGCCGAGGTCGAGCGCGAGACCAACGAGTCGCTGTCGTACGCCGCCGGGCTGGTGGTCGCCACCAAGGACGGCCGCGTCATCGCCGCCAACGCCGAGCCGCGCGATCTGGAGAAGGTGGCCGGCGACGACACGCGCGCCTTCTACGCCGGCAGCATCACCGTCGATCCGGGCGAATACCGGCTGCGCGTCGGCATCGCCAACGCCGACAAGAAGGTCGGCAGCGTGGAACGCCCGGTGACGGCGTGGCAGATGAACGGCGACGCGTTGACGCTGGGCGACCTGCTGCTGGCCGCCGAACCGGACCCGGCGGGCTCGCTGTCGCCGAGCATCGAGCCGCACGTGGACAACGGCACGCTGGTGGCGCTGGCCGAGGCCTACGCCCCGGCGAGCGGCGGCGAGGTGGCGGCACGGCTCGAGGTGCTGAAGGACGAATCGGCGCGGCCGCTGGTCTCGGCGCCACTGCTCGTGGCGCAGGGCAAGTCGCCGGAAGTGCGCATCGCGCAGGGCCGCGTGCCGATCGGCGGCGTGCCGCCGGGCAGCTACGTGGCGCGCGTGAGCTTCACCGAGGGCGGCACGGCGCGCGGGGCGCTGACGCGCCCGTTCCGGGTGGTGGCGCCGCGCGCCGAGACCACGGCGACGCTGGCCGGCCGGCCCGGCGCCGGCGCGCCGGCGGAGCTGCTGGCGGCGGTGATGGCCTCGCTGCCCGCCGCCACCAAGGAGGACGTGCTCGACGCGCCGACGACGGCGGCGCTGTGGGCCGCGGCGGAGCAGGGACGATCGCCGGCGGTGCTCGCGGCCATCAAGACCGCCCGCGGCGGGAAGATGCTCGACGGCGCGCTGGAGGCGCTGTCGGCCGGCGATCAGAGCGCCGCCGCGTTCGTCCGCGGCATGGACTTCCTGGGCAAGGCACAGCTCACGCAGGCCGCCGTCCAGTTCGAAACCGCCATGCGACTCCAGGGCAGCTTCGCGGCGGCGCGGGCCATGCTCGGCGCCTGTCTGCTGCTGTCGAATCGCGAGAAAGAGGCCGCCGGCCTGCTGATGAGCCTGCCGCCTGCCGCCGTGCCGGCCATCGGCCGACTGGCCGGGGAGGCGTGGCTCCGCGCCGGCCAGCCGGCCGCGGCCATCGCCCCGCTGGAACAGGCCACCGGCGCCCGCGCCGACACGCGCGGCACCCGCGCGCTCGCCATGGCCTATGCCCTCACGGGTGATGCCGACAAGGGGCTGCCGGCGCTGAGCACCTACTTGAACGGCGCCGGCGCCAAGGATGGTCCGGCCCTCGCCGCGGGTGTCTACGCCGCCTATCGCCGGCACGTGAGCGGCCACAACGCCGCGACCATCGCCGCAGACCGCACCCACGCCCGCACCTGGGCGCGCGCCTACGCGATGACCAAGGGCCCGTTGGTGCCACTGGTGGAAGCGTGGGCGGGGTTCTTGGAGAGCACCAAGTGATTCGACAGCGGCTAGCGGCTAGGGGCTAGCGGCTGGAACCCCAACGATGCCAGCGGCAAGGCGCGGCCCGCGAACGGGCAGCGTGACGCTGAAGTCTGATTCACTAGCCGCGAGTCGCCAGTCCCTAGCCGCTAGGGGCGCGCTGGCGAGCTCATGAGTTGCAGGCTCGCCAGCGCGATCACCTTGGTGGCCGCCACCAGATCGGCCACGCTGCAGTACTCGTCGGGCTGGTGCGCGAGCACGAGTTCGCCGGGGCCGTAGGCGACGCAGTGCGGCACGCCGGCCACCCGCGCCACGTGCTTGTGATCGTAGGTGCCGGGGCTGGCGACGAGCGCGGCGTCCTTGCCCAGCACGGTGCGGATCGCGCCGGTGAGCGCCGGGATGATCGGCGAGTCGTCGGGGGTGCGCGTCGGGTGCACGATCAGGCGGTCGTGCAGGTCGAAGCGGATGTTCGGCACCAGCCGGCCGGCTTCGGCGACCAGCGCGGCGATCTCGTCGCGGGTCGCGTCGAGCCCTTCCTCGAGCAGGAACCGGCGGTCGAACACCGCCCGGCACCGATCGGCGACACACGGCGTCTGCACGCCGTCCACCGGCTGGCCGCCCTCGATGCCGTTGGTGTTGATGGTGGCGTGCCGCGCTCCCGGCGGCACCACCGGCACGCTGGTCTGGCGTCCGTCGAGGCGCGGCTTGAGCGTGTGCTCGACGAGATGGAGGAACTGCCCCATGCCCTCGATGGCGCTGGCGCCGAGAAACGGCATGCTGCCGTGGCCGATGCGGCCGTGGGCCTCGACCTCGAACCAGTAGACGCCGCGGTGGCCGATGCACACCCGGTCGACGTCGAGCGGCTCGGGGATGATCACGAAGTCGGTCTTGTCCTTGGCCAGCCACCGCTGCTCGGCCAGGTGGTGCACGCCGGCCAGCCCGCCGCTCTCTTCGTCCACCGTGCCGCTCACCTCGAAGGTGCCAGGCACGGCGACGCCGGCGCGGCGAATCGCCTCGGCGGCGTACACGGCGGCGGCGATGCCGGCCTTCATGTCGCAGGCGCCGCGGCCGTAGACCCGGCCATCGCGGACCAGCCCGCCGAACGGATCCACGGTCCAGCCGTCGCCGGCCGGCACCACGTCGAAGTGGCCGTTCAAGTGGACCAGCGGATGCGCGTGCCCGCCGGCGCGGCGGCCGATCACGTTCACGCGCGGGTGGGCGCGGGTGTGCTCGGGGCGGCCGTCGGCGGCGACGTAGGCGACCTCGAAGTCGAAGGCCTTCAGGCGCTCGCCGATGAAGCGGGCACAGGTCTCGTACTCCTCGCCGGGCGGATTGACGGTCGGAATGCGAATCAGGGCGGCGGCGAAGTCGACGATCTCGTCGGCGATCGCGTCGACCCGCTCGCTCACCCGGTGAACGACGTCGGGATGCAGAGCCACGTGGCTCTATTCTGGATCATCAAGTACCGGGGCTCGGGGCTCGGGGCTCGGGGCTCGGGGCTCGGGACGGGGCTCGGGCTTGGCGCCATCGACACCTTCTCGTAACATTCGACGATTGTCCCGCGAGGTGCCGTGATGCCTGTCGCCCGTCCGCTGTTCCGTGCCGCCGTCGTTCCCGCCGCGGCCGTCGCCCTCGCGCTCGTGGTCACCACCACGCCGGCCCGCACCGCCGGGCCCGACAGCCGCGGCTTGACCGCGGTCGAAGGCCTCCGCGTCGGGTCGGTGACGCTCACCGAGCGGCCGACCGGGTGCACCGTGATCGTCGTCGAGGGCGACGGCGCGGTCGGCGGCGTGGCACAGCGCGGCGGCGCGCCGGGCACCCGCGAGACCGACCTGCTCGACCCCGGCAACATGGTGGACAAGGTGAACGCGGTGGTGCTGTCGGGCGGCAGCGCCTTCGGCCTCGACGCCGCCACCGGCGCGGTGCGCTGGCTCGAGGAACAGAACATGGGCTGGGACGTGCGCATCGCCAAGGTGCCCATCGTCCCCTCCGCCATCCTGTTCGACCTCCCGGTCGGCGGCAATCCGAAGATTCGGCCCACAGCCGACTGCGGCTATCGCGCCGCGGCGGCGGCCACGACCGGTCCGGTGCAGGAGGGGTCGATCGGCGCCGGTGCCGGGGCGACGGTCGGCAAATCGGGCGGCCCTGGCCGCTCGATGAAGGCCGGCCTGGGCAGCTACGCGATCGTGATGCCCAACGGCCTGGTCGTGGCGGCGATCGTCGCCGTCAACGCCGTGGGCGACATCATCGATCCCGATACCGGGAAGGTGGTGGCCGGCGTCCGCACCGCCGAGAACACCCTGGCCGACGCGCGGCTGCTGTTGCGCGCCGGGCCGCCGCCGCAACAGCCGCGGCCGGGTGAGAACACGACGATCGGCCTGGTGGCCACCAACGCGAAGCTCACCAAGGCCGAAGTGCATCGCATGGCGTTGATGGCCGACGACGGCTTCGCCCGGGCCATCTTCCCGGCGCACACGATGGGCGACGGCGACACGGTGTTCTCACTCGCCACCGGCAAGTGGACCGGTACCGCCAACGTCACACAGATTGGCGCGCTCGCCGCCGACGTCATGGCCAAGGCCATCGTCCGCGCCGCCACCGAGGCCACTGGCCTGCCGAACCTGCCGGCCGCACGCGACCTTCCCAAGCGCTGACCACCAGACCTCGTGAACAGCTCGACCCAACTCGCCCTGCTGCTGGCCTACTCGGTCGGCCTGACGCTGTTCGGCGTCTGGGTCGGCCGGCGGGTGCGCGGCAGCGCCGACTTCTTCGTCGCCGGCCGCAAGCTCACGGCGCCGCTGGTCTTCTCGACGGTGCTCGCCGCCAACATCGGCGCCGGCACGACCATCGGCGCGGCCGGCCAGGCCTACATCGACGGCGTGAGCGCGTGGTGGTGGAACGGCGCGGCCGGGCTCGGCTCCCTCGTGCTGGCGTTCTGGATCGGCCCGCGCCTCTGGCAGGCGGCCGCCGACCATGGTTTCCTGACCGCTGGCGACTACCTGGAATACCGGTACGGCGCCGTGGTCCGCGGCCTGCTGGCGTCGCTGATCTGGATCGGCACGCTGGCGATCCTCGCCGGCCAGCTGATCGCCGGCGCCGCGGTGTTGACCGCCGTCGCCGACATTCCCCGGCCGATCGGCGCCGCCATCGGCGGCATCGCCATGACGGTCTACTTCACCGCTGGCGGGCTGCTCAGCTCAGCGTGGGTGAATGCCGTGCAGCTGGTCGTGCTGCTGTTCGGGCTTATCGTCGCCGTGCCGCTGGCGCTGTCGGCGGCGGGCGGTCTGGGGGCCATCGCGGCCACCGCCGGCGTGCCGGCGACGTTCTGGGACGTCGGTTACTCGAGCGGCCCTGGGTCGGGCTACGCGTTCCTGGCGCTGCTCGGGCCGGCGTTCGTGATCTCGCCCGGCCTGGTGCAGAAGGCCTATGGCGCCGAGAACCAGCGCGCCGTCCGCCTCGGCATCGGCGCCGCCGGCCTCGCGCAGATGGCGTTCGCCTTCGTGCCGCTGCTGCTCGGCCTGGCGGCCCGCCACCTCCATCCCGATCTCACCCAGCGCGACCTCGTGCTGCCGACGCTGCTCGTGCAATCGCTGCCGTGGTTCATCGGCACGCTGGCCCTCGCAGCGGTGTTCAGCGCCGAGGTCAGCACCTGCGACGCCATCCTGTTCATGCTCTCGACGTCGCTGTCGCAGGATCTCTACAAGCGCTTCGTCAACCGTGCGGCCAGCGACGGCCAGGTGCTGCGGGTGGCGCGGGCGGCGGCGCTGGTCGGCGGCCTGGCCGGCGTGCTGCTGGCGGTGCGGCTGCCCAACGTGATTGCCGCGCTGTCGATCTTCTACTCGCTGCTCGGGGTCAGCCTGTTCGTGCCGATCGTCGCCGGGCTCTACGTCCGGCGCGCCGGCACGCCCGAGGCGCTGGCGTCGATCGGCGCCGGCATGGCCACGCTGCTGTATCTCAACAGCCAGCCGTGGGCGATGCGCAGTATCTGGTTCAACCCCAGCCTCGCCGGACTCATCGCGGCGGCGCTGGCGTTCTTCGTGGTGACAGCGGTGCGACGGGGACCGGAGTCGGCCTCGATGTAGGCAGGGCTTCAGCTCTGCCGGGACGGCAGCTCTAAAGAGCTGCCCTACGTAGGCGGGATGTAGGGCAGAGCTTCAGCTCTGCCGGGACGGCAGCTCTACAGAGCTGCCCCACGGGTGTGTGGAGCGGTGCAGGCGGCGCGACAACGACGCCGCAAGGAGTGATCGGTGAAGGCAGACATGTTTCGACTGGACGGCAAGGTGGTGGCGGTGATCGGGGCCGGCGGCGGCATCGGCGCCGCCGTGGCGCGCAGCGTCGCCGCGCAGGGCGGTCACGCCATCTGTTACGACGTGAACGCCGAGACCGCGGCGGCGACGGCGGCGGCGATTCGCGCGGCCGGCGGGGCGGCCGCCAGCGCCGTGCTCGACATCACCGACGAAGCCGGGGTGAACGCCGCATTCGACGCCGTGGTCAAGGACCACGGCCGGCTCGACGGCCTGGCGTGCACGCCGGCCATCAACGTCCGCAAGCCGATCCTGAAGTACACCGGCGCGGAGTTCGACAAGGTCGTCGCCGTGAACCTGCGCGGCAACTTCAACGTGCTGATGGCCGCCGGCCGCATCATGACGGCGCAGAAGTCGGGCAGCATCGTGCTGTTCTCGTCGATCCGCTCGATCGTCACCGAGCCTGGCCAGTCGGTCTACTCGATGACCAAGGCCGGCATCCTGCAGCTGGCCAAGTCGGCGGCCACCGAGTGGGCCACGCAGGGCGTGCGCGTGAACGCGCTCGGACCGGGCGTCACCGAGACGCCGCTCACCGCACCGATCAAGGCGATGCCCGACTGGTACAACGCCTACGCCACGAAGAACCCGATGAACCGCTGGGCGAGCGCCGACGAGATGGCCGGCCCGACGGTGTTCCTGCTGTCGGACGCGGCCAGCTACGTGACCGGCACCATCCTCTACGTGGACGGCGGCTGGCTGGCCGCCGACGGGCGCTTCACGCCGCCGGGGATGTGAACCCTTACCAGCGGCTAGCGGCTCGCGGCTAGCGGCTAGAAAGCACGCGGACCGATGCCCGTTCATCGCCACTACGACATCGCGGTCATCGCCGGCGACGGCATCGGCCAGGAAGTGACGCCGGCGGCGCTGGCCGTGGTGCAGGCCGCGGCGGCGCGCCACGGCTTCTCGGTGGCCACCACCGATCTGCCGTGGGGCTGCGAGTACTACCTGGCCGAGGGCCGGATGATGCCGGCCGACGGCCTCGACCGGCTGCACGGCGCCGATGCGATCTTCCTCGGCGCCATCGGCGCGCCGTCGGTCCCGGATCACGTGTCGGTCTGGGAACTGATCCTGCCGATCCGCCAGCGCTTCGAGCAGTACGTCAACCTGCGGCCGATGCGGCTGCTGGCCGGCGTCCCCGGGCCGCTGGCCAACCGCGCGCCGGCCGACGTGGACTGGGTGTGCGTGCGCGAGAACTCCGAAGGGGAGTACGCCGGCCTCGGTGGCCGGCTGCACCGCGGCACGCCGCACGAAGTGGCCGAACAGACCGGGCTGTTCACGCGGCGCGGCATCGAGCGGGTGGTCCGCTATGCGTGCGAGCTGGCAATGACGCGGCCGCGACGGCTGCTGGCCAGCGCCACCAAGTCGAACGCGCTGCAGCACTCGATGGTGCTCTGGGACGAGGTGGTCGAGGCGGTGGCCGGCGACTTCCCCGCCCTCACCATCCGCAAGTACCACGTCGACGCGCTGGCGGCGCGCATGGTGACGCACCCGCACACGCTCGACGTGATGGTCGCGTCGAACCTGTTCGGCGACATCCTCACCGACCTGGGCGCCGCCGTGTCGGGCAGCCTCGGGGTGGCCCCGGGAGCGAATCTGAACCCGACCCGTGAGCATCCGTCGATGTTCGAGCCGATCCACGGCTCGGCGCCCGACATCGCCGGCAAGGGCATCGCCAACCCGATCGGCGCGATCTGGGCGGCGGCGCTGATGCTCGATCACCTCGGCCAGACCGACGCCAGCCGCGAGATCGTCGCCGCCATCGAGCGCGTGCTGGCCGACGGCCGCGTGCGCACGCCCGACCTGGGCGGCACGGCGACGACCGGCGACGTCACCGCCGCCGTCATCGCCGCCTGCCGCCCAACCCAAGCCTAGCGCGACGCGGTCTGCTGCCGCGCGTGGGTGATGGCCTGGCGGTCGCCCGAGGCGCCGCCGGTCTGATCGAGCAGCTTCTTGTAGAGCGCCGCGGCGCCGGCCTTGTCACCGGACGCCTCGGCGGCGCGTGCGGCCCCATAGAGCCCCAGGAAGCGGCCCGGCTCCTTGGTCACCGTGGCCTGGAAGGCGGCCTGCGCCTCCTTGGGCTGGCCGGCCTCGAGCAGCATGAAGCCGAGCAGCTCGCGGGCAGGGGCGATGGGACCGGGCGTGACCGCCGCCTTGTCGGTGAGATCTTCGGCATCCGCGGCGGCACGCAGCAGCTCGACGCCCTTGGCTTTGTCGCCACGGGCGAACACCTGCCACGCCTCGGCGACGCGCCGCTGGATATCCACTTGCTCAGCCCAATACGGATCCTTCGCCGCGACGAGCAGGGCCTTGATGGCGGCCAGCCGCTCGATGGCCGGCGTGGCCGCGTCGGCGTTGCCGGAGCGGGCCGCGCCGATGGCGCGAGCGAAGTGCGTGATGGCTTCGGCGTAGGGCGCCGCCGGCGACGGCTTGGCGGTGAGCGCGGCCGCCTCGCTCCAGGCCTGGCGCTCCAGCGCGTACCGGGCCGGGATGGCCGCCAACGCGAACGCGTAGGCGCCGCCGGCCGCGCCGGCCTCGAACGACTCGGCGTGGTCGCGGACGGCCTTGGCCGCGGCGTCGTCGGCGAGCTGCAGGTAGGCGTAGGTCTGATAGTCGAGCGCGTGCAGTTCCTCACCGGCGCCGGCGAGGCCGCCGGCCTTGCGCGCCTCGGTGGCCGACTTGCGGTTCGTGTCGATCGACTCCTTCCAGTAGCCGACCCGCGTGAAGGTGTGCGACGGCATGTGGAGGGCGTGCGGCACCACCGGCGCAATCGACGCGTAGCGACGGGCCGCCTCGAGCCCGCGCGGAGCCAGCGGCGGTGCGTCGTAGGCGTGGATGATGTAATGCGCCAGGCCGGGGTGGCTCGGCATCTTCTTGAACATCGGCTCGAGGATTTCGGCGGCGCGGAGATTGGCGGCGTAGGTCTTGTCGGTGGGCGTGGCGGTCTGGGCCATGGCCAGCCCCCAGAAGATGCGCGCTTCGATGTCGCCCGGGTTGTCCTTGGCGATCTGCGCCATCGTCTGCTCGTAGGCCACGACCCGGGCGCGCTGCGTGGTCACGTCGTCGCTGGCCACCAGGGCGGCCACGGCGTCGATGTAGCCCTTCTCGCGGCGCGACGGCGTCCCGGCCGTCTGGCCCTTGGCGATCGCCGCCTTGGCGCTGGCGATGGTCTGGGCGGTGCGCAGGCCGCCGAACGGGTTGCCCCAGTAGGTGAGCGCCACGCCCCAATGCGCGATCGCGCACGCCGGGTCCTTGGCGGCGATCGCCTCGAACTGCTGCCGGGCCTCGGGGAACCAGAACGAGTGCAGCAGCGCCACCGCCCGGTTCATGTCGGCCTTCACGGCCGGGGTGCACGACGTCTGGAAGTCCACCGTGCCCACCTGCGCTTCCGACAGCGCGCCGCCGCCATGCGACTCGTGCTGCGCGAAGGCCGGTGGACACACCAGACACAGGGCGGCCACCGCGATCCAACAGGTTCTGGTCATCATCTCTCTCCTGTACTTCGGCAGAGCTGAAGCTCTGCCCTACGTGTCGATGGCTTCGGCCCGGTCATCGTCCGAAGCTGAGGCGATCGAGTGCGACGCGTCCGTTGCTGACCACCAGCAACGGATCGAGCAACGTGCGCGGCTGGTCGAGCGGATTGGCCTCGACGACCAGCAGGTCGGCCTCGAAGCCCGCCCGCAGCTGGGCGATCTGCGTGTCGAGGCGCAGCAGTTGGGCGTTGACCGTGGTGGCGGCCTGCAGGGCGGCCAGCGGGGTGAGGCCGGCGTCGACGAGTTCGAGGACCTCGCGCGGGATGCGGGCCATGCTGCTCGCGCCGTAGCCGGTGTCGGAGCCGGCGACGATCTTCACGCCGGCGGCCCGCGCCCGGCGCACCGTGTCGACGAGGATCGGCTTGAGCATCCGACCGCGACGCTGCAGGCCGGGGTGGTCGTAATCGCCGCCGGGCTCGGCCAGATCGTTGACGACGTCGAGCGTCGGGACGAAGAACGTCCCGCGCTGCGCCATCAGCTTCAACGTCTCGTCGGTGAGATAGGTGCCATGCTCGATGCTGCGGACACCCGCCCGGACCGCCGCCAGCGCTCCCTCCGCGCCGTGAGCGTGGGCCATCACCGGCACGCCGCGGGCGCCGGCCTCGGCCACCACGACGGCCAGCTCAGCCTCTGTGTAGACCTGCTTCCGTGGGTCGGTGTCGGGCGTACCGGCACGCTCGGTGGCCAGCACCTTGATCCAATCGACCGTATGGGCGAGGTTCATCCGGACGAATCGTCGAAGTGCATCCGGTGACGTCAGGCCCGCCGCCAGAAGGTCACCGAGGTCGGGCGCGTCGAGGTAGGCCTCCACCGCCGGCTGCGGGCGGACGTGGTAGCCGGCCGCCAACACGTCGGGGCCGGGCAGCGCGCCGCGCTTGACCAGCTCGCGCAGGCCGACGTCCTCGAAGTGCGAGCCGCCGGCGCTGCGCACCGTGGTCACGCCGCTCTCGAGCGCCGCCCGCATCGCGGCGGGGCCGGCGATGTGCACGTGCGCGTCGACCAATCCGGGGAGGACGAAGCGGCCCGCGAGGTCGATGCGGCGGACGTCGGCGGGCGCGGATGCGGCACCGGCGGTCACCCGGTCGATGCGGCCGTCGCGCACCACCACCACTTGGCCGCGCCGCACCTCGCCCGTGGTCACGTCCACGACCGAAGCGTTGGTCAGCACCAGCGGCGCTGGTGGCCCCGGCGCCTGGGCCAGCGTCACCGTGGTGACGGCGACGGCGCCGGCGACGATGGCCGCGAGCTTGCACGCAAGTGGGGACATCGGGCCGAGTCTACTGCGGCAAGCCCCTGCATGGGGAACCGGATCACCCAACCTGGGACGCTCGACGCCGGCCGGCCGGCCGGGAGTCTTGACGCGGGCCCGGAAACCGCACTACAGACAAAGGCATCGAAGGGCTCACATTTTGTGGCCGGCGTCGCCTCCCCCGAGAGCTCCGACGCCCTCCCGAAAGGAGACCATTGTGTCGCACGCTCCTGCCAAGTATCTGGAAAAGGGGCTGACCATCGCCGCCCAAGGCGCCTGGGCCGTGTTCTCGCGCGTGAACCGCGTTCGTCCCGGTAAGGCCATCACCCCGGCGTGGTCTGACCTGCCGATGCTGAAGTCCGACCAGAAGACCAAGCCGCCGCTGGGGTGGCCGCGCAAGACCGATTCGCTCTGCCCCGTGTGCGTGCGCGAAGCGCGGGAGGCCATCCTCGACGGCCGGAAGCCGGTCGAGTCGCTGCTCCACGAGAAGGTCGGGGAGATTCCCGCCACCATCCTCGAGCGCGATGGCCGCATCCTGATGGTCAAGGACTGTCCGCTGCACGGCCACTTCGAAGACGTGATGGCGATCGACACCGAATTCTTCCGCCATCTGGAGGAAGTATTCCCCGGCCGCGACATCCGCGCGCACAACGACAGCACTCTGCACAACCACGGCAGCAGCACCATCAAGTACGGCCGCGGCTCGGTGCTGACGGTGGATCTCACCAACCGCTGCAACATGATGTGCGATCCGTGCTTCATGGACGCCAACCAGGTCGGGTTCGTCCACGAGCTCACCTGGGACGACATCAAGCAGGTGCTCGACAACGCCATCAGCATCAAGCCGCGCCGGCAGATGTCGGTGCAGTTCTCGGGCGGCGAGCCTACGCTGTCGCCGTACTTCCTCGACGCCATCCGCTACGCCCGCCAGGTGGGCTACACCTCGGTGCAGGCCGCGACCAACGGCATCGAGTTCGCCAAGAGCCCCGAGTTCGCCAAAGCGGCGGCCGAGGCCGGGCTGCGCTACGCCTATCTGCAGTTCGACGGCATCGGCAACGCCGCCAATTCGCACCGCCGCGTCGGCAACCTGTTCGACGTGAAGCTGCAGGCGATCGAGAACCTGCATGCCGCCGGCGTCGACATCGTGCCGGTGATCACCATCGTCAACGGCGTGAACAACGAGCAGGTCGGCCGGGTCATCGAGTTCGCGCTCGACAACCCCAAGAAGATCAACTTCCTGTCGTTCCAGCCGGTGAGCTTCACCGGCCGCGACGAGCTGGTGACCCCGGAACGCCGGGCCGCCCAGCGCTACACGCTGTCGCATCTCGCCCACGACGTGCGCGACCAGACCGGCATGGGCGTCCCCGCCCGCGACTGGTTCCCGATCTCGTTCATGGGGGCGTTCACCGACTGGGCCGACCACATGCACGGGCCGGAGCACCCGTGGGGCAACCTCACCTGCGGCTGCCACCCCAACTGCGGCGTCGGCATGGCCGTGATGGTCGACAAGGAGACCAAGGAAGCGGTGCCGGTGACCGCGTTCCTCAACGGCGAGCAGCTGGCCAAGGACGTGCAGGCGGTGACCGACGCCGGCCGCGGGCGTTTCCTGTCGATCGCCGGCATGGCGCTGGCGCTGGCCCGCAACTACGACCCGTTCAAGTCGCCGACGCACTTCCGGCTCACCGACCTGCTGAAGAAGTTCGACAAGACCTTCGGCGCCACCAAGGACGCCGACGCGAAGTACGGCAGCGTCGAGGCCACCCGCACCCCGGCCGACATCGAGCGGCGCCGCGCCGACCGCTGGAACTTCCTGTTCATCGCCGGGATGTGGTTCCAGGATCTGTTCAACTACGACTTCCGGCGCACCGAGATGTGCATCATCCCCTATGCCACGCAGCAGGGCGAGATCTCGTTCTGCGCCTACAACACCGGGATCGGCTGGCGGAACATCATCGAGCAGATGCACATGACCGCCACGCTGACCAAGTGGTACGAGGAGCACGGCCGGCACGAGATCTTCGCCGGCAACAAGGCGGTGCCGCTGCCCACCACCGCCCACTCGCTGTCGCTCAACGCCGAGGCGGTGGCCAAGGGCGCGCAGACCGATCTCGATGCCCTCGGCGTCGCCAAGAACGCCCGCGAGGAGCTGGTCCAGGCCCGGAAGAAGAAGGACCTGTCCCCGGAGGACGCGCGGCGGCACGCCGAAATGGAGCGGCTCTATCGCAAGCACGTGCTCAAGGAGCAAAGCGTCCCGGTGCTCCAGATCCAGGGCCTGAAGAAGGCCCCGGCGCCCGAGGAGACGCTCGTGCACTGATCGCCACGGTGGCGCGGCCGGACGCCGGGTCCGGCTGCGCTACACTTTCGGCATCGCCTCCCGCGACCCGTCGCCCCTCGCCCGCTTCCGGCCCGCGCTGGTCGACCACCTGGCCGGCTACTCCCGCCACACCTTCACCGCCGATCTCGTCGCCGGCCTCACCGTCGGACTCGTGGCGCTGCCCTTGGCCATGGCGTTCGCCATCGCCAGCGGCGTGGCCCCGCAGGCCGGGATCCACACGGCCATCGTCGGCGGCCTGATCGTCGCCTGCCTCGGCGGGTCGAGCATCCAGGTGTCGGGGCCGACCGGCGCCTTCGTGGTGGTGGTGGCGGGCATCCTCGCCCAGTTCGGGCTGTCGGGCCTGTGGATGGTCACGATGATGGCCGGGGTGCTGCTGGTGGTGCTCGGCGTCACCGGCCTCGGCGCGGCGGTGCGCTACATCCCCAAGCCGATCGTGATCGGCTTCACCAACGGCATCGCGCTGCTGATTGCCACGACCCAGATCAAGGACGCCCTCGGCCTGCCGGTGCCGTCGCCGCCGAGTGAGTTCTTCGCGCGCATGCGCGCGCTGGCCGACGCCGTGCCCGGCGCCGACCCGACGACGATGGCGCTCTCGGCGGCCTCCCTGGGGCTGATCCTGGTGGCGGCGCGGGTGGCGCCGCGGGTGCCTGGCGCGATCCTGGCGCTGGTCGCCGGCACCACGGCGGTGTGGCTGTTCGGCCTGCCGGTCGAGACGATCGGCTCGCGGTTCGGCGGCCTGCCACGCCACCTGCCGTCGCTCCACCTGCCCGAGTTCCGGGCCGACTTGATCCTGCCGCTGCTGCCTTCGGCGCTCACGGTGGCGCTGCTGGGCGCGCTCGAAAGCCTGCTGTCTGCCGTGGTTGCCGACGGCATGACCGGCCATCGCCACAACTCCAACGCCGAACTCGTCGCGCAGGGCGTCGCCAACGTGGTCGTGCCGGTGATCGGCGGGCTGCCGGTGACCGGCGCCATCGCGCGCACCGCCACCAACTTCCGGGCCGGCGCCAGAACACCGGTGGCGGCCATCGTTCATGCCATCACCCTGGCCGTGATCGTGCTCGCCTTCGCGCCGCTCGCGTCGTACGTGCCGTTGGCGACGCTGGCCGCCGTGCTGCTGGTGGTGGCCTGGAACATGGGCGAGTGGCGCGAGATTGCCCCGATCCTCAAGCTCGAATGGACCGATGTGCTGGTCTGGGGGCTGACCTTCGCCCTCACCGTGTTGGCCGACCTCACGGTGGCGGTGGAAGCCGGCATGGTGCTGGCGGCGCTGCTCTACGTGCACCGGGTGGCCCAGACGACCACCGTGGAAGTGGTGACACAGGCCTACATCGACGAAGGCCAGCCGCACGTGCTGCAGGGCAAGGACATCCCGCCCTACGTCTCGATCCTCCGCGTGCACGGGCCGTTCCTGTTCGGCACGACCACGCTGCTCGACGAGGCGACCGCCGACCTGGCGGCGCTGCAGCCAATCGTCGTGCTGCGGCTGCGCAACATGACCGCCATCGACGCCACCGGGGTGCACGCGCTGGAGCAGTTGTCGGATCGGCTGCAGCGCTCGGGCCGGCGGCTGCTGCTGTGCGGCGCGCGGCGGCAGCCGGCGCGCTTCCTCGAGCGGGCCGAGTTCGTCGACCACGTCGGCGCCGAGAACATCCTGCCCCACGTCGACGCCGCGCTCGATCGCGCCCGCGAACTGGTCGCCTCGGGCGAGGTGGCGATGCTGCCGTGGCAGGCGCAGAAAGACGACGGGCGCGAGGCCGACGCCCCGCGCCCGTGATGTAGTAGGGCAGCTCTTTAGAGCTGCCTGATCCGGCGGGGCTGAAGCCCCGCCCTACGAAGCATCCGTGTGGCAGCTCTTTAGAGCTGCCGGGTTAGAACGCCACGCGGAATGCCAGCTGCGCGATCCGCGGCTGGTAGGCGTTCAGCAGGTTCTGGCGCGGATCGCCGAACCCGGCCTGGTTGATCACCGTCTGATACGCGCCGTAGTTCTTGTGGTTGAAGGCGTTGAACACCTCGGCGATGCCGGTGACGGTGATGCCGCCGGGCAGCGGAATCTCCTTGGCCACGCGGAAGTCCACCCGGTGCAGCGCCAAGCCTTTGAGCGCGTTGCGCGGAATCACGTCGCCGACGGCGAAGGAGCTGTTCCCGTCGAACCGATCGCGCGTGGCCTCGGGCACGGTGACCGCCGCCGTGACGTAGCGGTTGAGCCCGGTGTGGCCGAACGGGTTGGCCGCGAAGGTGGTCTGGTAGTAGTTGCCCGAGCCGAAGAAGTAGGCGCCCGACATGTTGATGCCGAACGGGCCGCGCCACAGGCCGTTGAGGCGCAGCGTGTGGCGCTGGAACTCGGTGGACCGCGCCCATTCCGCTTCCGGTTCGAACGGGTTGTTGCCCTGGTACTGGAAGTTGGTGGTGTCGTCGTTGAAGAAGAACATGTAGGTGTAGGTCAACGACGCCTGCCAGTTGTTGGCGTAGCGCTTGGTGATGCCGTTCTGCAGCGCGGCGTAGTCGGCCCGCCCCTTCGACTCGAGCCACTGGATCTGCCCGAACTTCGGATCGGGACGGCCGGTGGCCGGGCTGAAGTTGTAGCCGGTGGCCGGGTTGAAGCGCAGGTTCGGGTCGCGCTGACGGGCCAGGTTGTAGCCCTTCCAGTGGGTGAGGTCGCTCTCGAAGCCCCAGCGCGTGCCGAATTGCGTCTGGAAGCCGATGCTGCTCTGCCACGTGTAGGGCATCTTGTAGTCGCTGGCGATCACGCGCGGCGACTGCGCCGGAAGCGGCACGCGGCCGGCGAAGATGTCGTCCTGCGTGATGCCGCGCGTCGGGTTCTGGACGAACCCGGGCAACCCGTCGTTGAAGAACGAGTTCACCAGGATGCGCTCGCCGTTGAACGACTGGTGGC
>CAYUAX010000045.1:0-29849 GCA_964442845.1 uncultured Bifidobacteriaceae bacterium | reverse complement strand
TTCTCGAGGAGGGCACCGACGGCGTCCGGGTGATGACCGTCCACAAGGCCAAGGGCCTCGAGTTCCCGGTGGTGATCCTCGCCGACATCGGCTGCAAGCTGCACCGTGACGACGCCCAGCGCCATCTCGACGCCGTGCGCGGGCTGGCGGCCATCCGCGTCGCCGGCTGGACGCCGCTCGATCTGCACGACAACAACGCGCTCGAGGTGGCACGCGATGCCGCCGAGGGCGTACGGCTCGCCTATGTCGCCGCGACGCGGGCCCGCGACCTGCTGGTGGTGCCGGCGATCGGCGACGCGCCCTACGACAAGGGCTGGGTGCATCCGCTGTCGCCGGCGATCTACGGCGGCGAGGCCGCGGCGGCCGACGGCGTGCCGCCGTTCAGCGGCCGCGACACCCTGCTCGATCGCCCGCCGCACAACCAGCCGACGCTCGAGACGATGCGGCCCGGTGCGTTCGCGCACCGCGACCCGACGACCGGCGAACCCTACACGGTCGTGTGGTGGGATCCGCTGCTGCTCGACCGCAAAGGCGCCGAGCGGCGCGGCCTGCGTCACGAGCACCTGATCGGCAAGGACGCTCCCGAAGAGGCGGTGGCGGCGGATCTGGCGTCGTATCGGCAGTGGCGCGACGCCCGCGACCGGACGATCGCGGCCGGCGCCGCGCCGGGGCTGCGGGTGATGACCGCCACCGAATGGGCGCACGCGACCGCCGACGGCCAGATGCCGCTGCCCGACGCGATCGACACCGCCGCCCGCACGGTACGCGTCGTCGACGCCGGCGTCTTCGATCCGTACCGCCCGACCGGCGCCCGCTTCGGCATCCTCGTGCACGCCCTGCTGGCCCATGTGCCGCTCGAGGCCACGCCGGCGCAGGTGGCGAAGATCGCCGCGGTGCAGGCGCGGTTGCTGCGGTCGAGCGACGAGGAGCGGGCGGCTGCGGCCGCCATGGTCGATCGAGCGCTCAGCCACGGCGTGCTCGACCGCGCCCGCGCCGCCCAGGCGGCCGGTCGATCGTGCCGCCGGGAGGTGTCGCTCGGCGTGGTCGTGGACGGCGTGGTCGTGGACGGCCAGGCCGACCTGCTGTTCGACGACGGCGAGTGCTGGCTGGTGGTGGACTTCAAGACCGACGTCGAGATCACCGGCAGCGAGGCGGTCTACCAGCGGCAGGTGGCGCTCTACATGGATGCCGCGGCGCGGGCGACCGGGCGGCGCGTCGAGGGTGTGCTGCTCAGGGTGTAGTGGTGCGACTGGCCCGCCGGATACGTTCGCAGTCGTCCTTGCGGTAACCGCAGAGGATGAGCTGCATCACCCGCGAGTTGTTCTCGTAGCCCGTATGTGCCGGGCCTGGGTTTTCGATGAGTCCGGGGAACGTTCCGGCGTTGCTGATAACGACGTTGCGGACACCGACGCCCGCCGACGCCGGAAAGTCATCCTCCCGCAGCCTGTAGCTGAGCAGGTCGTTGGGGTCGCTGAACGCGACCAGTTCAAGTTTCGCCGCGGGCCGAACCACAGCCCACCGCTCGGCGAACGACACCTCACTCGGCTTTATCACAACGGAGGAATGCGGAACGGCCAGATTCAGCAGTGGCAGTTGATTGGCCAACATGAAGAATTGCGCGGTCCGACCAAGCAACCGATCAGACGTCGAGGCAGGCATGGTTGCAACGGCGTCGAACACCATCTTGCTGCCCAGGCTCTCCGTGACGAACATCGTCGGTGCTGTCGGAGCGCAGTCGTCGAGAGCATCACAGATGGCCGCCTGCATCTGTTCAAGAAGGTAGTTCTGTCGATGTCCTGCGTAGGTGACGGCGTCGGAGAAGCAGTCGTTGATCAAACCTTGCTTGACCTTGTTGTTCACCCAGGCTCTGACCCACGGGTACTCTCCGCCTGGGTCGCCTAACGGCCGGTCGTAGGCCAACGACATCCGGCCAGGATCGGTTGCCGCCGACCACAAGATGAAGGCCGCTTCTACCTTCTTCACTCCCGCCGTGAAGGTGCGCCGCTCTATGACGAACTCGCTCCTGCTGTCGAGCGGCACGGCAGCGCTTGCGCGCAGGTTGGCATCGAGGGCTCTTTCGATCTCTGGTGCCCAGCCATCGTCGATCCACGTCTTCTTCTTGTGTCTGCACATACCGTGCACGAAGACGACGCGTACGACGTCGGAGTTCCTCAGCTGAGCGGCGATGCCATCGAACGGGACGTCGGGCGGCTCAACGATCGGACCCCGATAGAACTTCACGCACCCCAACGTGGCCAGAAGCAACAGCAGACTTGCCACCAGGCGCACCATAGAGCCTCCTGTGCTGAGCAACCCGCCGTGACAGCGGTCTGCACCAGTAGACGGACCAGATAGTAGGATTCTCCTCGCACCATGATCACCGGCGCCATCAAGTCTCAGGTTGACCAGGTCTGGAACGCCTTCTGGTCGGGCGGCATCTCCAACCCGCTGGAGGTGATCGAGCAGATCACCTATCTGCTGTTCATCAAGCGGCTCGACGACCTGCACACCCTCCGTCTGCACCAGGCGGCCCGGACGAAGAAGCCGGTCGAGCTGGTGTTCAAGACGGGGAAGGACGCCAAGGGACGGCCGTACGAAGACTTCCGCTGGAGTCGGCTCAAGAACCAGCCGCCCGGCGAGATGTTCGTGGTCGTGGGCGAGCACGTTTTCCCGTACCTGCGGACGCTGGGCGGTGACGGCTCCACCTACGCCAAGCACATGGAGGGGGCGCGGTTCACCATCCCGACCCCGGCGCTCCTTGCCAAGGTGGTGGACCTCATCGACGAGATCCCGGTCGAGGGCCGCGACACCCAGGGCGATCTCTACGAGTACATGCTCGGCAAGATCGCTCAGGCCGGGACGAACGGCCAGTTCCGGACGCCGCGGCACATCATCCGCCTGATGGTGGAGCTGACCGCACCGCAACCCACCGATGTGATCTGCGACCCGGCCTGCGGTACATCGGGATTCCTCGTGGCGGCAGCGGAGTACCTACGCGACCACGCTGTGGACGACAAGGCGCGGAAGCACTACCACCAGTCGATGTTCCACGGCTTCGACTTCGACCACACGATGCTGCGCATCGCCAGCATGAACATGCTGCTGCACGGGGTCGAACAGCCCGACATCCGTTACCGAGACTCGCTGTCGCAGGACCACGCCGAGGACGCCGAGACCTACACGCTGGTGCTGGCCAACCCGCCGTTCGCCGGCAGCCTCGACTACGAGAACACCGCCAAGGACCTGCTGCAGGTCGTCAAGACCAAGAAGACCGAGCTGCTCTTCCTGGCGCTGTTCCTGCGCCTCCTCAAGCCTGGCGGCCGTGCCGCCGTTATCGTGCCCGACGGCGTGCTGTTCGGGTCGAGCAAGGCGCACAAGGAGCTGCGCCGCCTGCTGGTCGAAGACCAGAAGCTGGACGCGGTGATCTCGCTGCCCGGCGGCGTCTTCCGGCCCTACGCCGGCGTCTCGACGGCGATCCTGCTCTTCACCAAGACCAACAGCGGCGGCACCGACCATGTGTGGTTCTACGATGTGGACGCCGACGGCTGGAGCCTGGACGACAAGCGCACGCCGCTCCTGCCGGAAGCCAAGCTCGGCTGCGTTTCCGCGGAAACGCTGACCGCCGAGGAGCACTTGAAGAACAACCTGCCGGACGTGCTCGCCCGGTGGCGCGAGCGGTCAGGCAGCGAGCGCGAGCGGCCAAGGACGGCGCAGAGCTTCTGCGTGCCCAAGGCCGACATTGCCGCGCAGGGCTACGACCTCTCGCTCAACCGCTACAAGGAGGTCGTGCACGAGGAGGTGGAGCACCGGTCGCCAAAGGAGATCCTGGCGGAGTTGGCAAAGATCGAGGCGGAGATCGCGGAGCAGCAGAAGGCACTGGAGGGTTTGTTGTCATGAGCGGCAGCGCAAAGGTTGCGCTTGCCAATTTCTGCCGAATCATCCAGGGCGGTCGGCTGGGCCTATCTGGCTACGACTTCGTTCCGGCGGGCGGTTACCCCGCGTACGGAGCAGGCGGATTAAATGGGCGACTGCCAGTCGCGGAGTTCAATGAGCCTGCGGTCATCTTGTCGGCGATAGGGGCGAGGTGCGGCAAGTGTTTTCACGCAAACGGCGAGTGGACGAGTCTGGCGAACACGCAGCTGATCTTCCCTGACCCCGAACGGGCCGACAGTCGATTTCTGTGGCATCAGCTCAACAACGAAGGGCGATGGCATCGCTCGGGCACGGGTCAGCCCTTCATTAAGCCGTCCGACGTCAAGTCGCACCTAGTTGTGCTCCCACCCCTTTGTGCTCAGCGCCGCATCGCCGACATCCTCGACCGCGCGGACGCAATGCGGGCTGCGCGCCGGACGGCAATCGCGGCGGCCGAGTCGATGACGCCGGCACTGTTCATGAACCTGTTCGGCGAGCCCCGCTCGAATCCCAACGCTTGGCCCGTCGTCGAGCTTGGTACCCTCATCTCTGCGGGCCCACAGAACGGCTTGTACAAACCGTCCGGTGACTACGGCTCAGGGACGCTCATCCTTCGCATCGACGGCTTCTACGATGGAGTGGTCACCGGCGTCACCGAACTGAAGAGAGTCCGGCTCACAGATGCCGAGCGGGCGACATACGGGCTGGCCGAAGGCGATGTGGTCGTGAATCGGGTGAACAGCCGGCAGTACCTGGGTAAGTCGGCGTTGATCCCCATCCTGCCAGAGCCGGTTGTATTCGAGTCGAACATGATGCGCTTGTCGATGAATCGGCAGATGGCCGAGCCGACCTACGTCGTTCAGTTCTTGCAGACGTCGTTCGCCAAGTCACAGATCCTCGGCGCTGCGAAGGACGCGATCAATCAGTCGAGCATCAACCAGCAGGATCTCAAGGCCATTCGCCTGCCTTTGCCTCCGCTCGACCTGCAGCGGCAGTTCACTCGCCGGCGTCGTGCGGTCGAGAAGATGCTCGCTGCCCACCGTGCCTCGCTCGTCGAGACGGACGCCCTCTTCGCCTCCCTCCAGCACCGCGCCTTCCGCGGCGAACTGTAGCCGGCCCGCGAAGGGGCTTGTCTCCGGATGCTGCGATACCGACGACGGAACCGACAGGGTTGCTTACCAGAGTCACGGACTTACTTCAGCGGTCCGCGTGCACGCTGATTTTTCGGCGCCTAAGTGGCTTCGGGTCAATCACTTGCAGGTCCGTGCTACTGCGGCAGTAAGTCCATCGGGTGCGAGCAGCGGGTCCGCCGGTTTCGCAAGCAGGTCCAAAGGGCGCTGACACCAGGCCGCCGGGCCTGCACGGAGGCCCTGAAGGTGCTGGCAGCAGCCCGCCGAGTTGCCGACTGTAGTTCCCGAGAGTTCTTGCCCCCAGGCGTAGGCAGGCTGATGCGGGTCCTGCAGTTGGCGCAGCAGGACGCCGCATGGTGGCACCTGCGTGCGGGAGTGCGAACCTCTGACTGCTCGCCTCGTGCACCAGGTGGTTTGCCCAGCGAGAACCAACTCAAAGAGGACGAGAACGGCTGTGGGAGCTGTGGAAACCGCTCTGGGTTTCCAAGGAGCTCGTGGGCGCGTTCTATGCGTCCACAGCTCCGGCAGCTTCCACAGCTGCCCGATCGCTGCGGACATCAGCACCGGCGTCTGACCACGTGCCCTTCATCGGCGCGATTCTCCTGCGCAAACGAGGTGGAAACGACCTCGGTGACGAACGTGGAGGCTCAGACGACACGGTCTACATAAATAGTTGATACGTATAGGCTTACGAAAATGCACCGGTGGCCTTGAGCCGGGAAATGAGATCTGCTTCAATGCACTGATGGTCGTCCGCTACGAGCGGCCCCGCGGCGGCTGGATCCGCTACGACGCCGCTGCCATCCAGGCCCAGCTGACGAGCGCCAAGGCGGCGATGCTCGCGCTGGCCGAGATTCCGTATCAGCGCAGCTGGGCCGACGAGCTCCAGCGGTTGGAATTGAAGCGCGAAGTCGCTGGCACCTCACGAATCGAAGGTGCGGAGTTCACCGAGCGTGAACTCGACGCCGCGCTTCGCGAGACGCCCGAGCAGCTCGAAACCCGGTCGCAGAAGCAAGCGGCGGCGGCGGTGGCCGCCTACCGATGGATCGCCACGGTGCCCCGTGACCGCCCCGTCGACGAGACGCTGATCGCTAACATCCACACGCTGCTGGTCACGGGTTGCGACGACGATCACTGCCCGCCCGGCCGGCTGAGGCAGCGCGGAAGATCGCTTTGCCCCTTTCCGACGTCGGGGACGGCCGCGTCTACGGCCTGAAGGGGGAACTGTTCAGAAACATCGAGGTGGAGAGCCCACAGGACGCGATGAGGCAGTTCCGGGCGGCACTACCGTTGATGATGAAGCCTGCACAGAATGACGCTCCCGCCCCGCCGAAGATACGGCGGAAGCGGAAGCGCGCTGGCTAGTGGTACTATTCCCTTGCGGGTGTCTCACACCCCACCACGGGCCGTTCTGGATGTTCAATCCTCGCGAGGGATTCCAGAGCGGCCCTTGTCTTATTTCACTTCCTGTGGCACACGCGTCGGTGGGGTAGTGCGTTCCGCGCGTGGCCCCGTCACTCTCCTGATCATTCAGCATCAATCGATCTTCTCGATTGCCCCCTTCGCCGTGAGGACTTGCGCCACGCCAGCGAAGAACGCAGAAATCCGATCTGCGCTCCAGCCGGCCATTTCCTTCATGTCGACATCAACGTTGATCTGGAACTGCACGCCCGGCCCCTTGGCGCGGTTGTAGGTTGAAGACACGCCAACCGTCGCCCCGGCAGGCGGCTGCGCTGTAGCCACGGCGGCAGGGACTTGCGGCGCCGGCTCTGGCACGACCGCGCCAGCCGTTGCTGTCTTCTTGATGAGCGTGCCCTCGCGCTCGACCAGTCCGGCCGTCTCCATATAGCTGATGAGCAGCGCCAGTTGGGCCTTGTACTCTGGGGTGGCGCCAGCAGCCTCCCCCAGCACCGTCAGGGCTTCGGCTTCGTCCATTGGACGGAAAGCGAGACGGGGCATGAGCACTTGGCCAAACCACGTTCCCTGAACCGCCGGCCCGAGCTTGTGTGACGCCGTGTCCTGGTTCCAAGCATAGGCGCGATTGAAGGCCACAACCTCCGGCGAAGGCAGGTAGCCGCCATCGACGCGTTGAAGCAGACCGATCTCGCCAAAGAAGATGTAGACCAGCGGTACGCTCGACGGCGCGATCTTGACGATGTTGGCGACCTGCTGAGGCGTGACGGCGCGACCACCCCCCGACTCTGCCGCGATGGCGTAGGCCCGGAGGACGTCGAGCTGCTTCTGGTATGCGATTCGGTCCGTGGGCAGGGGCTTGGTGGGCTTGGCCTTCTTGGTGCCCGCATTGTGGGTCGGTCGCTCTGGCGTGTCAGGCATGAGGTGGCTCGGCAGTAGGTTCAGTCTAAGCTACCGTACCTCAGTTTTGGCCGTCAACGCCTCCCGTGTTCACAGTGGAATCCTGAGGCTTCAATGCCGTGCCATGCGAACTGCCTAAAAAAACCGCCCGTAAACAATTGATTTTAAATCACTTCTTTGGATACAAGAATTTCGCGTGGCAAGGCATTGAAGCCTCAGGATTCCACCGTGAACCCTGGAGGTGACTGATCCGGTCACGATCTGGACCAAGAAATGCCACAAAGAAGCACCTGAAACGGCGTTGCGAGGATCATTGTTGACTCATTCCTAGCGGCTCCTGAAACTGGAGGGTATCCGCTACGCCCGTAGGCGGGCACTATCTAGTGGAGCGGCCCTCGTGAGGAAACTCGCGGGGGCCGTTTCTGCGTACGGGGTTCCAATGGCCAAGGTCGCTGTGATGATCGACGGCGGGTACGCGCGGAACAGGTCCAAAGCCGCCAAGCACAACTACACGCCAGCGTTCATCGAGAAGCTAGCCCACTCTTGCTGCATCGGTGCCGACACGATCCAGCGGATCTTGTACTACGATTGCGCGCCTTACGCTGGGCGCGTCAGGCTTCCAGTGTCAGGCAAGATGCACACCTATCCAAGCTCAGACGCTTGGCTCCACGAGCTGTCACACAAGGACCTGATCGCAGTGCGACGAGGCGTGCTGAAGTTTAGGGGATTCGTTCCCCAGACGGTTCCTCTGCCAACACCCCACACCGACGCAGACTTCAGGCCAGAGTTTGAACAGAAGGGCGTGGACATGCGGATAGGCCTCGACATGGCCAACTACGCCTCTAATCGAGCCGTTGACCTAATCGCCCTAATGACCAACGATACCGACTGCATTCCTGCGATGAAGTACGCGAGAAGGGCGGGCCTACAAGTGGCACTGGTGGTGCTTCCGAACGGCAGCCCCGCCCCCGAACTGCTCGGCCACTGCGACTTTGTGCGCAAGGTTCCGTGGCCCTAGTCAGGTTAGCCCAGTTAGTTATTGCCTCCGCGGAAACGCGCCGTCGATCGCCGTCGAATTCTCTTGACGGGTTTTCGAGCACAACCCTCGAATTGTCGGGGCCTCGTCGTAGGTGCCGCGCCGTGAGCGTTCCCGAGACCCAGGACGTGCGAACGAGAAGCTGACCTTGCGCGCGGGTGGATCGATCGACGATCGCCGCGCACGCCGCCAGCCAGATATGGCAGAAAGTGCGCTGATAGGATGCCGCATGTCAACTGCGGCTCTCCTCGAATCCCAAGCGCTTCCGCCCGTTACGGCCTCGCCGGTCCCGTTCGGAATGACCGAGGTCGAGCGCATCGGCGAGGCGATCGCCGGCCTCGCCGCCCGGCTCCACGCGGTCACCTACGAACTGCTCGTTCTGCTCCGTGAGTTCGACGCCCGCTCCGGGTGGAACACTGGCTTCCTGTCCTGCGCGCATTGGTTGCACTGGCGCACCGGCATCGACCTGGGCGCTGCCCGAGAGAAGGTGCGGGTTGCCAAAGCCCTGGCCCAGCTGCCGAGCATCAGCGCGTCCATGCAGAGGGGCCGGGTCTCGTATGCCAAAGTCCGCGCTCTCACTCGGATCGCCACGCCGCAGAACGAGGCTGCACTCCTTAATCTGGCTCTGGCCGGCACAGCCGTGCACGTCGAACGCGTGGTGCGCGGGTGGCGACAGGTGGATCGAGCCGTTGAGACCCGGCGGACGGAGTCGAAGCACCTCCACCGGATGCTGACCACCTACGTGGACGACGACGGGATGGTGGTGCTGCGCGCGCGGCTCACCCCCGAGGCCGGTGCCCTGGTACAGCGTGCGATTCAGGCCGCCTCGGACCAGCTATTCCGCGATGGGAGGGATTGCGCCCGACCGGTGGCGTTGGGCGAAGAAGTGAACGGCCGCCAGCGCTCCGCCGATGCCCTGGTTCTGCTCGCGGAGGCCGCCCTGGCCGCCAATCTCGACCGGGGGACGAACGCCGACCGGTACCAGGTTGTGCTCCATGTGGACGCTGAAGCACCTGGCGGCACGGTCGAAATGAACGACGGGCCGCTCCGCGTTTCCGCGGAAACGTCTCGGCGGTTGGCCTGCGACGCGTCGATCGTCGTGATGCAGCACGCGCGCGATGGCGCGGTGCTCGACGTCGGGCGCCGATCGCGGACGGTTCCGGCAGCGATACGGCGCGCCCTGAGCGTTCGCGACCCGCACTGTCGCTTCCCGGGCTGTTCATCGCGGCATGGCGATGCCCACCACGTGGTTCATTGGGCGGATGGCGGGAACACCAGACTCGACAACCTGTTGCTGCTGTGCCGCCGGCATCACCGAGCAGTGCACGAAGGCCGCATTCTGGTAACGCAGGCGGATGGGGCACTGGAGTTCAGCCAGCCGGATGGCCGGCCGCTGCCGGATGGGCCCGAGCTCGAGCCCGGTCACAGCCGAGCTGGTAGCGGCGAGCAAGACGCGGTGGAGGAGTTGCCCCCAACCTGGCAGGGCGAGCCTTTCGACCTCGACTGGATTCTGAACGCGGTCTATCGCCCGGCAGGACAGGAAGAACCGAGCAACCACGAGCCTGCAACGATTACCGAGTAAGGCAGCCGATAACACGGGAGTTGCGGCACAATCCCCGCAACCCCGCGTGAATCCCTTCGTCTTCCTCCAGGCCGAATGGCCCGACGTGTTCGACGCCGCCAGCCGGGCGGCCTCGTCGGCGCACCCGGATCCGCGGGTGGCGTGTTTCTACGCCCGCCGCGCACTGGAGCTGGCAGTCACCTGGGCTTACAAGCACGACAGTGCACTCCAGGCGCCGTACCAGGACAACCTGAGCGCGCTCATTCACGAGCCGACGTTCAAGGCTACGGCGGGCCCAGCGGTGTTCGCCAAGGCGCGGCTGATTACGCAGCTCGGCAACCTCGCCGTGCACAACCAGAAGCCGGTGGCGGTGTCCGACGCGGTCGTCGCCGTGCGGGAGCTGTTCCATGTTGGCTACTGGTTCGCGCGGACCTATGCACGCCAGTCCCGGCCTGCGGACGACCTGACCTTCGACCCTGAACGGTTGCCCAAGTCCCGCCCGCTGCCGAAGCAGACACTCGACCAGCTGCAGCAACTGGCAGCGTCACTGCGGGAGCGCGACGAGGCGCTGGCCGCCACTCGCGGCGAGAAGGCCGTGCTGGACGATGAACTGGCCCGTCTGCGCGCCGAGGTCGCACGGGTGAAGGCCGCAGCCGCCTCGGTGCCGGACGGCCACGACTACTCCGAAGCCGAGACCCGCGACTACTTCATCGACCTGCTGCTGAAGGAAGCCGGGTGGCCCCTCGACCAGCCGCGTGACCGCGAGTTCGAAGTGTCCGGTATGCCCAAGCTCAAGGAGAGCGCCTCGGGGCTGGGCTACGTGGACTACGTGCTCTGGGGTCGTGACGGCAAACCGTTGGGGCTGGTGGAAGCCAAGCGCACGAAGCGCGACTCACGGGTGGGTCAGGAGCAGGCCCGCCTGTACGCGGACTGCCTGGAGCGCCAGTTCGGCCAGCGGCCGATCATCTTCTACTCGAACGGCTACGACCACTGGATGTGGGACGACGTCAACTACCCGCCACGATCCGTCCAGGGCTTCTACAAGCCTGCCGAACTCGAACGGCTGGTGCAGCGGCGGCTATCCCGGCGCTCCCTGGCCGAGGCGGCCATCAGCGACACCATCGTCGAGCGGCACTACCAGACACGCGCCATCCGTCGCGTGGCCGAAGCGTTCGAGCGTGACCACGAGCGCAAGGCGCTGCTCGTGATGGCAACCGGCGCCGGCAAGACCCGCACGGTCATCGCGCTCGCCGACCTGCTCACGCGCTGCCACTGGGCACTGCGGGTACTGTTCCTGGCCGACCGTGTGGCGCTGGTGAACCAGGCGGTGAACGCCTTCAAGGCGCACTTGCCCGACCTGCCCCCCGTCAACCTCGTGACCGACAGGGACGCCCAGGGCCGGGTGTTCGTATCCACGTATCCCACGATGATGGGACTCATCGAGGCAGCGCGTGACGGCGATGAACGGCGCTTCGGAGTGGGCCACTTCGACCTCATCGTGATCGACGAGGCCCACCGCTCGGTCTTCCAAAAGTACCGGGCGATCTTCGACTACTTCGACGCACTGCTGGTCGGCCTCACGGCCACGCCCAAGGACGAAGTCGATCGCAATACCTACGGGCTCTTCGATCTCGAGGACGGCGTCCCCACCGACGCCTACTCTCTTGACGAGGCCGTGCGCGATGGGTATCTGGTGCCGCCGACCGCCATCTCGGTGCCCCTCAAGTTCCAGCGGGAGGGGATCAAGTACGCGGAGCTTTCCGAAGACGACAAGGACCGCTGGGACGCGCTCGACTGGGACGATGACAACGGGCCGCCCGTCGAAGTCGACCCCGCGGCGGTCAACAACTGGTTGTTCAACGAAGACACGGTGGACAAGGTGCTCGCGCATGTCATGGAGCGGGGCCTCAAGGTGAGCGGCGGCGACGTGCTGGGAAAGACCATCATCTTCGCCAAGAACCAGGATCACGCAGAGTTCATCACCACGCGGTTCAACGCCCACTACCCGAAGTACCGGGGCGAGTTCGCCCGCGTGATCACCTTCAAGACGGAGTACGTCCAACACCTCATCGACAACTTTTCGAATTCCGCGCGCTTGCCCAACATCGCCATCTCCGTGGACATGCTCGACACGGGCATCGATGTACCCGAGGTGGTGAACCTGGTCTTCTTCAAACTGGTTCGCTCCAAGACCAAGTTCTGGCAGATGGTGGGTCGTGGCACGCGGCTGTGCCCCGACCTGTTCGGCCCCGGCCGGCACAAGACCGCGTTCTACCTGTTCGACTACTGCCAGAATCTCGAGTACTTCGGCCAGAACCCAGGCGCCGACCAAGGCAGCGCGGGGCAGTCACTGGGGATGCGGCTCTTCATTCAGCGCCTCGAATTGCTTGCAGAACTCGACTTGCGGATTCCCGCTGGCGCCGCCGCTGGGGTTCGCGAACCGGAAGGCACGTACGGCGACCCGGTGAACGACACCGAACTCCGACGCGACGTGGTCACCCGTCTTCACGCCGAGGTAGCGGCGATGAACGTGGAGAACTTCGTCGTTCGACCGAAGCGTCGACTGGTGGAGCGCTTCCGCGACCGCTCGGCCTGGGTCACGGTGACGCCGTCAGACCGTCAGGAGCTGGCCAGCCAGATTGCCGGTCTGCCTTCGGAGCTGGAGACCGAACGCGAGGAGGCCAAACGTTTCGACTTGCTAATCCTGCGCCTGCAGTTGGCCCAGCTGCGTCACGAGCCACAGTTCGACAGCTTGCGCGACCAGGTACGAGCGCTGGTCGTTCGCTTGGAGGAGAAGGCCTCCATCCCGATGGTGCGCGCGCAGTTGCCGCTGATCCAGGACGTGCAAAGCGACGAGTGGTGGCAAGACGTGACCACGACGATGCTCGAAGCGGTCCGCCGACGCATTCGCGACCTCGTCCAGTTCATCGACCGACAACAGCGGCGGCCAATCTACACGGACTTCGAAGACGAGATGGGGCCCGAGTCGGTCGTGCGCCTTCCGGGCCTTGGCGCCGGCCACGACTTCGAACGATTCCGTGACAAAGCCAGACGATTCCTGCGCGAGCACCAGGACCACGTCGCCATTCACAAGCTGCGGATGAATCTGCCGCTCAACACCGCCGATCTCGCTGAACTCGAGCGGATGCTCGGCGAGTCCGGCGCAGGGGGCAGTCGCGAAGATTTGGCTAAGGCGGCGGTCGAGTCCGAGGGGCTGGGGGTGTTCGTCCGTTCCTTGGTCGGACTCGACCGTGAGGCGGCGAAGCAGGCATTGGCTGGATTCACGGCCGGCCGGACACTGTCCGCGAATCAGATCGAGTTCGTAGACCTGATCGTCAATCACCTCACGGAGCACGGCGTGATGGCGGTGGAGCGACTGTACAGCCCGCCGTTCACGCAGGTCACGCCCCGCGGCCCGGAGGCGTTGTTCAGCGAAACCGAGATCGACAGGCTCGTCGAGGTGCTCCGCGGAGTTAGCGCCACTGCTAGGGCGGCGTAGCGTCACGCCGGTGAGGTATCGTGCGCAGATGCTCCCTTCCGTTCCTTCGCGCACACTCGGCCGCTCCGGCCTGTCGGTGTCGGCGCTCGGCCTCGGCTGCATGGGCCTGTCCGACTTCTACGGCCCGGCCCTCGATCGCGCCGCCGGCATCGCCACGATCCATCGCGCCCTCGACCTCGGCGTCACCTTCTTCGACACCGCCGACGCCTACGGCCCGCACACCAACGAGCGCCTCCTCGGCGAGGCGATCCGCGATCGGCGGGACCGCGTGGTGGTCGCCACCAAGTTCGGCTTCATGCGCGCGCCCGACGGCAAGGCGCTCGGCATCAGCGGCCGACCGGAGTACGTGCGGGAAGCCTGCGACGCGTCGCTGCAGCGGCTGGGCGTGGACGTCATCGACCTCTACTACCAGCACCGCGTCGATCCGGCGACGCCGATCGAGGAGACCGTGGGCGCGATGGCGGATCTGGTCCGCGCCGGCAAGGTGCGGCATCTCGGCTTGTCGGAAGCGGCGCCGGCGACGCTCCGCCGCGCCGTGGCCGAGCATCCCATCGCCGCGCTGCAGACCGAATACTCGCTGTGGAGTCGCGATCCCGAGGGCGACCTGCTGGCCACCTGCCGGGAGCTGGGCATCGGCTTCGTCGCCTACAGCCCGCTGGGCCGCGGCTTCCTCACGGGACGCTACCGGTCGCTCGACGACCTCGCCCCCGACGACTGGCGGCGCACCAACCCGCGTTTCGCCGGCGAGAACTTCCAGAAGAACCTCGACGTCGTCGACGCGGTGGGGGCGCTGGCCCGCGCCAAGCACTGCACGCCGGCGCAGCTGGCGCTGGCGTGGATCCTGGCGCAGGGCCCCGACATCGTGCCGATTCCCGGATCGACCAACGGCGATCGGATCGCCGAGAACGTCGGCGCGTTGGCGGTGACGCTGACGCCCGACGACCTCGCCGCGCTGGAGGCGGTGGCGCCGAAGATCAGCGGCACCCGCTACATGGAGGGCGGGATGAAGCTCGTCAACGGGTGAGCGGGCGGGTGGCGCAGGCCGCGGCCTCGCCGGACGGTGCCGACGCGATCCAGGTGCGCACCAGGTCGAGCGCCTCGCGGTCGGGCACGACGGTGCCGATCGGCGGCATCTGGCTCGACGGCCGCCGCGATCCCGCGCGATACAGCAGCGCGCTCAGCTCCGGCCGTCCGGCGTGGACGATCTGCGAGGTGCCAGCCGGGGCCGTCGGCACCACCCAGTGGCCCGGCTGGCCGATGGTGGTCGCAATCGCGCCGGGCGTGCACCCGGCCGGCCGATCGGCGGTGTGCTGCAGATTGAGCCCGAGCGAGGCGATCGAGCTGTTCGGGTTGTGGCAGCTGCCGCAGTTGGTCGAGAGGTAGCCGAGCACCGCGCGCTCGTGCGGGTCGCGCGCCGCAATCCGCGGCGGCGCCGTCGCCAGGTCGGGCCGCGCCGGCGACAGCCGTCCCTCTGCGTGCAGCGTGCGCAGCGTGATCATCCGCGCGTCGATCGCCTCGGCGTGCGGGGCCAGCGGATCCCGATCGTCGGAGAGCTGCAGGGCCGTGAACCCGAGGATCTCGGTGCGCGTCGAGTCGTGGCAGGCGCGGCACTCGTCGCGCGACGGCACGCTGTGCCATTTGCCCGGAGCTACTTCGATCACATCGGCCAGGCCGGTCGCCGGCGCCAGCACCGCGTCACGCTGGTCGTCGGTCCAGGCATAGGAGGCGAACTCCCAGTGATCGACACGGGTCTTCACCAGCATCCGCGTCTCGACGCGCCGGCCGCCGAACGCGAACTCCTTCCAGAACCGCGTCCCGACGGGGAAGTCCCAGTGGTTCACGTCGCGCGTGTCGATCGTCGCGCCGTCGGGCAGCCGCACCCAGCGCCGCTTGGCGGCGCCGTCGCTCCACAACGGGTACTGCGGCGCGAAAGGCCGGTTGGCGGCATCCACGACGAGGGCCGCGGGGTCGGCGTAGAGCCCGGTCTCCGACAGCAGGCGCGGCAGCGTGAACGCCGCGTCCGATCGAACGCTGCTGGCCGCCACCTCGCGGCCGGCCACGGCGCCGAGGAGCAGCACCGTGCCGGTGGCGAGGAGGGTCCAGCCCGTGGCCGAAGTCACCGCTGCGTCTCCGGCGGGTCGATCGGCTGCGGCACGCGGTTCCTTACCGGCGCCAGCGACCGCAGGTAGGCCCAGAGTGCCTTGATCTCGGGATCGGTCAGGGCGCCGACCGTGAAGTACGGCATCGGCGGCAGCACCGGCCGGCCCTTGCCCTGGTGCTTGCCGGTCCGCATGGTGGCGATGAACTGCTCCTCGGTCCAGTCGCCGAGGCCGGTCTCCTTGTCAGGCGTGAGGTTGGCGGTGAAGCTCACGCCCCAGGGGCCGGCCCACGCGGTGTTGGTCGCCGAGAACACGCCGATCCACGGCCCGGCCGGCATGGCCGGCGCCGGCGGCATCGCCATGTCCTGCGGGTGGCCGGTGAGGGCCCGCGTCATGTCCATCTCAGGCCCCTTGGGGCCCATCTTCCAAGGCGTGTGGCAGTCGTTGCAGCCCATCGTCTTGACGAGGTAGCTGCCCAGCTCGACCGGGCTCTGCGCGGGGCTGTCGGGGTTGCGCGGCGCCTGCGCGCCGGCGTTGGCGATGAGTCCGGCGAGGGTGACGGCGCTGGCGGTGAGGGCGAAGGTGGCGAATCGGTTGGGTTGCATCGGCGTCTCCTGGGTGGCTGAGACGAGAGGATGCCCGAGGTGTTCGCCGCCGGTTCGCTAAGTGTTCCCTACCGCACCTTAAGAGTTTCCTAATTGATAAACTGCGCCTGTTTTCGATGCTCGACGACGCCCTCACGGCCTTCCTGCAGCAAGGCGTAGCGATCAACATCGGCACCCGGAACGCCCGCCTGGAGCCGTCGGCGTGCTACGTCGGCGCGGCGCTGGTCGACGCCGACCGCAAGCACCTCACGGTGTTCGTGCCGGTCGTCGGCGCCGACCGCGTGCTCGAGGATCTGCGCGCCAACGGCCAGGCGGCGGTGGTGTTCGCACGGCCCGAGGACGACCGCGCCTGCCAGGTGAAGGGCACGTTCGTCGGCGAACGGCCGGCCGCCGACGACGAGGCCGCGATCGTGCACGCGCAGTATGCGGCGTTCCTCCATCAGCTCGAGATCATCGGCATGCCCGGCGAGTCGACGCGGTCGTGGGTGGTGTGGCCGGCGCTGGCCGTGCGCCTGCGCGTCACCGCGGTGTTCGACCAGACGCCGGGTCCCAAGGCCGGGGCGGTGATCGTATGAGCCTCGGCCTCGACCAGCTCGCCTCGTGCTTCCAGGGGCTGATTCCGGCCACTCTCTACACCTGCTCGGCCGACGGCATCCCCAACTCCGCGTACCTCAGCCACGTCGAGTACGTGGACGCCACGCACGTCGCGCTGTCGTTCCAGTTCTTCAACAAGAGCCGCCGCAACGTCGCCGAGAACCCGCACGCGCTGGTGCGCGTGGTCGATCCCGACACGCAGCAGGGCTGGGAGCTGCGGCTGCGCCTGGAGCGGTCCGAGACCGCCGGGCCGCTCTTCGACCGGATGGCGCTGCGGATCGAGGCGATCGCCTCGTACTGCGGGATGAAAGGGATCTTCAAGCTGCGCGCCGCCGATGTCTACGAGGTGCTGTCGGTGCGCGAGGTCCCCGAGCAGCCCGGCCTCGCTCTGCCCGAGGGCCGCCGGCGCGCCCCCGATGCGGTGTTCACGATGAAGGCGCTGCAGGACCTGGCGGTGCGGCTGCACGGCGCCGACGGGCTCGAGACGGTGCTCGACTCGATGCTCGCTGGCCTCGACGAGTACTTCGGCTTCCACCACTCGATGATCCTGGTACCGGGCGAACAGCCGCAGACGCTGGTCGCGATCGCGTCGCACGGCTACCCGCAGGGCGGCGCCGGCGCCGAGGCGCGGTTCGGCGAAGGCATCACCGGTATGGTCGCCGAAGCCCGCCAGCCGATCCGCATCTCGGGGCTGATGCGCGGGCTGCTCTACGCCTACGCCGCCCGCAGCCGCGCCGAGGCCCACGGGCTGTGTCCCGAGGAACTGCGCATCCCGCTGCCAGGGCTGCGCAGTCCGGCCAGCCAGCTGGGGGTGCCGCTGCTGACGCGCGGCGATCTGGTGGGCGTGCTGGTGCTCGAGAGCGAGGCGCCGTACCGGTTCGTCGAGGAGGATCGGGCGACGATCGAGCTGCTCGGGTCGTATCTCGCCCTCGCTATCCAGAACGCGGTGCTGCAGGAGGCCGCCGAGGGCGCCGAGCCGCGCGGCGTCGTCGCCGCGCCGGCGGCAGCCCTCGTGTCACCAGGCACCACGCGTCCGCGGCACGAGGTGGCCTACTACCCGGCCGACGACTGCGTGCTGGTGGACGGCGAGTACCTGATCCGCGGCCTGCCGGCGCGGATCCTCTGGAAGCTGCTGCAGGCGTGGCGCGCCGACGGCCGCGTCGAGTTCACCAACCGCGAGCTCAGGCTCGACAAGTCGCTGCAGCTGCCCGAGTACAAGGACAACCTCGAGACCCGGCTGCTGCTGCTGCGCCGCCGCCTCGAGGAGAAGTGCCCGGATATCCGCCTGGTGCCGCGGGCGCGCGGCCGCTTCGCGCTCGACCTCGCCGCCGCCGTCACTCTCGTCGAGCGATAGGGACTGGCCCAGGGGAGCCGGGGGCCTGTCTGGTCTTCAGGCCGTCTCGCGGGTGATCCAGCGCGGCGCGGCGGGCAGCTCGGCCCGCTCGAGCAGGTCGAGCAGCGCCGCCGGGTCGGCGCTGGCCTTCACGATGGCGCGCGTGTCGGGCTTGATGAAGCCCTCGGCCCACGCCCGATCGAGGAATCGCAGCAGGTCGTCGTAGAAGCCGGCGACGTTGAGGATCCCGCACGGCTTGGCGTGCAGCCCGAGCTGCGTCCAGGTGATGGCCTCGAACAGCTCCTCGAAGGTGCCGACGCCGCCCGGCAGGGCGATGAACGCGTCGGCGTGCTCGGCCATCAGCGCCTTGCGCTCGTGCATCGAGTCGACGACGTGCATGGTGGTGACGCCCGGATGGCCGATCTCGCGGGCCATCAACGCATGCGGGATCACGCCCACCACTTCGCCGCCGGCGGCCAGCACGGCGTCGGCCACCACGCCCATCAGCCCGACGTTGCCGCCGCCGTAGACCAGGCCCAGCCCGCGCTCGACCAGGAGATGGCCCACGGCCCGGGCTGCCTCGGCGTAGGCCGGCCGGGCGCCGGCACTGGATCCGCAGAACACACAGACGCGTCGCATGCGCCCGCAGGATAGCAGCCGGTCGCGACGGCGCTCCGCTCACCGCTGAGTCGGCTACAATCCGCGCGATTCCCTGAAGCCGTAAGAGCGGTCCTCGTCGAGAGGAGGCGTCATGCGTACGTCGGCCGTCGTGCTGGTCGTTGCCGTCGCCGTGGGGGTGGGCGCCAGTCCGGGCGCAACCGTTGGCCAGGATCCGCCGTTCCAGGTGTCGTGGCCAGACACCCCGCCGCTGGCCACGCCGTTTCCCGCACCCGACACCACGCCAGCGCCGCTGCCCGAGGCCTCGATCGACGAGCCTTTCTCGATCGGGGAGGCGCTCTACGACCCCGGCCGCGCCGCCGACGGGGTGATGTCGCTGCTGGCGAAGATGCGGATCGGGGTCGCATCCGCGGCGGGTGGCGCGACGGCCAGGGGCCTCACGCTCGACGAGTCGGAAGTCCGCACGCTGATCGCCCTCGCCGAGGACGATCTGCGCGCCGCCGATGACATCGAGAACCTGCCGTTCGGGTTCGCGGATCTCCATCGCGCGGTGAGCGGCCTGCTGCCCGACATCACCATCGAGACGCTGGCCGAGACCTACACGGGCGTCTACGCCGAGCAGCCGGACGGCCTCGTCGCCAAGGTGATGATGGGGCAGCCGCTCGAGCCCGAGACGCGGCTGACCCGTGCGCAGATCTGGCTGCTGCTGATGGACGGCTTCGCCGGCCCCGGAGGCGCCGACGCGGCCTACGGCGCCGCCGACAAGGAGCTGCCCGATCTGCCGTCGCCGACCCCGGCGTGGAGCGCGGCGGAATGGCGCGAGGCGCTGGCGCGGCTGCCGCTGGTCGCGGCGTCGAGCCTCGTCGCCGTCGAGCAGTCGGCCGGCGGCACCACGCTGCGGCGTGCGGCGCAGCCTCCGGCGCTGCTGTCGCGGGTCACCGGCAAGCCGCTGGCCGCCGTGCGCGCCGGGTCGCTGGCCGGTCAGGAGGTCACGTGGGAGGTGGCCGACGACTCGCCGCTCCGCGAGCTGGGTACGATCGGCACCGCCACTGGGCAGCCGATTGCGGTCGCCGCCAACGGCCTCGCGACGTTCGCGTTCAAGTCGTCGGCGCCGTCCACTGGACCCGGTGAACTGGTGCAGGAATGGGCCAACGTCGCCGCCACGCTGCCGGCATGCGGACTGGCCTCCAGCGCGTACGCAGTACCGACCCCACTGTGCGCCTTCATCCTCGGCAACCGCCGTCTCGAGATGCCACTGGCGTTCGCGTGGCGCACCACCGAGAAGCTGCGAATCAAGATCGTGTATCGCTACGCGTTGGAGCTGCAGACGCCGATGGGCGGGGTCAAGCGCGAAGGCATCGACGAGGCTGACGGATGGATCGTGCGTCGTTCCAAAGACTCCTATGTGGGCACCATGGAAGCTGAAGTCAATGCCCTGCAGCAGGTGCGTGGCTCCGCCTATTGCGGCAAGACCCTGTTCCGTGGCCGCCAGCAGCTGCACGTCAAGGGGCGCATGTTGGACGCCGGCGACGAACCCGGCACGGGGTTGCGGCGGGGGCCGGAGGGGATCTTGGCCAGAACCAGAACCTTGAGTCTCTACTACTGGATGACGCGGAACCCGTCGTCGGTGCGCGGCGCCACGTGGTCGCAGGAACCGCCGGAGGACGGCATCCTCGTCCTCGAGTTCTTTCCGAAGACCCCACCGGCCACCTTCGGCGGCCGGACGATGGCCATCCTCCCGAACAACCCGATTGCCTGTCTGCCACTGCTCCCGACGCAGGGCTCGCAGGGCCGGTACGGGGCCAAGTACTTCCTCCCGTTCAACGACGCGCAGTGGACGACGCCGACCGCCGGCTACGCCGTCGGCTTGAAGCGCTCCCGCGACTACTACTTCGAGGACCACAACAACAGCGAAGGCTACGTCGGGAACGTCCAGCTCGACTTCTCGTTCAACAGCGGCAGCGGGACGGGCCGGCCGCGCTGGGAAGTCCGCGTGCAGCGGCCGATGCTGGCGCCCTGAGGGCGGCGTCAGCCGGCGAACTTGTAGCCCAGCCCGTGCACGGTGACGATGAGCTGCGGCACCTTGGGGTTGGGCTCGAGCTTCTGCCGCAGCCACGCCACGTGCACGTCCACGGTGCGCGTGGACGGCGAGTTCTGGTAGCCCCACACCTCGTGCAGCAGCTCGTCGCGCGAGATCGTCGCGCCGCGGTGCTCGAGGAAGTAACGCAGCAGCTGGAACTCCTTGGCCGACAGCTCCACCGGCTCGCCGCCGCGGGTCACCTCGGCCCTGCGGACGTCCATCACGAACTCGTCGAAGACGTGGCGGGCGGTGCCGCCGGGCCCGGCGCCGGCCGGCGCGGCCAACGTCGCCGCCGGCACGCGGCGCAGCAGCGCCTCGATGCGGGCCAGCAGTTCCAGCGGCTCGAAGGGCTTGGTCAGGTAGTCGTCGGCGCCGAGCTTCAAGCCGACGATGCGGTCCACGACCTGGCCCCGCGCCGTCAGCATGAGGATCGGCGTCTTGATGCCACGCTGGCGTAGCGTGCGGCACACGTCGAAGCCGTCGCGCTTGGGCAGCATCACGTCGAGGACGATGAGGTCGAAGGCCTCCGCCGTGGCGCGGGCCAGGCCGGTGTCGCCGTCGCCGGCGGTTTCCACCGTGTAGCCCTCGGCGGTGAGCCGATCGCTCAGCGTGAGCTGCAGTCCGGGCTCGTCTTCGACGAGCAGCAGGCGTCCTTCGGCCACGGAGATGAGCCGGCTACGACGCCGACGACGGCGCCGTCCGCGCGCCCGGGTCCAGCGCCGGCGCGCCGGCGCCGCGGCCGACCGGGGCCGCCGGCAGGCAGATGGTGAAGGTGCTGCCGCGGCCCGGCTCGCTGGCCAGCTCGACGCGGCCGCCGTGGGCGTCGACGATGCGGCGCACCAGGCTGAGGCCGAGGCCGCTGCCCTGGATCTGGTTGGCCACGGCGTGCTTGCCGCGGAAGAACGGCTCGAACACCTGGCGCCGTTCGTCGGCGTCGAGGCCCTGGCCGTGGTCCTCGACGGCGATATGCACCTCGGCGCCGGCCGCCGCACCGGCCCGGCTGACGCGGACGCGGACCCAGCGGTCGTCGCCGGCGTACTTGACGGCGTTGCCGAGCAGATTCTGCACCGCCGAGCGCAGCGACGGCGCGTCGCCGACGAGCGGCGGCAGGTCGGCCTCGACCTCCACCTGCACGTCCACGCCGGCCCGCTCGGCGTCGAGCGCGGTGTGCTGCACCGCTTCGCGGACCACCTCGGCGGCCGAGAGCGGCGCCATCGGCAGCGGCCGGCCCGACCCCAGGCCGGCGAGCTGCAGCACGCGCTCCACCGTCTCGCCGAGGCGCCGCGCCTCGGTCTGGATCGTCTCGCCGTAGCGCTTCACGCGTGATAGATCGCCGACGACGCCGTCGGCGAGGTTGCCGGCGGCCGAGTGGATGACCGCGACCGGCGTGCGCAGCTCGTGCGACACGGCGGCGACGAACTCCATCTGCTGCCGGGCGAGGGCGTGCGAACGCCGCGCCGACACCGCGATGAGCGCCACCACCACGCCGAGCAGGGCCAGGACGCCGCCGCTCAGCGCCAGGTTGCGGCGCCGCGCCCCGGCCACCGCCGCCTCGAGCGAGCCGGCGCGGTGCTTGACGCGCAGCGTCCAGTGGCCGTGGTCGTGCGGCAGCGTGCGCGTGCGCATCGTCCGGTCGCCGTTGCGATCGCGCATCTCGATCACGTTGACGACCGTCTCCGTGGTCCGGGCCTCGCCGGTGACGGGCGGCGGCGGGGGCGGCGGCAGCGTCTCGACGCGCGTCTCGACGCCGCGGCCGCCGGCGGCGGCCCGCGCGAACACCATCATCGGCCCGACGCGCGGCTGGAAGAACTGGGTCGTCAGGTCGGGGGCGGCGGCGGTGGCCTCGGCGGCGCCCGGTTCGGACTCGAACACGGTGCGGCCGCCCTCGCGGGCCACCACGGCCACGCGGTAGTCGGCCGATTCCGGGAAGTGTTCCTCCACCAGGGCCGGCAGGCGCGTGCCGACCAGCTCGTCGAGGTTGAGGCCCACCACCGTGTAGCCGCGCATCCGCACGTCGGTGAAGAAGCGGTCGCGCGAGCCGTCGCGGTCGCGCGGCAGCCGCACCCGGACGATCGGCATCACGATGGTCCGTTCGTCGCCGAGGGCCGCGGTGGCCGCCATCAGCTCGCGCGGTCCGCCGCCGGGACCGTGATCGGGGGCGTCGGTCAGCCTCTCGAGCTGGGCCCGCACGGTGGCCAGGTCGTCGGGCCAGGGCACGACGTCGAAGCTGCGTGCCTCGCGCCGCCACTGCCGGAGCACCAGCGGGCCATCGTCGTCGGCGCCCGCCCGCTGGCGATCGCGGCCCCGATCGGTCTCCACGTACCACACCCCGCGCACCAGCGAAGGCGACTGGTTGGCGGTGGCGGCTTCGTAGCGCAGTGCGTACGCGTCCCAGTCCTCGCGTTCCACCATGGCGCCGTCCAGCTGCAGGCTGCCGCCGAGCCGCGACAGCTCGGTGTCCACTGCGGCGGTGAACTGCGCCGCCGCCGTACGCAGCGTGCGCTCGCGGCGCTCGCGGTCGGCGGTGGCCAGTTGCGCGGCCCAGTCGTATTGCATCCACGCCAGCGCCGGCAGCAGCAGACCGACTGCTGCCGCCAGCCACGTGATGCCGCCGAGGCGCCGTGGAGCAGGCGTCATGGGCCGGAGTGTAGCACGCGAAAAACGGCCGAAATTCGCCGCTTTCGCGCATTTAACACCCTTAACAAACCCTTTGCCGACGCTTAACGTCGGACGGGCGAGACCTCCCGTCAAAATGGTGCGACGGGGCGCGAGCGACGCCCAGGGCGATCGAGCGGAGGAGACGACATGAGAGCGTGGATGGCGATGGGCGCGGCGATGCTGGTCGGCGTGGGCGTCCCGGGCACGGACCGCGTGGTGCCGCTGCCGGTGTATGCCGCCGAACAGGCGGCCGATCAGGCGGCGACGGTGCTGGCCGAGATGCGCAAGGCCCTCGGCGGCGCGAAGCTCGAGCAGCTGAAGTCGGTGAGCCTCGAGGGGCCGTTCCGCCGCGAGATGGGGCAGCGGCAGATGGAAGGCACCATCGTGATGGTGCTGCAGGGCCCCGACAAGATGCACCGCAGCGAAGACATCGAGTTCCCCGGCGGCAACTCCGTGGAGCGCATCACCGCGATCAGCGGCGCGACGTCGTGGGAAGACACCCAGAACCGCGGCGGCATGGGCGGCGGCATGCAGATGATCCTGCGCGGCCCCGGCGGCGCCGAGATGAACGAGGAGGCGCGGGAGAAGATGCGCACCACGCGGCTCACCGCCGAGATGCAGCGCTGGATGTTCGCGCTGCTGGCCGCGCCGGCCGGCGAGCTGAGTTACGCCGGCGTCGCCGAGTCGCCCGACGGCACGGCCGACATGCTCGAGATCAAGGACGTGCGCGGCCAGGCGCTGCGCCTGTTCGTCGATCAGCGCACCCACCTTCCGCTGATGCTGTCGTTCCAGGAAGTGCGGCCGCGCATGATGATCCAGGGCGGGCCCGGCGGCCCGGGTGGGCGTCGCGGCCCCGGTGGCCGAGGCGGCCCTGGTGCCGCCCCCGGCCCCGGCGGTGCTGCCGGCGGTGAGCGCCAGCGTCCCAGCGAGGAGGAGATCCGCCAGCGGATGGCCTCGATGCCGCCGCCCACGCCCAGCGCGATCCAGATGAGCTTCGGCGATTACGCCGCCGTGGACGGCGTCAAGTTCCCCAAGCTGGTCAGCGTCTCGGTGGACGGCAAGCCGGCCGAGGAGTGGACGATCGAGAAGATCAAGGTCAACCCGTCGCTGAAGGCCGACTTCTTCGACAAGAAGTAGACGCGGCACGAGTACGAGGTCAGCGGAGTCCGGTCATGCGTATCCGTCCGTCGTTCATCCTCGGGGTCGTCGTCGCCGCGCTGAGTGCGGCGGCGGCACCCGCCGCCGCCCAGGATCGGGCCACCCTCCGCGTCACGGTGCAGGACGAAACCGCCGCGGTGCTGCCGGGGGCCACCGTGGTGCTGGTCGGCACCGACGGCGTGGAGCACGCCCTGGCGGTGGACGAGCGCGGCGTGGCCACCGCCGCCGACCTCGCGCCCGGCACCTACGAGGTGCGGGCGACGATGGACGCGTTCCGGCCGACCAGCCGCAGCGTCACGCTGCGCCGCGGCGCCAATCAGGTCACCCTCACGCTGCCGCTGGCCATCCAGGAAGAGGTGACCGTCTCGGAGGTCGACGCGTCCGAGCGGCGTGACAACGGCTTCACCCAGACGCTCAGCCAGGAGGAGATCGACGCGCTGTCGGACGATCCCGACGAGATGGCCGAGCAGCTGGCGCAGATGGCCGGACCGGGCGCCCAGATCTTCGTCGACGGCTTCGGCGGCGGCCGCCTGCCGCCCAAGGACCAGATCCAGCAGATCCGCTTCCGCAGCAACTCCTACGCCGCCGAGTACCACGACGCCGGCATGGTCCGCGTCGACGTCATCACGCGTCCCGGGATGGGCAGCTGGCGCAGCCGCCTCACCTTCGGGTTCCGCGACGAGTCGATGAACGCCACCAACGCGTTCGCCTCGAGCCGGCCGCCCGAGCAGGTCAAGCGCGTGCAGCTGAGCAGCCAGGGCCCGATCGTCAAGGGCAAGACCAGCGTCAGCTTCTCGGTCGAGGGCAACGCCTCCTACGACTCGCAGACCGTCGTGGCGCTCACCCCTGGCGGCGACGTGCGCGACCAGATCCGCCGGCCCAACGACGTCGTCAACGCCTCGATCCGCGTCGAGCAGGCGCTCGGCCCCGGCAACTCGCTGCGCGCCGAGTACCAGCGGCGCACGCAGGACCGCAACAACCTCGGCGTCGGCGACTTCGACCTGCTGGAGCGCGCCTACGCCACCGACTCGGTGCGCGACACGCTGCGCCTGCGCAACACCCGCGTCATCAACAAGAACATGTTCTCGGAACTCAAGGTCGAGTTCACGCAGTCGACCACCGAGAACACCTCGCTGTCGAACGACCCGACGCTGCGCGTGCTCGACGCCTTCACCGGCGGCGGCGCCGGGCAGAGCGGCACCCGCGAGGGCCGCCAGATGGTCGTGGACGGCTCGTTCGACTTCACCATCCGCAAGCACGCGCTGCGCACCGGGCTGCTGTTCGAGGTCGGCCAGTGGGACAGCACCCAGCAGACCAACGCCAACGGCACCTACACCTTCTCCAGCCTCGACGACTTCGCGGCCGGCCTGGCCCGCACCTTCCAGCGCCGCGTCGGCGACCCGCAGGTGAGCTACTCGCAGGTCGAGGCCGGGTGGTACGTGCAGGACGACTTCCGGTTGACGAAGAACCTGCAGGTCAGCCTCGGCCTGCGCCAGGAGGTGCAGACCAACTACGACGACAAGTGGAACCTGGCGCCGCGTGCCGCCTTCACCTGGACGGTGGCGAAGACCAACGTCCGCGGCGGCTGGGGCATCTTCTACGACTGGTTCGAGAGCAGCACCTACGAACAGACGCTGCGCGTGGACGGCGTCCGCCAGGTGGAGGAGATCGTCCTCAATCCGACCTACCCGCTGACCGCTGGCGCGAGCGGCACGGCGCTGCCCGGCAGCCGCATCCAGGTCGCCGACCAGCTCGCCCAGCCGTTCGTGCAGCAGGCGTCGATCGGCTTCGACAAGAACCTGACCGAGACCGTCGGCCTGCGCGCCGACTACATGTTCACGCGCGGCTACAACATCCTGCGGTCGATCAACGTCAACGCGCCGGTGAACGGCGTGCGGCCCGATCCGACGGCGGGCAACATCACCGAGATCACCTCGAGCGGCGCGCGGGCCCAGGACCGCGTGACCGTCGGCCTCAACTGGCGGGTGCCGAGCCGGCGCATCTTCACCAACCTGATGTATCAGTACGCCAACACCCGCAACTACGCCGACTCGGCGCTGAGCCTGCCGTCCGACTCGACCAACCCCGACGTGGACTGGGGTCCGGCCGCCGACGACATCCGCCACCGGCTGTTCGCGATGGTGAACTTCCCGCTGCCCTACAACGTGCGCGTCGGGCTCAACGTGCGGGCGATGTCGGGCCGGCCCTACAACGTGACCACCGGCCTGGACGACAACGGCGACACGGTGTTCAACGACCGCCCGGCCGGCGTGTCGCGCAACAGCGCCCGCGCCGCCGGGCAGATCACCGCGGACCTGCGGCTCACCAAGTCGATCAGCCTCGGCGGGCTGCTGAGCGGCGGCCCCGAAGGCGTGCCGATGGGCACGCCGCCGCCTCCGCCGCCGCCCGGCGGCGCGGCCCTGCAGCGCGGCCCCGGCGGCCCCGGTGGCGGCGGCGGCGACGGCCCGCAGATGTTCATCATGGAGGGCTCGAACTCGCGTTACCGCCTCGACCTCTACGTCAGCGCGCAGAACCTCTTCAACCGCACCAACTACAACACCTTCGTCGGCAACATGCTGTCGCCCTTCTTCGGCACCGCGACGTCGGCGGCGCCGGCCCGGCGGCTCGAGGTCGGCGCAACGATCTCTTTCTAGGCGATCGTTGCGCCGACCGCGGCTAGGGGCTAGCGGCTAGCGGCTAGAAAGCTCGGATCACGCTATCGAGCAACTGAGCCGGACGCCCTGCCTCAGTCCGCGCGACGGGGCATCGTGATTTCCTAGCCGCTAGCCGCTAGCCGCTAGCCGCTAGTAAAGTACGGAGCGTGAGCGACGTCCTCGTGATTGGCGCCGGCGTGATCGGCTGCGCGGCGGCGTTCGAGCTGGCCGAGGCCGGGGCGCGGGTGCGGGTGATCGACGCGCGCACGCCGTCGGCGGGGGCGTCGCAGGCGTCGGCCGGGGTGCTGGCGCCCTACGTCGAAGGCCACGGATCGCCGGTGCTGCGGGCGCTCGGCCGGCGATCCCTCGATCTCTATCCGTCGTTCGTCGAACGTGTCGTCGCCGCGTCGGGGCGCGAGGTGGAATTCGACCGCATCGGCACCCTCGAGGTGGCCGCGACCGAGGACGAGCGCACGCGGCTGGAGCGGTCGTCCCTCGAACTGGGCGGCGAGGGCGTCGAGGCCCATTGGCTCGACGCCGCGGGGCTCGCCGATCGCGAGCCCAACCTCGCGCCGCACGTGATCGGCGGCCGGCAGATTCCCATCCACGCCGTCGTGCACGTGCCCAATCTCACCGTGGCCCTCGCCGAGGGACTGGCCCGGCGCGGCGTCGAGATGACCACGGGCTGTGCCGCCTCGCGCCTGGCGGCCGACGGCGACGCCGTGGTCGTGCACACCGAGGCCGGGCCGCTGCGGGCCGCGCAGGTGGTGATGGCGGTTGGAAGCTGGGCGCCCGGGCTGGTGCCGCCCGGCAGCAGCGCCCTGCCGGTGCGGCCGATTCGCGGACAGCTGCTGCACCTGGCCGTGCCGCCGCGCACGCTGCGCCACGTGGTGTGGGGCGCGGATGTCTACCTCGTGCCGTGGCGCGACGGCACCGTCTTCGTCGGCGCGACGTCCGAGGACGTCGGGTTCGACGAGCGCAACACGGCGGCAGGCGTGGCCGGTCTGCTCGACGCCGCCATCCGCCTGGTGCCGGCGCTGGCCGGCGCGACCTTCCTCGAGGCGCGTCGCGGGTTGCGTCCGGGCTCCCCCGACGAGCTGCCCTACGTCGGCCGCTCGGCGGTGCTGCCGGGCCTGGTCTATGCCTGCGGCCACTATCGCAACGGCGCCCTGCTGGCGCCGCTCACGGCCGCGCTGGTGGCCGGTCTCGTCCGCGGGGAGGCCGCGGACGACGCCCTGGCGCCGCTCGCCCCCGCCCGCGCGGGTCGGTTGTAGACTGCCGTGCATGGCCTCGGCCCTGCTGTCGGACGCGCAGGTCGCCGCCCGGCTCGAGCGGCTGCCGGGCTGGCGCCGCGCCGGCTCGGCGATCGTGAAGGAGTTCGCCTTCGCCGGCTTCCCCGAGGCCGTGGCCTTCGTGGAGCGGCTGGTCGCGCCCAGCGAGGCCGCCGACCATCATCCCGACCTGGCCATCCACTATCGCCGCGTCGTCGTCACCTTCACGACGCACAGCGCCGGCGGCCTCACTGCCAAGGACTTCGCCGGCGCGGCTGCCGCCGAGGCCGTGGTGGGCCCGCGGTGAAGCTCAAGAAGCACTACTCGTCGCGCGAAGTGGCGGCGCAGACCGGGCTCACCGCCAAACAGCTCCAGTGGTGGGACCGCCGCGGGTTGTACGCGCCGTCGATTCCCACCCACCGCACCGAAGCCGGCGGCTTCACCGAGCGCCGCTACACCACGGTGGAGCTGCTGGAACTGATGGTGCTCGCCGACCTGCGGCGCCGCGGCTTCTCGCTGGCGCGGATTCGCCGCCTGCTCGGCGTGCTGCGCGCGCGCTTCAAGGTGCGGCTGTTCGAGGCGATCGAAGGCGGCGGGCCGGTGACGCTGTTCATCGACGGCGCCGACATCTACGCCCGCACCGACGCCGGCGAGTACTTCAACGTGCTCGACAACCCGCGCCAGCCGCTGCTCGTGATCGGCCAGGAGCCCCGTTTCCGCCAGGTGACCGCGCGCGAGCACCACGCCCGGCCCAAGGCCGCCGCGCCGCGATCGCGGCCGCGCGGCCCCGCGGCCACCGGGTCGTGACCGTTCCGTCGTCGGCCCGTCCTTCCGCCGTGGCGGAATGGACCCTGGTGACGTTCGTCGTCGCCGTCGCGACGGTGGCGGCGACCTGGCCGTTGGCCACCAGTCCGTGGCTCGTGCCGGCGCACCAGGACCCGCTGTTCTCGTCGTGGCGCCTCTATCAGTGGGCGCGCAACCTCACCGGCGCCGGGCCGGGCGGCCTGTTCGACGGCAACATCTTCACGCCGGCCCGCGACGTGCTGCTGTTCTCGGACGCGATTCCGCTCCAGGCCCTGGCGGCGGCGCCGTTCCTCTGGCTCGGGGCGCCGGTGGTCGTCGTCTACAACGCGCTGGTGTGGGCGTCGTTCCTCACCGCCGGTCTCGCCACCTATGCCTGCGCCAGGGCCATCTCGGGCAGCCGCGTCGGCGCGCTGGTGGCGGCGGTGATCTTCAGCGCCGCGCCGAGCCGGATCGAACACGTCATGCACCTCGAGCTGCTGTGGACCGCCGGGCTGCCGCTGGCGGTGCTCGGCGGCGTGCGGCTG
>CAYUAX010000044.1:0-30301 GCA_964442845.1 uncultured Bifidobacteriaceae bacterium | reverse complement strand
CAGCGGCAGGATGGCCGCCTGCTGGTCGAGGCCGCCGCGCAGCAGCCGCACGTGCGTGGCGTCGGCCGGGAACTGGTTGAAGGTCGGGTCCACCGGCAGCCACAGGCCGCGGCCGCTGCCCTCGTCGAGGTACACCTCGGGCCACGCGTGGTAGTAGAACGCGCCGAGCACCCAGGCCAGGCCGACGTTGATGCGGGTCGGCAGCCCGACCGCGCGAGCCAGCGCCACGTAGAGGGCGGTGTGCTCGTTGCAGTCGCCGACCTTCGTGCGCAGCACCTCGCGCGCCGACGGGATGCTGATCGTCGGGGTCTTGTCGAGCAGGCCGTTGACGCCGCGGACGAGACGCTCGGCGCGCTCGCGCGCCGTCGTCGCACCGGCGACCATCCGTTCGGCCTCGGCGACAATCTCCGGATCGTCGCTCTCGATGAGCGGCTCCGGCCGCAGGTAGACGGCCCGATCGACATCGGCGGGCCCGGCCCGCAGGCGGCGGGCGTCGACGAGCTCGAGCACATCGGGCGCCCACGACTGGCCGACGCCGTCGAGCGCCAGCGCCGCCGTGTCGACGCCGCTCACCTGCAGCCGCAGCCGCACCACGTCGCGGGGCTCGTCGATGCGGGCGCGCATCGTCGGCACGACGGCGGCGGCGGCCAGCAGGTCGGCCTGCACGCGGCTGGACACGGCCAGCTGCACCGCCTGGGCCTGCGGTTCGCGCACCGACAGCAGGCCGAGCGGGCTCTCCTCGCGGATGACCTCGCCGGTGTCGGTGATCCACGACGTGGTGGTGATGCCGGCGAAGGCCAGTTCGGCGCGGAACGCCGGCGTCGGCCGGCCGCCGGTCATCACCACCTCCCGTCGGCCGACCGTGACGGTGAGCGGCGAGTTGGCGAGCGTGGCCGGGTCGAAGATCAGGTAGCGATGGGTGCCGCCCTCGGCCAGCCCGGCGCCGGCGAGCCGCCGGCCGAGGCTCATCATCAACGCCGGCGGTTCGGCCAAGGTGCGCACCTCGGTGCGGGTGCCGGCGGCGCTGCGGATGTCGAGCGTGAGCCGCAGCCCGTCGAGCCGGCCGGCCAGGGTGAGCGGACCGGTGCCCGGGTCGAGCGAGAACTCGAAGCTCCGCAGCGCGAAGCTGGCATCGACGCGCGCGGTGGTCTTGACCACGGCCGGCGTCGTCGCGCCGAGCAGCGACATCTGCAGGCGGCCGTCTTCCTGCAATTCGAAGCCGTCGTCGGTCGGCATCACCTGGCTGACCGTGAACCCGATCTTCTCGCCGCGGTAGTACACGCCCCGCCACTGGGCCTGGGTGCCGTAGCGTGCAAGGTCGGTGGCGAGGTTGGCGGCCGACGCCTGCAGATAGCTGCGCTGCACCAGGACGCCCATCGTGAGGACCCAGGCCGCCAGGGCGACGTAGGACAGCCGGCGGGTGACGCGTCGGGACAGTGGGTGCACGGAGATCCCTCGAAGCCGCGCCGGGGAGGGCGCTGGATCTATCGGCGGCGGCGGCCCGCGGCGTGAGCCCCGGGGCGGCGGTTGAAGCCGGCTCGACCGCGGCCGATTCCCTGGGTGGATTCCTGCACACCGTGACCCATCCTGCGGCCCCATTGCCCGAGCCCGTGTCGCCTCATGTCGTCTCCGTTCCGGCCCGCAGGCGGCCGCGGCCCCAGGCCGCGCCCGGCCGGCACCATGCGCGCGGCGGCCACGGACGCTATGTCGCCGCGCAGCGGCCGGCGCTGGTCGTCGCGACGGCCGATCCGTCGCTGGCCCGCATGCTCGGGTTCGCGCTCGATCAGGTGCGGCTGACGCACGACCTCTACACGTCTGGCACCGAGGTGCTGCAGGCCCTGCTGGCCATGCCGGCCACAGCGTCGCCGCCGCTGGTGGTGTTGGACGTCGATCTGCCCGGCGTAGACGGGCACGCCATCCTCGAGCGCCTGGGCGTGGAGCGCCCGAACGCGTTCCTGATCGTCGTGCTCTCCTCGCACGCCGACGAGTCGGTGCAGGTGCGGTCGCTGCTCGCCGGCGCCCTCGATCACCTGGCCAAGCCGTTCAACGTGCGCGTCCTGGTCGCCAAGCTGCAGCGCTGGACGGCGTTGTCGGCCAGCGTCCGGAAAGTGGCGTGATGCTGTCACTGCACGGCCTGTGGCTGGCGCTGGCGGCGGAGGGCGCCCTGATCCTCACGGCGCTCGCCAGCCTGCTGGCCATCCGCGTGCATCTGACCGCCCACGCGCGCCGTGTGGACGCGGGCGTGCGGGCGCTCGAGCCGGTGCTGCACCGCTGGCTGGTCGACCAGGCCGAGGTCGCGGCGGTGGTCGACCTCCTGCGTGGGCTGCCGCCGGCGGTGGCGTTCCGGGCCCTGGCGCGGCTGGCACCGGGCCACCTGACCTTCGAGCGGCAGCAGGCCCTGGCACCCCTGCTTCGCCTTGAGCCGTGGGTCACGCGGCTGCTGCGCCACGACACCTCGTGGTGGTGGTGGCGGCGTTTCGACGTCGCCCGGCTGCTGTCGATCGTCGGCGGCGCCGAGGACGCCGCCCGCATCGAGCGCCTGTTGAGCGATCGCCACCCGGCAGTACGGCTGGTCGCCATCGACGCCGCCGCCCGCCTGGGCGGCCGCCTCGTGGACGTGGAGCTCGACCTGCTGCCGTCGCGCCAGGACGCGGTGCAGCAATACCAGTTCGCGGCGCTGTCGCGCCATCCGGCGGTGGTCGCCAGCGCGCTGATCCGCCGCCTGCAGCCCGACGCGCCGCCGGCGCTGCTCAACGCCTGGATCGACGCCGCCGGGGCGCTCGCCGACCCCGAGGCCCTGGACCGCGTCCGCGACCTGGCCAACCACACCCGGCCCGAGGTGCGCCTGCACGTCGCCCGCGCGCTGCGCCGGCACGCCGACCCCGATACGGCCCCGATCCTCATGGGCCTGCTCGCCGACGAGGACTGGCGCGTCCGCGCCCAGGCGGCGCGCGCGCTCGGCGCGCTGCGCGCGCAGGACGCGACCAGCCTGCTCGCCTTCACCGTGTGCGATCCGTCGTGGTGGGTCCGCTACCGTTCGGCGCTGGCCCTGGCGCAGATCGGCGGCGAATCGCGCGACGCGCTGCTGGCCGTGGCGCGCGGCGACGATCCGATGGCGCGCGACATGGCGGTGCTGGTCGCCGGGCTGTCGTCGGCGGCAGTGGTCGAGATGTCGGAGGTCTGATGTCAGCCCTCGACTGGCTCCTCGTCGCCATCCACGCCTCGGATCTCGCGATCCTCTGGTACATGCTGGCGGTGAACTCGTTCTTCGCGCTGCTGCTGGTGCTGGCGGCGCCGCAGCTGTTCGCGCACTGGCGCTTCGGCAGCGAGGACGTGCTGGCGAGAAGCCTCACGTCGTCGGCGGTGCCGCGCGTCAGCATCCTGGTGCCGGCCTACAACGAAGCGGTGTCGATCGTCGACAGCCTGCGTTCGCTGCTGACCCTGCAGTACCCGTACTACGAGGTCGTGCTCGTCAACGACGGCTCGAGCGACGACACGATGGCGCGGCTGAAGGCCGCTTACGACCTCTACGAGGTGCCGCCGGCGGTGATGCGCCGGCTGCGCACGGCGCGCGTCCGCGCCTATTACCGCTCGCGCACCTGGTCGAAGCTGATGGTCGTGGACAAGGTGAACGGCGGCAAGGCCGACTCGCTGAACGTCGCCCTCGACGCCGCCCGGTTTCCCTACGTGCTGGCCTGCGACGCCGACACGCTGATCGAACCCGACGCGCTGCTGCGTCTCGCCCGGCCGTTCCTGTTCGACCAGAAGATCGCAGCCGTCGGCGGCACCATCCGCGTCGTCAACTCGTGCCGCGTCGAGAACGGCCGGGTCGTCGACGCCCGCGTCGACTCGCGCTGGCTGGCCGGCATCCAGACGGTGGAGTATCTGCGCGCGTTCCTGTTCGGCCGGCTCGGCTGGAACCTGCTCGGCGGCAACCTGATCATCTCGGGCGCGTTCGGGCTGTTCCGCCGCGACTACCTCACCGAGATTCTCGGCTACGCGACCAGCACGGTGACCGAAGACTTCGAGCTGATCGTGCGCCTGCAGCGCCACCTGCGCGAACGGGCCATCGCCGGCAAGGTGGTGTTCATCCCCGATCCGGTGGCGTGGACCGAGGTGCCGACGTCGCTGACCGTGCTGGGGCGGCAGCGCGAGCGCTGGCACCGCGGGCTGATCGCGACGATGGTCTCGCACCGCCGGCTGATCTTCAATCCCGCGTACGGTGCGACCGGCCTCATCGCCATGCCGTACTTCCTGATCGCCGAGCTGCTGGCGCCGGTAGTGGAAGCCGCCGGCCTCGTCATCACGGTGCTGTGCACGCTGACCGGCCTGCTGGCGCCGAGCTACGCGCTGGCGTTCTTCGCCGCCGCGTACCTGTTCGGCACCCTGTTGTCACTGGCGGCGATCCTGATGGAAGAGGTGAGCTTCAAGCGCTACCGTCGGCCCGCCGACACGCTGCGGCTGATCTGGTTCGCGTTCATCGAGCCGTTCGGCTACCGGCAGGTCACCGTGTGGTTCCGGCTCAAGGCGTTCGTGCGGTACTTCCGCGGCGATCACTCGTGGGGCAAGATGCTGCGCGAGGGCTTCAGCGCCCCGGCCGAGGAGGCCGCGAGCAAGCGCGTCGCGTAGCCGGCTGCACTAGCGCGACGGGCGCGGCGGCCGCGCCCGTTCGTACTGTGACGGCCACGGCCCGGGCGCGCCGAGGGCATGCGCCGCCAGCAGCGGCCAGTGCGGCTGACGCAGGAACTCCCGCGCCAGCAGCACGACGTCGGCGTCGCCGCCGGCGACGATCGCCTCGGCCTGTGTGGCGTCGGTGATCAGCCCGACGGCGGCGGTGGCCACGCCGGCCCCGTCCCGCACCTGACGGGCGAACGGCACCTGGTAGCCCGGCCCGATCGGGATCTTCTGTTCGCTCGACAACCCGCCCGACGATACGTCCACCAGGTCCACGCCGGCCTCGCGCAGCCAGCGCGCCAGCTGCACCGACTCCTCCGGCGACCAGCCCCCCTCCACCCAGTCGGTCGCCGAGATCCGCACCGAGAGCGGCAGCTGATCCGGCACGACGCCGCGGACCGCCGCCACGACCTCGAGACAGAGGCGGGCGCGGTTGGCGAGCGAGCCGCCGTAGCCGTCGTCGCGCTGGTTCGAGAGCGGCGACAGGAACTCGTGCAGCAGGTAGCCGTGCGCGGCGTGCACCTCGAGCAGCTGGAACCCGGCGGCGAGGGCGCGGCCAGCCGCGGCGCGGAACGCCGCCACGACCGCGGCAATGCCGTCGAGGGTGAGTGCCTGCGGTGCCGGGTAGTTCGGCGCGAAGGCGACGGCGCTCGGCGCCATGACGTTGCTCCAGCCGCCGTCCTCGGGGGCCACCGTCCCGGTGCCCTCCCACGGCCGCTTCGTGCTCGCCTTGCGGCCGGCGTGGGCGAGCTGCATGCCCGGTACGGCTCCCTGCCCGGCGACAAAGCGGGTGATGCGCTGCAGGAACTCGACGTGGGCGTCGCTCCAGATCCCCAGGTCCTGCGGGCTGATACGGCCTTCGGGCACCACCGCGGTGGCTTCGGTCATCACCAGGGCAGCGCCGCCGACGGCGAACTGGCCGAGGTGCACGAGATGCCAGTCGTGGGCGAAGCCGTCGTGGCTCGAGTACTGGCACATCGACGAGACGCCGATGCGGTTGCGCAGCGTGGCTCCGCGGAGGGTCAAGGGCATGAAGAGCTGGGACATCCCAGTGACGCTATCAGACCCGCTGGGAGGCCAGCCAGGTGGCCCACGGCGATGTGGCTGCAAGGAATCCCGCCGCCGCCGTTCTGAGGGTGGAGGGCAATGATGCGGCAAGCGGCACAGGCGTGGCAGTGGCTTCGGGCCGACCCCCGGCACGGGCAGATCCTGACCCTCGGCTCGCTGCTGGTCTACGGGCTCGGCTGGCTCGGCTTCGACCTCGGCCTGGCCCAGGTTGCGGTGACCCTGTCTTCGGCGCTGGCCGTGCAGCGCCTCGGCGACTGGTGGACCGGCGCGCCGTGGCGATCAGGAGCGCGCAGCGCCCTCATCTCGGCGCTCAGCCTGTGCCTGCTGCTGCGCACCGATACGCTGTGGATGGCCGCCGTCGGGTCGGCCATCGCGGTGGGTTCGAAGTTCCTGATCCGGGTGCGCGGCAAGCACGTCTTCAACCCCACCAACGGCGCCCTGGTGGCGCTGCTGCTGACCACCGACCTGGCCTGGGTCTCGCCCGGCCAGTGGGGCACCGCGGCGGCCTTCGCCTTCACGATGGCCTGCGCCGGCCTGCTGGTGGTGAACCGGGCGGCGCGCAGTGACGTGACGCTGGCCTTCATCACCGCGTACGCCGCGATCCTCGTCGGCCGGTCGCTGTCGCTCGGCGAGCCGCTGACCATCCCGCTCCATCGCCTCGAGAGCGGTGCCTTCCTGCTCTTCAGCTTCTTCATGATCTCCGACCCCAAGACGACGCCCGACTCGCGAATCGGCCGCATCGCCTTCGCCGTGCTGGTCGCCGCCGGCGCGTGGTACGTGCACTTCCGGCTGTTCCGCCCCAACGGCTTCCTGTGGTCGCTGGCGGTGGCGTCGCTGCTGGTGCCCGTCATCGACTGGATCGTCCCGGCGGCCCGCTACCAGTGGCCGCTCGCCGTCTCCCGCGTCACCCGTCTCCATTGGAGGACCCACATGTCAGCCGTGCCACGCCAGACCGCCGTGTTCCTGCTCGCCGTCGCGCTCGCCCTCGGCGCCGCCGCGCGCGCCGACGCCTTCTGCGGCTTCTATGTCGCCAAGGCCGACACCTCCCTCTTCAACAAGGCCTCGCAGGTCGTGCTGGCGCGCGACGGCGACCGCACCGTGATCACGATGAGCAACGACTTCCGCGGCAACCCGCGCGAGTTCGCGATGGTGATCCCGGTGCCGACGTCGATCACGCGCGAGCAGATCCACGTCGCCGAAGCGGCGCTGGTCACCCACCTCGACGCCTACACCGCACCCCGGCTGGTCGAGTACTACGATCCCGACCCGTGCGTGATGTACGACCGGCTCCGGGCGGTGGAGAGCGCGCTGCCGGCCCCGGCGTCGGTCGGCGCCGCCCGGCAGGACGCCCGCGCCAAGAGCCTCGGCGTGACCATCGAGGCGCAGTACACGGTGGGCGAATACGACATCCTCATCCTGTCGGCGGCGCAGAGCTCGGGCCTCGAGACCTGGCTGCGCGAGAACGGCTACCGCATCCCCGCCGGGGCCAGCGAGGTGCTGGGCAGCTACATCGGCCAGAAGATGCGCTTCTTCGTCGCCAAGGTGAACCTGGCCGAACAGGCGCGGCTCGGCGTGGTGAAGCTGCGGCCGATCCAGGTGGCGTACGAATCGCCGAAGTTCATGCTGCCGATCCGCCTCGGCATGGTCAACGCCGACGGCACGCAGGAGCTGTTCGTCTACACGCTGACCCGCAAGGGCCGCGTCGAGAGCACCAACTACCGCACCGTGAAGCTCGCCACCGACGTGGAGATCCCCACCTACGTGAAGGATCCGGCGATGTTCGCGCGGATGTACCGATCCCTGTTCGACCAGCACGTGAAGCGTGAGGACATGCGCGCGGTGTTCCAGGAGTACGCCTGGGACATGGCCTGGTGCGATCCGTGTGCCGCCGATCCGCTCACCGCCGAGGAGCTGCGCGGACTGGGCGTGTTCTGGCTCGACGGGACGCCGACGGGCGGGCCGTCGCCGCGGCCGATGCCGGGCATTCGCAGCGCGCCGCAGCCGCAGAACGTCTTCGTGACGCGGCTGCACGTCCGCTACGACAAGGCGCACTTCCCCGAGGACCTGGTGTTCCACGAGACCGGCGACCGCAGCAACTTCCAGGGGCGCTACGTGCTGCGGCATGCCTGGACCGGCACCTCGACGTGCGCGGCGGCTGAGCAGTACCGGCGCGACCTGGCGGCGCGGCGCGAGAAGGAAGCACAGACGCTGGCGGCGCTCACCGGCTGGCCGATCGACGAGATCCGCCGCCAGCAGGGGCCGGCCCCGGTGGGCCCGGCCAAGGACGACCCGGCCGTGCCGTGGTGGCGCAAGCTCTGGCCGCAGCCGGGCTGGTGAGTTCGAGCCGGGCCGTGAACGCGCAGGTGGGAGGCGATCACTCGGATCGGGTGACGCCTTTCGCCTCCGTCGCGGCGTGGTCGGTCGCCGCACCGGCGCGCAGGCCGACCCTGACGAGCAGCGCCTGGAATGCCGGCAGCGGCCTGAGCGCGTCGAAGGCCGGCTCCGCGCCGAGATAGATGCAGAGGAAGTGCCGGTGCTCGACCGCCTCCTGCAGGGCGTCGAGGGCGTCGTCGGTGCGCCCGAGCCTGGCCAGCAGCACGGCGCGCTGCCAGGCATTGGCGGGCGTCGGTACCAGCCGGCCGAGCTCGTAGGCGAGCAGCGCCGGGATCCCGCCCTGCCGCAGGGAATGCTCGAGGGTCACGTCGAGGGGCCGCCGCTGCAGGAACGTGATGCGATGGGCGCGCACACGGAACACCTCCTCGGCGAGGCCGGCCTGGCGAGCCGCTGCCGCCCACCACGAGTAGGCGTAGGCGAAGTGGGGATCGGCGGCCAGCGCGCGCCGCGCCCAGTCGATCGCCGCCGGGTAGTTGCGGCCGAAGTACTCGATGCCGGCCGTCTCGGCCAGGAGATGCGGCGCGAGGGGATCGAGGTCGCGCGCGCGGACGATGGCGGCGCGAGCGCTGGCGACGTCGCCGGTCAGCACCCGCCACACGGCGAGCCACTGCCAGGCGTGCGGCAGCTGCGGATCGAGCGAGACGGCGCGTTCGAACCGCGGGCCGGCGGCGGCCCAGTTCCAGTCGTGCGCCATGCGGACGAAACCGACGGAGGCGTGCCCGTCGGCCCGCCGGGGGTCGATCGCCACGGCCTTCTCGGCCGCGGTGCCCGCCTCGCGGCCGGCATTGGCGCGGAGCGCGATGAGATCGGCCAGCAGGGCATAGCCCCCGGCCGACGCCGCATCCCGGTCCAGCACGCGACTGACGATCTCCTGCGCCTGTCGCAGCGACTCGTCGTCCCGCTTGTGCCACAGCCGCCGCGCTTCCCTCAGTTCGAGGTCCGTGCCGTCGCCGGCGGGCGCCGTCGCCGGCCTCGCCAGCAGCAGGAGTGCCCCCGCGACCGCAGTCAGGACCAGCGCCGTCGCGGTGCCCCGTCTGACCAGCGGCAGGCGGGCAGCGGCGGCCAGCGGGGCGTGACCGGGCGAGGCGCGGAGGGCGGCGGGCACCTCCACCGGCATCGACAGCGCCGCGACCGGCACTGCCAGGCGATACCCGCGCTTCGGAACGGTCTCGACACAGGCCGCGTCGTCGAACTCCGCGAGCGCCTTGCGCAGCCGGCTGATCAACTGCGGCAGGCTGGAGTCGTCCACGAACGTGTCGGGCCACAAACGGCGCGTCAACTCGTTCCGATCGACGACGGCTCCTCCGGCCTCGACCAGGACGATGAGGGCGTCGAGGCAGCGGTACGACATCGGGACCGCCTGCCCATGACAGGTCAGGAGACGGCGCGAACGGTCGAGCTCGAACGCACCGAACGCCAGGCGAGGTGTTCCGTCCATGGGGATGTCAGGAACCGTGAGGGGCTTTATCGCCGCGGCCCCGCCCATTAGTCAAGACCGCAACGTCATGACGGAGCTGTCAGAACGTTCAAACCGATTCACTGGACGGCCCCGCCGCGGAGTGCCACCGCGCCCGCCTGTAGAGCGCCGACGGACGGATGTGCCGGCGACACCGGCAGGCGGTCCCTCAACTGGACGAGGTCGGTCATGCATCACGTTCTTGGTGTCGGGGTCCTGCTGCCGTTGCTGTCGCTGGGTCTCGCCGTTCCCCCCGGTGCACTGGCGCAAGAGTGGCAGGGCTCGGCGCTGCCGGGGCAGTTGCAGGCTCGGGACTCGACGTGGTGTCGTCCGGGCAAACCGCGGTGATCGCCGCAGGATCGGCCTGCGCCGCCGTCGAGATGCGATCCCGGGCCGCCGTGCAGGTCGCCAGCCCGATGTCGTGTGCTGTCTCGGTAGTGGTCGGCAGTGTCGGCAGTGTCGGATTCGTCGCGTCGGTGACCCGGGCCGTGCGGGCAGCAGATAGCGCGACTGACGGCCACCGGTTCGGCGAGCTTCACCTGCTCACCGGGTTCGTACGCAATCGACACCGTCACGTCCCCGTTCGCCAGCGGCGGCAACAGCTCGAACATCAGCTATTCGGTGACGCTGTCTTTGCGCTGAAGGCGCCCGGGAGCACAGCGCCGTTCAGGCCGGGGCGCTGACGGCCGAGGTGGCCGTCGCCAGCCCACGACGGCCTCGCAGGCACGTCCAATGAGGGTTGCGTCCGGAGGACCGCGGGACTAGGATGCGCGCGATCGTTTCAGGAGTGCCCATGGTCACCAAGCTCACCCGTCGCCAGTTCGTCTCCACGTCCACCGCCGCCGGCCTCGCGCTCGGCGCCTCCACGCCGGTCTTCGGCCAGGCGCCCGCTGTGCGCACCGGCGCGTCGCGGCCGGCGGTCATCGCCTCCAACAACGGCAACGTCTACAAGAACGGCGGCACGAAGACCGGCGTGCAGCTGGCCTTCGAGATGATGACCAGCGGCGGCAAGGACGTGCTCGACGCACTGATTGCCGGCGTCAACCTCTGCGAACTGGATCCCGAGGAGTCGGGCGTGGGCTACGGCGGCTTGCCCAACGCCGACGGCGTGGTGCAGCTCGACTCGTGCTGCATGCACGGGCCGGCGAAGCGGGCCGGTGGCGTGGCGGCGTTGGAAGGCGTGCGCGCGCCGTCGCTCGTTGCCAAGGCGGTGCTCGAGAACACCGACCACCATCTGCTGGTCGGCAGGGGCGCGCAGGAGTTCGCTCGCCAGATGGGCTTCACGATCGAAGCCGACCTCAACACCGAGAAGTCGCGGCGGCTGTGGCTCGAGTGGAAACGGCGCGTCGACCCCGAGCACTACCTCGATCCCAAGAAACGCGAAAGGGCCGGCCTGATGGCCGGGCTGGCGATGGTGCGCGACGGCCTCATCGACCCGAACCACTTCTGGGGCACCATCAACTGCGACGGCGTGAACGCCAGGGGCGAGGTGTGCGGCGTGACGACCACCAGCGGCCTGGCGTGGAAGATCCCGGGCCGCACCGGCGATTCGCCGATCCTCGGCGCCGGCCTCTACGTGGACAACGAAGTGGGCGCCGCCGGCTCCACCGGGCGCGGCGAGGCCAACCTCTACAACCTGTGCTCGTTCCTGATCGTCGAGGAGATGCGCCGCGGCAAGGCGCCCAAGGACGCCGGCATGGAGGCGCTGCGCCGCATCAAGGCCAACACCGTCGAGAAGCGGCTGCTCAACGCGAAGGGCAACCCGGCGTTCGGCATCAGCTTCTACGTGCTGAACAAGAAGGGGGAGCACGCCGGCGTCTCGATGTACCAGACGACCTACGCGGTGTGCACCGAGAACGGGCCCGAGACGCTGCCGTGCGAGCCGCTGCTCGAGGGGCGCGCCACGGACTGACGCCTCGCGGCGGCAGCGGTACATGCGAAAGGCGGCCGAGTTCGGCCGCCTTTCGTGTTTCCGGCCCGAGCCCTGCCTATTGAATCGGGATCGTCCACATGTAGACCTTGCGGCCGTTGACGTCGAGCTCTTCCTTCGCCTTCTTGTCCCCCATGTCGAAGGCGTGCGAGACGATGCGGGTGCCGGGCTTCAGCTCCTTGTTCAGCTTCGGAAGCAGCTTCTGGTTGAGCGACGGCAGCAGGTAGAGCGTGACCACCGTGGCTTCCGAGATGTTGGTCTCGAAGAGGTCGGCCTGCATGATGCGGACGCGGTCGCCGACGCCGTTCTTGGTGACGTTCTCGGTGGCTTCCTTGATGCGCTGCGGGTCGATATCGATGCCGACGCCGCGGGCGCCGTAGGTCTTGGCAGCCGTGACGGGGATTCGGCCGTCACCGGTGCCCAGGTCGTAGACCACGTCGTTCTTGGTGACCTTGGCCACCTGGAGCATCGCGTCCACCACCTCCTGCGGCGTCGGGACGTAGATGACATCTGGACGCCGCGTGGGGGTCTGGGTGGCGGTGGCCTGGGCGGTGGCGAGGGCGGGCGCGGCGAGCAGGGCCGCGGCGAGTCCGACGGCGAAGAATCGGGTGGTCATTCGTGGCTCCTCAGGGGTCCGGGCAGAGTATAGCCGAGACGTCCGGATAGGACGCCGAAGTGCGCAGAACAGCCGCAAGCTCTGCCTTTTTGGAGGCGTTAGACCACCGGGCGTGTGCGCGGCCTGCTTGAATGAACGAACGTTCGTTCTCAGTTGATTTGAACTAATATTGCCACCGTGTCGGCACCTCGCGCCGCCAGTCTCGCCACCCGCGAACTGATCCTCAACCACGCCCTCCGGCTGGCCGCCGCCGGCGGACTGCCGGCCGCCTCGATCGGCGCCCTGGCCACCGCCACCGGAATGGCCAAGAGCGGCGTCTTCCTCCACTTCGGTTCCAAGCCCGCGCTCGACGAGGCCCTGGTGCAGACCGCCTCCGCCCGGTTCGAACGCGCCGTGGTCACCGCGACCGCCGCGGCGCCGGGGGGCGTCGCCCGACTGGTCGCCCTCAGCGAGGCATGGCTGGCCCTCACAGCGACTCGCGACGCCGCCCTGGACGTGCTGGCCGCCGGTTGCCCGCCGCTCCGTGTCGCCCCGCGCGACGCTCTCGGCACCTGGCACCGCGGGTGGCGGGCCCTCCTGGTCGAGCACGCCGCCGGCGCGGCGGCTGCCGGCGAGTTGCCAGCCGCGACCCGCGCCGACGTCATCGCCTTCGAGATCGACGCGCTGCTGCGCGGCGCATGGCACGACACCGCGGACGGCGATGCCTCGGCCGTGGCCCGCGCGCGTTACGCTATCGAGCACGCCCTGCGGCGGTGGGCTGCCGCCGAGGCGCCGTGACGCCCGTCCCCCGATGAAGATCGCCACCTGGAACGTCAACGGCATCCGCGCCCGGCAGGGGCAACTGCTCGACTGGCTGGCCGCCGAGCGGCCCGACGTCGTCTGCCTGCAGGAGATCAAGGCGACGATCGACCAGCTGCCGTTCGACCTGCGCGAGCTGGAGCACTACTGGGTCGGCTGGCACGGTGGCAAGGGCTACTCCGGCGTGGCGCTGCTCGTCGCCAAGGCCATGGCGCCGCTGCCGCCGGCGTTCGTGCACCCGCCGTTCGACTTCGAGTCGCGAGTGATCTCAGCCGAAATCGACGTGGCCGGCGTGCGCACGCTGGTCTCGTCGTTCTACGTGCCCAATGGCGGTAAGGACTACGAGGCCAAGCTGCGCTTCCTGGAGGCGATGGACGGCTGGGCCGCCGACGCCCAAACGGCTGGCACGCCGCTGCTCTTCTGCGGCGATCTCAACGTCGCCCGGACCGATCGCGACATCCATCCCAAAGAGCGCAAGCCGAACCAGGTCGGGGCCCGCGACGTCGAACGCGCCGTCATCGAACGGCTGCTGTCGCGCGGCCTGGTCGATGTCGGCCGCACCCTGCACCCCGACGACGACGCGCTCTTCACCTGGTGGGCGCCGTGGCGCAACCTGAAACAGCGCAACATCGGCTGGCGCATCGACTACGTGGTCGCCTCCACGGCCCTGGCAAGCCGCGCCGCCACCTGCGTGGTCCAGCGCGAGATCGGCTCCAGCGACCACGGCCCCGTCGTCGCCGTCTTCGACTGACGAGTTCGTCAGCGCAGGTGTCGGGTGCCTGGCACTGAACACCGTTCGTGCCTGGCACCGACCCACCCAGCTCGAGCGTGGTAGGCTCACCGGCCATGACGACGCGGATCCGCCGCCATCGTGCTCTCGTGCTCGGCGCCGTGCTGCTCGGCGGGTTGGCGGGCCTCGCCACCTCGGGTGCCCTCACCCTCGACGCCATGCAGCCGCCGGCAGCCCGCCCCCCGGGCAGCACCTACAGCGGCAAGGCCTTCGACATCCGCCAAGTCGTGCCCGGGGTCTATCACGCGGTCGGCACCGGCGCGCTCGCCATCGGCTGCAACGCCTCGATCGTCGTCAACGACACCGACGTGCTGGTCGTGGACACCCACATGTCGCCGGGCGGCGCGTGGGCGCTGCGCGAAGAGCTGAAGGCGATCACGCCCAAGCCGGTCCGCTACGTCATCAACACCCACTGGCACTGGGATCACGCCCACGGCAATCAGATCTACGGCCCGGACGTCGAGGTGATCGGCCACGAGTACACCCGCCGCAAGCTCGCCGCCGGCGACTCCACGCGCGGCCGCAGCTGGGAGTTCTTCATCACGCCGCTGGCGGGACGGATCGCCGAACTGAAGGGCCGCGTCGCCGCGGCCACCGACACCGCCGAACGCGGCAAACTGCAGACGCAGCTCGGCGTGCTCGAGACCCAGTTCGAGGGCGTCAACGCGGTTGCCGTGGCCCCGCCGACCGTCACGCTCGCCGATCACCTCACGCTGTTCCGCGGCGGCCGCGAGATCCGGCTGCTGCACCTCGGCCGCGGCCACACCGGCGGCGACGTCGTGGTGCACCTGCCGAAGGAGCGCCTCGTCATCACCGGCGACCTGCTGGTCGAGGGCACGTCGTACCTGGGCGACAGCTTCATCCCCGACTGGATCGCGACGCTCGAGAAGCTGCGCGCGCTCGACTACGACGTCACGCTGCCCGGCCACGGCAGCCACTTCAGCGGCAAGGCCAAGATCGATCACTTCCAGGCCTACCTGCGCGACTTCTGGACGCAGGTACAGGCGCTGCACAAGGCCGGCGTGCCGGCGCAGGACGCGGCGGCGCGCATCGACATGCGTGCGCACGCCGCCCACTACCCCGCCATCACGACGCCCGGCGTGCTGTGGCACGGCACCGCCCGCGCCTACGAGCTCCTCGAAGGCCGAGCGCAGTAAACTCAAAGGACGTTGACGCTCCGGACATCCTTTCTCCTGCAGGTCCGGCTGGCCGTGCTGGCCGCCGGGGCCGTCACGGCCTTGACGGGCTGCTCCATCAAGACCTTTGCGGTCAACAAGTTGGGCGACTCACTGTCGGCCCCCGGGCCGTCCGTGTACACCACCGACGACGACCCCGAGCTCATCCGTGCGGCGCTGCCCTTCTCGCTGAAGACCCTCGAATCGCTGCTGCAGACCTCGCCCAACCACAAGGGCATGCTGCTCACCGCGTGCTCGGGCTTCACCTCCTACGCCAATGCGTTCGTGCAGCTCGACGCCGAGCGCCTCGAGTCCACCGACTACGCGGAGAGCGAGCGGCTGAAGGCGCGGGCGCGTCGTCTGTATCTGCGTGGACGCGACTACTGCATGCGGCGAGTGGAACTGAAGCGCCCCGGCCTGCGCGCCGCGCTCTCCACCGATCCGGCCACGGCGCTGGGCACCGTGAAGTACGACGTCGACGAGCTCTACTGGCTGGGCGCGTCGTGGGGCTCGGCCATCGCCGTCGGCGTCGATCAGCCCGATCTCGTCGCCGACTTCCCCGTCGTACGCACGCTGATGGACAAGGCCCTGGCCCTCGACGAGGACTACGCCGCCGGCGCCATCCACGAGGTGTTCATCACCCTCGACGGCATGTCGCCGTCGATGGGCGGCGACGCCGCCCGGGCGCGGAAGCACTTCGAGCGCGCCGTGGAGTTGTCGAAGGGCAAATCGGCCTCGGCCTACGTGGCCATGGCGGCCAGCGTGGCCCAGCCGGCGCAGAACCGCCAGGAGTTCGACGAACTGCTCGAGAAGGCGCTGGCCATCGATCCGAACGACACGCCCGACACGAGGCTGGCGACGATCATCGCCCAGCAGCGCGCCCGCATCCTGCAGTCGCGCGTCGACGAATTGTTCTCCGCGGCCGACGCCCCCACGGCCGCCGCGCCGCGCCTCGCCGTGGCGCCGCCGGTGCCGCACGCGCCGGTGCCCGTGAGCTTCCGTTAACCGAAGGGGACGAAGGACGCCATGACGTTCATGACCCGTGTGTGCAGTGCAGTGTTGGCCCTGGCGCTGGTGGCCGGACCGGCCGCGGCGCAGACCACCATCCGCCTCGCCTCGCCGGCGCCGCTCGGCTCGGTGTGGCACAAGGCGCTGAAGCAGTTCGAGGCCGACGTCCGCACCGCCACCGGCGGCCGCGTCATCGTGCGCGTCATCGGCGCCGCCCAGGACGACGAGGCGACGATGATCTCGAACATGAAGATCGGCCGGCAGCACGCCGCGTCGATCACCGCCGTCGGCCTCGCCTCGGTCGACAACGCCTTCAACATCTTCACCATCCCGATGTTCTTCGCCACCTACGACGAGTACCGGGCGACGCGGGCCAAGCTCGAACCCATGCTGAAGCAGAAGCTCGAGGCCAAGGGCCTGGTGCTGCTCAACTGGGGCGACACCGGCTGGGTGTACCTGTTCAGCAAGAACCCGACGCCGAACGTGGACGAACTGAAGAAGCAGCGCCTCTACACCAGCGCCGGCGACGACCAGTTCGTGCAGCTCTACAAGCAGAATGGCTTCAACCCGCGGCCGCTGCCGTTCTCGGAGGTGCAGAGCGGGCTGATGACCGGCCTGCTCGACGCCGTGCCGTCCACGCCGCTGGCGACGCTGGCGTTCCAGTGGTACCGCAACGTGCCGCACATGCTCGACGTCGGCGTCGGCCCGCTGGCCGGCGCCACCGTCGTGGACGCGAAGACCTGGGGCACGATCAGCGAGGCCGACCGGACCCAGGTGCTGGCGGTGGCGAAGAAGATCCAGGATCAGCTCGACCGCGAGGTGCCGCAGCAGGACGACCAGGCCAAGGCCGAGATGCTCAAGCGCGGCCTGAAGCTCACCACGCCGGACGCCGCCGCGGCCAAGGGCTTCCGCGACATGGCCGACAAGTTCGCCACCTCCATGCGCGGCACCATCGTGCCGGCCGACGTCTTCGACCAGGGCACCCGCGAGCGCGACGCGTTCCGCAAGACGCGCGGCACCAAGTGACCGCGCCGGCCGGCGACGGCCCCGCCGACGCCGCGGCCGACGTCCCGGCCGAAGCCCGCGGCATCCACCAGGGCGGTGCCTTCGACACCGTCGAGCACGGGCTGTCGATCGCCGCGCTGGCGCTGCTCACGCTGCTGCCGATCGCCGAGATCGTGCTGCGGCGGTTCGACTCGGGCATCCCGGGCGGCACGCCGTTCGTCCAGCACCTCACGCTCGTGGTCGCGCTGGTCGGCGGCGCGCTGGCCGCCCGCGACGACCGGCTGCTCGCGCTGGCCACCGGCGCGCTGCTGCCCCCAGGGCCGCTCAACGTCGCCGCCAAGAGCCTCGCCGGCTTCATCGGCGCCGCCGTGGCCTCGATGCTGGCGCGCAGCGGCATCGACCTCGTGCGCATCGAGCGCGAGGCCGGCCGGATGATCACCGAGGGCGTGCCGGTGTGGGCCTTCCAGGTGCTGCTGCCGCTCGGCTTCGCGGTGATCACCTGGCGCATCGTGCGGGCCTCGCTCAAGGCGCACCCAGGCGCCGGCGGAGCCGCCGCGCTCGGCGCGCTCGCCGGGCTGTGGCTCGGCGCCGGCCTGCCCTTCAACTGGAGCGACCCCTTCTCGCCGGTGATCGATCAGGCTGCCCAGGCCACGCTGCCGGGCGGCCCGGGCTCCTACGGCTGGTGGCTCCTGGCGTTGTTCGTCGGCGGCGGCGCCGGCGCGCCCATCTTCGCGCTGCTCGGCGGCGCTGCGGCGGTGATGTTCCTGTCCGAGGGCGTGCCGGCGTCGGCCATCCTCATCCAGACCTATCAGCTTTCGACCAAGCCGACGCTGGCCTCGATTCCCCTCTTCACGCTGGTCGGCGTGCTGCTGGCCGAAGGCGGCGCGCCGCAGCGGCTGCTGCGGGTGTTCCGTGCGTTGTTCGGCTGGTTCCCCGGCGGTACGGCGGTCGTCTGCGCGATGCTGTGCGCGTTCTTCACCGTCTTCACCGGCGGGTCGGGCGTGACGATCCTCGCCTTGGGCGGGCTGCTCTTCCCGGCGCTGGTCAAGGACGGCTACGGCGAGCGGTTCTCGCTGGGGCTGCTGACGGCGTCGGGATCGCTCGGCTTGCTGCTCCCGCCGGCGCTGCCGCTCATCCTCTACGGCATCGTCGCCCAGTCGCCGATCGAGGATCTCTTCATCGGCGGCATCGTGCCGGGACTGCTGCTCATCGGCATGACGTCCGCGTGGGGCATCCGCGCCGCCATCGCCCGCGGCGTCGAGCGGCCGGCCTTTGCGGTCAGCGAAGCCACCGCCGCGCTGTGGGACGCCAAATGGGAGATCGCCCTGCCGGTGGTCATCGTCGGGTCGCTGTTCAGCGGCTTCGCGACCACGGTGGAGGCCGCCGCCATCGGCGCGCTCTATGCGTTCCTGACGCAGGTCATCGTGCACCGCGATCTGAAGATCGGCCGCGACATCGGCCGCGTCGCCGCCGAGTGCGCCTCGACGGTGGGCGGCGTGCTGCTCATCCTCGGCGTCGCCGTGGGGCTCACCAGCTGGATGATCGACGCCGACGTGCCCGGCCGGCTGCTCGAGCTGACCCAGACCTACATCAGCAGCCGGTGGATGTTCCTGCTGGCGCTCAACGGCTTCCTGCTCGTCGTCGGCTGCCTGATGGACATCTTCAGCGCCACCTTCGTCGTCGCGCCGCTGCTCGTGCCGCTCGGCCTCGCCTACGAGGTGCACCCGGTCCACCTCGGCATCATCTTCATCGCCAACCTGGAGCTCGGCTACCTGACGCCGCCGGTCGGCCTCAATCTGTTCCTGGCGTCGTACCGCTTCCGCAAGCCGCTGATGGAGGTGGCCGCGGCGTCGCTGCCGATGCTGTTCGTCCTGGCTTTCGGGGTGCTGGTGATCACCTACGTGCCCTGGCTGACGACCGGGCTGCTCGCGTGGATGGGGCGGCTGTGAGGAGCCGGCCCAGGATCTCGGCGCCGCGCCGCAGTTCGGCGTCGCCGGCGCAGGCGTAGCTCACCCGCAGGTACGACCCGGTCGGCTCGGCCGGGAACCACCGCCGGCCCGGACTCACCACCACGCCGGCCTCGATGGCCCGCCGGGCGACGGCATCCGCATCCACGGCGTCTGGCAGCCGCACCCAGAGGTGGATGCCGCCCGACGGCACCACCGCCACACTGGCCGGGCCAAGGTGCTGCCGCACCGCCGCGACCAGCGTGTCGCGGCGCGCCGCGAGCGTCGCCCGGACGCGCCGCAGGTGGCGCTGCCACGCCGGCGCGTGCACCACCTCGAGCGCCGCTTCCTGCATCGGCCCCGACACGAAGAACTCGGTGACGGCACGGCTGGCGGTGAGACGGGCCAGCGCTGCGCCGCGCGCGACGATGGCGCCGATGCGCAGCCCCGGTGCGGTGGACTTGGTCAGCGACCGCAGGTAGACGCAGTGGCCGTGCGCGTCGTCGACGAACAGCGGGCGGGGCGGCGCCTTCTCGAACGACAGGTCGCGGCACCAGTCGTCCTCGACGACCAGCGCGCCGCGCGTGCGGACGACGTCGAGCAGCTGGGCGCGGCGGCCCGCGGCCAACGTGGCGCCGGTGGGATTGGCGTGCAGCGGCTGCAGGTAGCACACACGGGCGCCGCTGGTGTCGAAGGCGCGGGCCAGCAGATCGGGCACCACGCCGTCGGCATCGGTGGGCACCGGCACCAGGCGCAGGCCGGCGGCCCGCGCCGCCGCCAGCGCGCCGACGTAGGACGGCGATTCGACGACCAGCGGATCGCCGGGCTGTGTCAGGGCGTTGAACGCCGTGGCGATCGCCGCCTGCGACCCGGGACAGACCACGACTTCGCGGGCACCCACCGACGGGCCGAGTTGCGCCGCGAACCACGCCCGCAGGCCATCGAGGCCTTCGAGCGGCACGCGGCCCCACACGCCGGGCCGCCGCGCGGCGCGCGCCAGCGCTCGGGCCGCGAGGTCCACCGCCTGCAGATCTTCGGCGGGATACCCGCCGGCCAGGTTGATGGCGCCGGCCGGCGCGCCGGCGAGCAGCGTCGCGACGTCGTCGGCGGTGATGCGGCCGGTGCCGAGCGCGCTGGCCTGCCAGGCGAAGTCGGGCGCCTCAGCCGCGGCGTGGGCCGTGGCGGCGGCCGCGACGAACGTGCCCTGCCCGGGCCGCGCGTCGAGCACGCCCTCGTCGGCGAGGCGGGCCATGGCCTGTCGCACCGTGCCGGGGCTGACGCGGTGCCGCGCCATCAACGTCCGCACCGACGGCAGGCGGCTACCCGGCGACAGGCGGTGCGCCTCGCGGCGCAGCACTTGAACCACCGACGCTACGCTGCTACTCTCTGCCATGACTCTAGACGATAGCGCTACTCTCGGCGGCGCGGAAGCGCTTTCCACCGCCGCGCTGCTGCGCGACGCCGCCGAACGCGGCGTGCGTTACCGCGCCGCCGTCGTCGGACGCCACGTCGCCCCGGCGCCCGAGGCCCTGGCCGCGCTGCGCGGCTTCGACGAGCCGTTCCCGGCGCGTGGCGGCGACCCGGGCCGCCTGCTCGACCAGCTCGATCGACTGGGCTCGCCCGCGACGGTGACGATGGCCGGCGGCCGCTACTTCGGCTTCGTCAACGGCAGCTCGTTGCCGGTGACGGTCGCCGCCAACTGGCTGGCCACCGCCTGGGATCAGAACTGCGCCCTCCACGTGATGTCGCCGGCGGCGGCGACGCTCGAGGCGACGGCGCTGCGCTGGACGCTCGAGGCGCTGCGGCTGCCCGCGGACTCCGCCGGGGCGTTCGTCGTCGGCGCGACGATGGCCAACTTCACGGCGCTGGCGGCGGCACGTCACGCCGTGCTGGCCCGGGCCGGCTGGGACGTGGACGAGCAGGGCCTCGGTGGCGCGCCGCCGGTGACGATCGCGGTCGGCGGCGAGGTGCACTCCACCGTGCGGCGCGTGCTCGGCCTGCTCGGCTTCGGCCGCACCCGCACCGTCGACCTGCCGGTGGACGGCCAGGGCCGCATCGACGCGCGCCGCCTGCCGCCGCTCACCGGGCCGGCCATCGTCTGCATCCAGGCCGGCAACGTCAACACCGGCGCCTTCGACCCGGCGCCGGCGATCTGCGACTGGGCGCAGGCTGCGGGCGGCTGGGTGCACGTGGACGGCGCGTTCGGGCTGTGGGCGCGGGCCACCCGCGACTACGCCGCGCAGGCCGACGGCTACGAGCGGGCCGACTCGTGGGCCACCGACGCGCACAAATGGCTGAACGTGCCCTACGACTGCGGCATCGCGATGGTGCGCGACGGCGCAGCGCTGCGCGCCGCGATGGCGATGAGCGCCGCCTACCTGCCGCCCTCGGGGGTCCGCGATCCGATGCATTACTCCCCCGACGGCTCGCGCCGTGCCCGCGGCGTGGACGTGTGGGCGGCGCTGGCGTATCTCGGTCGCGACGGCCTCGACGCGTTGGTGTCGCGGTGCTGCCGGCATGCGGCGAGGATGGCGGAGGGCCTGCGGGCGGCTGGCCACGAGGTGCTGAACGACGTCACGCTGAACCAGGTACTGGTCGCGTTCGGCGACGACGCCCGCACGGCGCGGGTGATCGCCGCCGTGCAGGCCGCCGGCGTCTGCTGGTGCGGCGGCACTCGGTGGCAGGGCCGCGAGGCGATGCGGATCAGCGTGTCGTCGTACGCCACCACCGACGCCGACGTCGATCAGTCGCTGGCGTCGATCTTGGAGTGCGCCCGACTCGACGCGGGCGCACGGTCATGACAGCCGGCCCGCTGCTCGCAGCGTCGTCCACGGTGGCAACCCTCGCGGCTGCCGGCTACGCGCGGCTGGGTGCCGCGGACGTCCGCGATCTCCTCGGCGCCGACGCGTCGGCCGTGGCCACGCTGGCGGCGAGTTGGCACGACCTCGACACCGATACCTACATGGCCGACGGCGGACGCTATCGCCGACGCCGCTACGCCAGCTTCGCCGTGGACGGCACGACCATGACGCGGCGTCCGCACCAGCCGCACTTCCAGACCCGCGACTACAACCACCTGAACGGCGGCGTGGACCGCTGGTTCGCGCCGATGGAGGACGCCGTCGCCGCGCAGCCGCTGTTCGGCGCCCTGGTCGGGCTGTTCGCCCGAGTGTTCGACGCCGCCTGCGGCGGGCCGCGGCCGTGGCTGGTCGAGGCGCATCAGTTCCGCATCGAGGCCGATCCGGCGCGACCCGGTCTGCCGACGCCGGAGGGGATGCATCGCGACGGCGTGGACTGGGTGGCGGTCACGCTGATCGGCCGCACGAACGTCGCCGGCGGCGTCACGGCGGTGGCCGACGATGCGGGCCGCCCACTCGGCTCGTTCACGCTCGAGCAGCCGCTCGACACCGTCGTGCTCGACGATCACCGGGTGTGGCACGGCGTCACCCCGGTGGTGCCGGAGCGGCCCGACGCGCCCGCCCACCGCGACGTGCTCGTGCTCACCTACCGCGCCGCCGCCGTTTGATCTCGGCGGCGGCCGCCGCCGATACTGTGGGCCACGATGACCTTCTGCACCCGCACGCCGGCGCCGCCGCTCGACGGCGGCATCGCCGCGCTGTGGTACTTCCGCCGCGCGCCGCAGGCCTTCGCCCTCGAACGCGTGCTGCCCACCGGCGCCGCGCAGCTGATCGTCAACCTGAATGAAGACCAGACACGCGCCTACGACCTACAGGCGCGGGCGACCACGGCGCCAGGCGCGGTCCTGGTCGGGCCGCGGACGAAGTTCGAGATCATCGACTCGGAGGAACAGGAACATGTCGTCGGCGCGGTCTTCCACCCCGGCGGCACCGGCGCGTGCTTCGCGGCGCCGGCCGAGGCCCTGACCGCCGGCGACGTCCCTCTCGAGGTGTTGTGGACGCCGGCCGCGGCCGCGCGCCTGCGCGACCGGCTGCTGGCCGCGAAGACACCCGAAGGCGCGCTCGACGTGCTCGAGGACACCTTGCGCGCCGCCTGGCGCCCCCGCCCGCGCCATCGCGGCGTCGAGGCCGCGCTGACCGCCTTCATCCGCGCCCCCCACGCCGCGCGCATCGGCGCGGTGGCCGACGCCGTCGGCCTGAGCCCGCGGCGGTTCATCGACGCGTTCAGGCGCGACGTCGGCCTGACCCCGAAGCAGTTCTGCCGCGTGCGCCGCTTTCAGCGGGCGCTGGCGCAGGCCCACGCCGAGGCCGCCGTGGACTGGGCGGAGGTGGCGCTGTCGTGCGGGTACTACGACCAGGCGCATTTCATCCACGACTTCCGCGCCTTTTCCGGCCTGACGCCGACCGGCTACCGGACGGCGCGGACCGCCTTCCAGAACCACGTCTCTTTTCTCCAATCGCCGGCCGGCTGAGATCGGCGAGGATGCGGCCATGGCCGACACCATGGACACCTATCGCACCCTCACGCCGTACCTCGTCGTGCCCGACGCGGACGCCGAGATCCGCTTCCTCACCGCCGCGTTCGGCGCCACCGAGAAGGCGGTGAACCGCGGGCCCGACGGCACGGTGATGCACGCCGAGCTGCACATCGGCGACTCGCTGCTGATGCTCGGGCAGGGCAACGACCAGTGGAAGCCGCTGAGCGCCGCGCTCTATCTCTGGGTGCCCGACGTCGACGGCACCTACGCGAAGGCGCTTGCCGCCGGCGCCACCTCGCAGATGCCGCCCGAGGACAAACCGTACGGACACCGCAACGCCGGCGTGGTGGACACCAACGGCATCACCTGGTGGATCGGCGCCCCGGTGAAGGCGGCCCACATTCCGTAGGGCGGACCTTCAGGTCCGCCGCAGAGGGCTATGGCTTCTTCAGCCGCGTCCCCGTCCACTTCGTCCGGCCGCGATTGGTCGACAGTTCGCCGTCGAGCGTGCCGTCGGCCTTCATCGTCGCGACGATCGGCCCGGCCTTGGCGCCGTCCTCGCTGCCGTGGCCGTGGCCGACGCCGTCCTCGGGGCGCTCGCCCTTGAGCGTGAGCACGCGCTCCACGTAGTCGCCGACGAGCAGCACGCGGCGGCCCATCGCCAGCATCACGCCCTCGACGGCCGGGCCGTCCTTCTGATCGAGTTCCAGGCCGAACTGGTGGCCTTCGACTTCCATCACCCAGACGCCGGTCAGGTTGGTGAGCGAGCCCGCCGGGGTCTGCGCGGCGGCAGTGGCTGCCGACAGGGCGAATGCGCCGACGGCGCCGACGATCAGGACGGGAACGAGGGACTTCAGCATCGATGTGCCTCCAGGTCCGATCGTGGCGCCGGCTGCTGAATCCCGCCTGAACGCGCTGGTCCCGGCGCTGGTCCCGCCGCGGCGACGGTCACGCTACGATCGCCGCGTGACGTTCGACCCGTCGTCGAAGAACCGGCTGACACGCCACGACCTGGGACGGTTCGCCGGCGACTCGCTGTTCGACCGCCTCGGCCGCGCGGTGTGCGCCGCCGGGTGCCTCCCGCGCAAGGAGTTGTACGAAGCGTGGGAGCTGGCCCGGCGGATGCGGCGGCGCGTCCGCGGCGGCCGCGTGGTGGACATCGGCGGCGGCCACGGCCTGCTCGCGGTCGTGATGCTGCTGCTCGATCGCACGTCGCCCGCCGCGGTCGTCGTCGATCCGGCCGTTCCGCCGTCGGCCGAGGCGCTCCGCCTCGCCATCGCGGCGGTGTGGCCCGACCTGCCGCCGGTGTCGTATGCGGTCACGGCGCTCGAGGGGTTCGCGATTGCGAGAGGCGACGTCGTGGTCTCCTGCCACGCCTGTGGCCGCCTCACCGATCGCGTACTCGACGCGACGATCGCCGCCGGCGTGCCGGTGGCGGTGATGCCGTGCTGTCACGATCTGCGGGCGCGGCCGACGACCCTCGCCGGCTGGATGGACGAGACACTGGCGATCGACACGCGGCGCGCGCTGCGCCTCGAAGCCGCCGGCTACACAGTGTGGACGGCGGCGATCCCGGCCGCGATCACGCCGAAGCATCGCGTGCTGATCGGCCGTCCTCCGATTACCCGCTCAGAACGCGTAGAGGCGAACCGGATTGTCCACCAGGATCTTCTTCTGGATGATCGGGTCGGGCGCCCATACGGGCAACAGGTTCAGCAGACGGCCGTCATCGATCGGCAGGAACGGCGCCACCTGGGTCGGCAGTCGCCCGGGGACGGTCGCTGAATCCGGATGCGGCCAGTCGGTGCCCCACAAGATGCGATCGGGATTCGCGGCGATCAGCGCCCGAGCCAGCGGCGCCACGTCCAGATAGTCTGGAGCGAGCGTGGAGCTGCGATACGCCCCGGAGATCTTGACGTGGGCGCGTCCCGACCGCACGAGCTCGAGCAGTTCAGCGAAGCCCGGCTGTCGCGGCCCGAGCCTCCCCTCGGCGCCGCCGAAATGGTCGAAGACGATGGGCACCGGCGCGGCCGTGACCAGATCTTGGATCGCGGCGATCATCGCCAGGTTCGTAAAGAGCTGGACGTGCCAATTACGCCCCCGGACGCGCTCGATGGCGTTGAGAAGCTGTTGGCGCCCCACCGCCGGGTCGCCGATGCCCGCGGTCGTCAAGTTGAGGCGGATGCCGCGCACGCCCGCCCGTCCCATCGCGTCGAGGGCGCCCTCCGGTGTCTTGTCGTCGATGACGGCGACACCGCGGGCGTCCGCGCCTCTCGCCTGCATGCCGTAGAGCGTTGCCGAGTTGTCGGTGCCGTACACGCTCGGTGTGACGATGACCACCCGCTGCACGCGCAGCGCCTTGTGCAGTGCAGCCATCTCTTCCGGCAGCGCGCTGGCCGGTGTATAGACACGCCCGGCGTAGAACGGAAACCTCTGCGGATCGCCGTAGATGTGCGTGTGGCAGTCGCACGCGCCAACCGGCACCGCGAAGTTCACCGGCGTGGCCGGCTGAGGCGCCTCGGCAAAGGCCGTCCACGACCGCAGGGTCGCCGCCGAGCCCAGTGCGCCAGCGAGGACCTCGCGGCGCGTCAGCCGAGTCCGCCTGCTCGTGGAATCCATGATGCCAGCGCGCGTCGGTTGACCGGAGCTAGTCGGTCTGGCTCTTGTTGAGCAGCGTCTTCAGGTGCTTGGCTACGTCCTCGTGGGTGGCGAACCACACGCCGCCCTTCTGCTTCATGTGGACGATCAGGCGCTCCAGCACCGCCACGCGCGAGCGGTGGCCCATGATGTGCGGGTGCATCGTCAGCACGTAGAGCCCGCGCTCGTCCCAGGCCACGTCGAACTCCGACCGGAACACCTCGAGCACGTGCTCGGGCGACGGCATCGAGCCGTCGGAGGCGCCGAAGTAGGGCGCGTCGTCGACGATGCGCTCGATCGGCAGCTCGATCACCCCGGTGCCCTTCTTGTTCATCAGGATCTCGTAGGCGTCGTCGCTGGCCATCAGGCTGCTGTCGTAGAGGAAGCCGGCTTTCTGGATCTGCGCCATCGTGAACTTGCTGAACTTCCACGACGGGGCGCGGTAGCCGACCGGGCGCTTGCCCATCTGCCTGGTGAGCAGCTCGAGCGACTGGTCGAGCAGCCGCTGCTCCTCGGCTTCGTTGTTCAGCGTCGGCAGCCGTTCGTGGATCCAGCCGTGGATGCCGATCTCGTGGACCTTCTTCTCGAGGATGCTCGGCACCATCTGCGGGTGCAGCGCCGCGCTCACCGCCGGGATGAAGAACGACGCCGGCACCTGCTGGCGGTCGAGCATGCGCAGGATGCGCGGCAGGCCGTCGACCGCGCCGTACTCGCCGCGCGACAGCACCTCGTAGTCGAGGTTGCCCTGCGACAGCGCCATCGAGGCGTTGTCGACGTCGAACGACAGCGCCACGGCGACGCGGTTGTTCCCCGGCCACGATGCCGGCTTCAGACGCCGGCCGGCGCTCACGTGGAACATCTCGCTTTCGAGCTGCTCCATCGTCTTGGTAACGCCGGGCAGCGGGTTGGGCCGCTCCGCAGCCGCGGGCGCGGCCGGGGCCTGAGCTTGGCCGGCCTGGCCGCACGCGGCGGCGAAGGCGGCGGCGCATGCGAGCGCCGCGGCGCCGAACAATCGAGAGCGGGTCATGGGCGTGCCTCCGTACGTGTGCCGCCAAGGGCGGCGGCGAGATGATCCGCGGATCGTAAGGTGACCGCGGCGAACGTCAAGGTGCCGTTGGTGCAGCCGGCCGTGGGCAGGGTCGGCGCGCCGACGACGAACAGGTTCTCGTGGTCGTGGGTGCGGCCGTAGCTGTCGGTCACGCTGGCCGCCGGGTCGGTGCCCATGCGGCAGCCGCCGGCGGGATGGTCCCAGTAGTCGCCGACGTCGAGCGAATGCAGCCGGCCGTTGTCGGCCTTGGCCAGCCGCTCGAACACGCCGCGGATATGCGCCTGCGTCGAGTCCCAGCGGGCCTGGAACGCTGCGTCCGGCCGATGCACGATCCTCGGCAGCGGATCGCCGTAGGGGTTCTTCGTCGCCGGGTCGAGCGTCAGCTCGCTGGCGCGGTCGGGGTGCACGTCGTAGTAGGCGCGGACCCGCGCGGTGGCGCGCTTCGTGCGCGAGCGCCAATCGGCCATCACGGCGTCGCCGAGCTGGATCCGGCCCGCGTCGTCGCGCAGCCGCGCCGTCCGGTTCACCGGGCTCTCCCACAGCCGCAGGTCGTGACGCACGAACGGCTGGCCCTTCGGCGCGCGGAAGAACTGCCGCGAGATCAGGCTGTGCTGCTCGTTCATGCCGGGATAGATCTCGGCATCGAGTTCGATGTGGCTCTGGATGAAGCCGTGCCCGGCCATGTACTTGCCGACCAGCCCGGAGGAGTTGGCGACGCCGTTGGGCATCCGGCTCGACGCCGAGAGCAGCAGCAGGTGCGAGCTCCACACGTAGCCGGACGCGAGCACGAACGTCTTCGCCCGGTAAGTGACGGCGTCGTTCGGGCGGTCGCGATGCAGTCCGGTGGCCGCCTCGATGCGCGGCGTGCGGCCGCCGCCGTCGGCGACGATGAGCTTGCGGATCAGCGTGCGGTCGTGCAACGTGATCGCCTTGGCCTCGATCAACTTCTTGAACGTGAAGTCCGGCGCGTAGCGCGCCTCGGTCGGACACACCGAGCAGGTGTTGCAGCGCTTGCACTCGCCGCGGCCGTCGTAGGGCCGGGTGTTCTTGGCTTGCGGCGTCCCCCAGAAGGGGATGCCGCTCTTCTCGCCCCACGTCTTCAACTGCGCCAGGTTCCACGACAGCGGCATGCCGGGCATCGGATACGGCTCCGACCGCGCGTCCTCGGCCAGCGGACTGGGATCGCCGGACACGCCCAGCACCCGTTCGGCGTCGCAGTAGTAGCGCTCCAGTTCCGTCCACGCGATCGGCCAGTCGACCGCCAGTCCGAACATCGACTTGAGCCGCGTGTCCTCTTCCGAGAAGCGGTTGGTGACGCCGCCCCAGTGCATGGCCTGGCCACCGACCACCATCGACCGCGAGATCAGTCCGGCGCCACCTTGTTCCGCGATGTAGTCGCCGGGCCACGGATTCTCGCCGTAGGCCACCATGCGGTCGCGCTGGGTCCAGCGCTTCTTGGCGTCGAAGAAGGTGTCGCCGGCCTCGACCACGATCATCGAGGTGCCCGGGCGGCGGGCGTGGACGCGCTGGGCGAGCAGCGCCGCCGAGATGCCGCCGCCGACGATGACGAGATCGGCTTCGAAGGTGGGCATCATCGGCCTCCCGTCGGCAGCGCGGTGGGCCGCTGCTCGGAGCCGTCCAGGTCGCGGCAGGCGCCGCGCATGATGCGGCGGCCGTAGGCGAGGTCGTTGGCACCCGGGCTGTTGAAGTAGTGCGCCATCAGGTCGGTCGCCACGTGGCCGCCGTTGGGACGCCCCGGCAGGTTGCGCACGTTGGCCGCCTCGATGGCCGCACTCACCGCGCGCTGCCGATCGGCGAGTGAGGCGCTGGCGAACGTCCCGCCGGCGCGCCGGTCGAGGTCGTCGAGCTGCGCCGGGTACTTCAGCGCCGGCGACGGCGGCAGCCGGCGCGGGCCGACGTGGCCGTAGCCGTGGTCGCCATCGGCGCCTTCACGGTAATCGCGCAGCCACGTCATGAACTGCGTCAGCGCCTGCGCCCGCCCGGCCTCACCGAGCGCCTGCGGCAGCACCGCATCCGCGAGTGCCCGCATGCGGTCGAGGTGCGCGTCGCCGAACGGCACCTGGGCCGCGGCTCGCCCGGGCCGCAGGGCCATCGCGCCGAGCGCCGACTGGATCAAGGCCCGCCGTCGAATCATGGTCCCTCGCTCGCCCGCCATACTACAGCCGGAACAGCGTCGCGGCGTTGCCGCCCAGGATGGCGGTCTTGTCGGCGTCGCTGAGGAACGGCGCGTCGAGCACGAGATCCACGGTGACCGGCCAGTTGAACGGCACGTCGGTGCCGTACATCACCTGGCCGACGCCGACCTCGGCCACCAGATGCCGCAGGCCTTCCGGCGAGAACACCATCGTGTCGATGTGGATCTGGGACTTCAGGTACTCGCTGGGCCGCTTCGTGTTGGCGCACTTGGCGGCCGCGCGCACCGTGCACGCCGCCTCGGTCCGGCCGAGATACGACGGCAGGTAGCCGCCGGCGTGGGCGGCGCACACGTGCAGGCCGGGGAACCGGTCGAACACGCCGTCGAAGATCAGCCGCGACAGGAAGTAGGTGGTCTCGAGCGGGTTGCCGATGATGTTGCCGAGGTCGCCGCGGCCGCCGAGCGCCCCCTCCTTGACGATGTTCTCGGCGCCGTTGGGATGCATCACGACCGGCACTCCCAACTCGGCGGCCTTGGCCCAGAACGGGTCGTACTTCGGCAGCGACAGGTCTTCGCCGGCCACGTGCCCGCCGATCGAGACGCCGCGCATGCCCAGACGCTTGACGCCGTCTTCGAGCTGTTGGGCGGCGAGCAGCGGATGCTGCAGGGCCACCGACGCGGTGGCGGCGAACCGATCGGGGTGCGAGGCCACCCATTTCGCCAGGCCCTCGTTCTGCTCCGCCACGATGCGACGCGCCAGCGCCTCGTCCGCGGCGTACCACCAGAAGCCGTTGATGGTCAGCACCTGGACGTCGAGGCCCTGCTGGTCCATCACCTCGAGCCGGCCCGGCCCGAGCGCGCCGTTGCCGGGGCCGCCACGCCCGGCGAGCGGCGTGCCGGCGAGCAGGTCCTCGACAGGGATCACGCAGTGCGCGTGGACGTCGATCACCCGGACGCGCCGGCCGCCGATCGTCACGTGCCGCCGCGGCCCGAGCTGCGCGAGCATCGCCTCCGGGTAGCCGGCTGCGACGCAGGCACCCGCCGCACCCGCCGCGAACGCTCTGAGGAAATCGCGGCGATCGGTCATGTGTCTGCTCACTTGCACCGGTTCAGGTGCCACGTAGGGCGGCTCTTCAGAGCCGCCTTCCCAGGCAGGGCTGAAGCCCTGCCCTTGTATCTTGGTGACGTTCACCGAGCGCCATAGC
>CAYUAX010000043.1:0-30438 GCA_964442845.1 uncultured Bifidobacteriaceae bacterium | reverse complement strand
TCCTGGATGTCCTCGGGGTAGACCTCATCGCGGCCGCGCATCAGCAGCGCCCACACCTTGGCCAGCCGGCCCCACACGATGATCGCCCGCGGCGACGCGCCCAGGTCGACGCCGCGCTCGACCAGCTCCGAGGGCGAGTGGCGCAGCCAGTCGGTTTCGGGGTTGTAGGGCCGGGTCGCCGCGACCAGGTGCTGGATGTAGGTGCCGAGCCGTTCGTGGAGGAACACCTGCTCGTTGATGCGCGAGCGCAGCTGGATGATCCGGTCCTTCGACATCAGCGCGTTCAGGCGCACGTGCTTGAAGTCGAAGTTGACCAGCTTGGCTTCCTCTTCCGGCGGCAGGTAGCCGATGTTGATCATCACCGCGAAGCGGTCGGTGGCCGCCTCCGACAGCGGGAAGGTGCCCTGGCCCAGCTCCACCGGGTTCATGGTGGCGATGGCGAAGCTGAAGAGGGGCAGGTCGAAGGTGGTCTTGCCGACGGTGACGGTGCGATCCTGCAGCCCCTCGAGGAAGGCGCTCTGGCTCTTGAGGGGGATGCGGTTGATCTCGTCGAGGAGGATGACTTCGGCCGAGGCCAGCGGCCCGAACTCGGTGATGAGCTCGCCGGTGGCCGGGTTGATCATCTGGAAGCCGACGACCTCGGTGGGCTGCAGGTCGGCGCGGCCCTGGAGGCGGGCGAACTTGGCGTCGCTGATGGCCGCCAGGATGACGCCGAAGAAGGTCTTGCCGACGCCGGGCACCCCGCGCAACAGCAGGTTGCCGGCGTTGACCTGCCGGTTCTCCTTCTTGTCGTAGGTGGTCGGAATCTCCGACAGGAGCACGACGTTGGCCAGGGCTTTGGCCGTCTCGTACCCCACCAGCGCCTTGCCGCCCTCCGCGAGGATGGCGTGATGAAAGGTGATAGCTTCTTGGAGGTCTGGATGCACGCGGTGTCCGGGAAAGGCCCCCAATGCTATACCAGGGCTGGCGCCTGGTGCCGATAGGACGAGCGGGGGTTCCGGCGGCGTCCGGAGCGAGAAGGGACGAACAGGATGGCGAACGAACGCCGGAGCACCGCCCGGCTTCCCGGCCCGTTCGAGGGCAGCTGGGACGGCGCGTCCGGGATGCGCGACTGCCGCATCACCGACCTCAGCGCCGGCGGCTGCTTCATCGACGCCTATGCCAGCCAGCCGATCGGCGCGAAGATCACCGTCGAACTGAAGGTGCACGGGCAGCAGTTCCGCCTGCCCGCCCAGGTGGTCTACGCGGATCGCATCCAGGGTTTCGCGGTGAAGTTCCTCGAGACCGAGTCACCCGCCGCCCAAGGGTTGGCCGAGACGATCGCCGCCCTCGGCCGCTAGCCGCTAGCCGCTAGCCGCGAGATCCTTGGCGAGGCCGTTGGGCGCCGGCGACTCCCAGTCGCTGGCGTGGATGATGGTGGTGCCGCCCGGCTCGAGGGCGATCGGGATCTCGCGCAGGCCGCACTTGGCCATGGCCCGCCGCACGCTGGCCCGGGCCGACGGCGGCACGGCCAGCAGCAGGCAGCCGCCGCCGCCGGCGCCGACGATCTTGCCGCCGGTCGCGCCGGCCTTGCGGCCGCGGTCGTAGTAGCCGTCGAGCAGCGACGACGACACCCGGCTGCCCATCTGCTTCTTCAGCTGCCAGGCATCGTGCAACGCCGCGCCGATGCCGGTGGCGTCGTTGTCGGCGACCCGGGCGCGCTGCGCTTCGGCGATCGCCACCAGCTGGTCGATCGCCTCCTTGGTGCTGGTCCGGGTGGTCATCCGCTTCTTCGCCTGGGCCAGCACCGAGCCGGCGGCGCGGTGCATGCCGGTGTAGAAGAGCAGCAGCTGGTCCACCACCGCCCGGGCGGTCTCGGGGCGGCAGTACATGGGCTCCACGGTGACCCGCTCGTCGCCGTAGAAGCGGACGAACTGGAAGCCGCCGTGGGCGGCGATGTACTGGTCCTGCTTGCCGATCGGCCGGCCGAGGATGTCGATCTCTATCTTGCACGCCAGGGCCGCCAGCTCGCCGGCCGACACGAACTGGCCGCGATAGGCGAACAGGGCGTTGAGCACCCCGACGGTCAGCACCGACGACGAGGCCAGGCCGATGCCCGCCGGCAGGTCGGCGATGGTCGTGATCTCCACGCCCTTGGTCACGTCGGCCACCCGCATCGCCTCGCGGATGAGTTCGTGCTGCAGGTCCTTCAGCCGCGGCACGATCTCGGTCTTCGTGTAGGAGATGCGGATGGTGTCGTCGAACCGCTTGTTGACGGTGACGTACATGTAGCGGTTGATCGCCAGCGTGAGCACGGCGCCGGGACTGCGGCGGTAGTACTCCCGGAAGTCGGAGCCGCCGCCGAACAGGCTGACGCGAAACGGAGTGCGCGAGATGATCACGAGGGTGTCCTTGCCGTCCAGCCGGCCGTGGCGTGCACGAGGCGTTCCGGGGTGCCGATGTCTTCGTGGAAGTCGGGAATGACGTAGCCGTGCATCCGGCCCACCAGGGTCGGCAGCACGTGCTGCCCGAAATCCACCAGCCCGGGGCCGTCCGGGATAGCGTCGAACACCGCCGAACGCATCAAGTAGACCCCGGCATTGGCCAGGTCGCTCTTCGGCTCGGCGGGCTTCTCGATGAAACTTACAATTTTGCCATCGGCGTCGAGCTCGACGATCCCGGAGCTGCTCGGCGACGGCGTATGGAACAGCCCGACCGTCAACAGACCGTCGTGGCTGTCATGGAGCCGACGCATCGGCCCCAGCCTGAGGTCGCTCAGGTTGTCGGCGTAGAACACCCACACGTCCGACGCGCCGTCACCGAACCAGCGCTCGCGCCGCACGGTGGTCGCGGTGCCGGACGGCTCCAGCTCCCGCACGACGGTGACCTTGGGCGTGGGCTCCGGCCAGCTCGCCAGGAACGCGTCGACCATCTCGAAGTGATGGGAGACGTTCAGCAGCACATCGGTCACGCCCTCGCGTTTGCAGAGGGAAAGCCAATAGGCCAGCAAGGGCCGTCCGCCCACGGGAGCAAGGCACTTCGGGACGCGATCGGTCAACGGCTTCAGCCGTTCACCTCTGCCACCAGCTAATAGATAAGCACGCATCGATGAGAAGTCGTGGATAAGTCGTGCATCCTGGCGATCGGTTGCCAAAAGGCAGGACGGGCACAGACAAACCCGATCCAGTTGAGGGCCTCTACAGGGCCTAACCTTCTGTCAGCAAGAGAGTTGCCACCCCGATAACAGCCTTGTACGTGCTGGTACAGCGGTTGCTATTCTCCCGGGCATTCGGACTCCCCTGACGTGAGACACCGCTTGTCCATTGCATCTGACGCTCTTGCTGTGTGGCCCGCTACCGCCTCCAGCCGCCGCCTCCGCTTCGTGAAGCGCTCCATCGATATTCTCGCCGCGGCGCTGATCTGCGTGCTCCTCGCGCCGCTGCTCATCGCGACGATTCTCGCCATCAAGCTCGGCTCGCCCGGGCCCATCCTGCACCGCCGCCGGGTCGTCGGGCGGGGCGGCCGGGCCTTCGATGCCTTCAAGTTCCGCTCGATGCGCGTGGATGCCGACCAGGTCCTGGCCGCCGACGCCGAGCTGTTCGCCAAATTCAAGGCGAACCACAAGCTGCCGAACGATCCCCGTATCACTCCTATCGGTCGGGTCATTCGCCGCTACAGCATCGATGAGCTGCCGCAGCTCTTCAACGTCCTGCGTGGGGAGATGTCGCTCATCGGCCCGCGCATGGTCACCGAGCCCGAGCTGGAGAAGTACGGCCAGCACGTCGACACCCTCCTGTCGGTGCAGCCGGGTATGACCGGCCTCTGGCAGGTGTCGGGCCGCCAGACCACCACCTACGAGCGCCGGGTCGAACTGGACGTCCACTACGTCGAGCACTGGAGCCTCATGCTCGACCTGCGCATCCTCCTCAAGACCCCCCTTGTGGTCTTCCGCGGCGAGGGGGCGTACTAGCCATGGACGCCCTGCCGACCCGCGATTTCTCGCCCGCCGTCTACATGGCGGAGCTCGCCGCCTGCCTGCGCGACCTCGACCAGGTGACCATCGAACGGATGGCCTGGGCCCTGGTCGACGCCCACGCCGCCGGCCGCACCGTGTTCATCTGCGGCAACGGCGGCAGCTCGGCGGTCGCCACCCACTGGGCCGCCGACCTGTCCAAGCTGACCGCCCTGCCCGGCCGGTCGCGCCTGCGCGTGATGTCGCTCACCGACTCGGCGTCGACCATCACCGCGGCCGCCAACGACTTCGACTACAGCGAGATCTTCGCCGACCAGCTGCGCACGTTCATGGCCCCCGGCGACGTCGTGATCGGCATCAGCACCAGCGGCCGGTCGCCCAACGTCCTCAAGGCGATGGAATACGCCAACGAGCACGGCGCCCTGTCGATCGGCATCACCGGCCAGGGCGGCCAGGCCCTCGAGGCGGTGGCCAGCCTCACGCTGACGATCGCGTCCACCAGCGTCCAGCGCATCGAAGACGTGGCCGGCGTGGCCGCGCACCTCGCCTGCCTGCACACCCGGGCGAAGATCGCCAGCCTCGGCGCGACGGCCCTCAGCGCATGAACCTGCTCGTCACGGGCGGAGCCGGCTACATCGGCTCCGTCGTCGTCGAGCGGGCCCTGTCGCGCGGGCACCGCATCGTCGTCATCGATAACCTGCAGGAAGGGCACGCCGCCGCCGTCCCGGCGGAGTGCCGCCTGGTGCGCGCCGACTACGGCGACGCCGCTGCCCTCGACGCCATCTTCGCGGCGGAGGCCATCGACGCCGTGGTCCACCTGGCCGCCGAGACCACCGTCGCCACGTCGGTGTCCGACCCGGCCATCTACTTCCAGAACAACACCGTCAACGGCGTCACCCTCCTCGAGGCGATGCGCCGCCACGGCGTGATGCGCCTGGTCTTCTCGTCCACCGCCGCCACCTACGGCGAGCCGGTGACGGTGCCGATGACCGAGGCGCACCCCCAGCAGCCGATCAACGCCTACGGCGACTCGAAGCTGATGTTCGAGCAGATCATCCGCTGGTATCACCGCGCCTACGGCCTCAAGGCGGCGTCGTTCCGCTATTTCAACGCCGCCGGCGCCACCGAGCTGCGCGGCGAGGCCCACCGCCACGAGAGCCACCTCATCCCGCTGATTCTCGACGTCGCCGCCGGCGACCGGCCGTCGGTCAACGTCTACGGCAACGACTACCCGACTCGCGACGGCACCTGCGTGCGCGACTACGTGCACGTCTCGGACATCGCCGACGCGCACCTGCTGGCGCTCGACGCCGTCGATCGCCTGGGCCTCGACTGGTTCAACATCGGCACCGGCACCGGCCACTCGGTGGACGAAGTGGTGCAGGCGGTGGAGCGCGTCACCGGCCGGCCGGTGACCATCGTGCGGGCGGGGCGGCGGCCCGGCGATCCGGCCACGCTGGTGGCCAGCTCCGATCGCATCCGCGAGGTGCTCGGCTGGACGCCGCGGATTCCCGACCTCGACGCGATCATCGCCTCGGCGTGGTCGTGGCGGCAGCGCCACCCCGGCGGCTACGGCGACTGATCGGCCCCGGCCGATGACCCGGTCGGGCCGGAGCCGATCCTCCCGATAATGAGGGCGATGCGCGTCCTGTTCGTCGCCCCCTATGTGCCCTCGCGCATCCGCGTGCGGCCCTACGAGTGGGTGCGCGCGCTGGCCCGCCAGGGAGCACAGGTGCACCTGGTGGCGGTGCAGCCGCCGGAAGACCAGGCCCTCGCCGACCTCAGCGTCCGCGAGGCCTGCGCTGTCTTCGAGGTCTTCCCGCTGAGCCGGGCGCGGACGCTCGCCAACGCCAGCCGCGCGCTGCTCACGCCGCTGCCGGTGCAGGCGGCCTACGCCCGCCATCCCGCCGCCGAGGCCCGCCTCGCCGCCCTGCTGGCGGCCGGCGAGGCCGACGTGGTGCACGTCGAACACCTGCGCGGGGCGCTGCTGGTGCCGTCGCCGGCGCCGGTGGCCACCGTCTACGACGGCGTCGACTGCATCACCCGGCTGTTCGAGCAGACCGTGCGCCTGGCGCCCGGCCTCGCCCAGCGCTCGATGGCCCGCCTCGACGTCGGCCGGACGCGGCGCTTCGAGGGCGCGCTGCCCGAGCGGTTCGACCGCGTGCTGGCGTCGTCGGAGGCCGAGGCCCGCGAGTTCCGGCGGCTGGCGCCGACCGCCGATCCGACGTTCGTCCGGGCCCTGCGCAACGGCGTCGATCTCGGACTGCCGCCCGGCCCGCCGGCCGACGACGGCCGCACGGTGCTTTTCGCCGGCAAGATGAGCTACCACGCGAACGAGGCCGCCGCCCGCCGGCTCGCCGTGGACGTGATGCCGCGGGTCTGGCAGCGGCGGCCAGACGCCCGGCTGGTCCTGGCCGGCAAGGATCCGTCGCCGGCACTGCAGGCGCTGGCCGTGCCCGGCCGGGTCGAGGTCACCGGGTTCGTGCCCGACATGGCCGCGGTGATGGCGACGGCCACCGTGCTGGCGGCGCCCCTGGTCTATGCGGCCGGCATCCAGAACAAGGTGCTCGAGGCCATGGCGCGCGGGGTGCCGGTGGTGACCTCGTCGTCGGCCTGCGCCGCCCTCGACGCCGTGCTCGACCGCGACGTCGTCGCCGCTGACGCCGACGACGCCTTCGCCGCCGCCGTCGTGCGGCTGCTCGACGACCGCCCGGCGCGCGACGCCATCGGCGCCGCCGGCCGCCGCTACGTCGAGGCGCACCACGACTGGGATGCACTGGCGCGCCAGTTGCTCGGCATCTACGACGAGGCGCGCGCCGTCCACACGGCGCGGCGGCGGTCGTGACCGACCCCGGCGCGGTCGAGCGCCGCGGCCACCGCGGCGGGGCCTCTGCCGCTCTGCCGATACATCTCGCCCTGGCCGCGCTGGTCGGCGCGGCGTGGCTGAGCCCGCACGCCGCGGCCGATCGCGGCCCCGCGCTGGTCCACGCCCGCGACATCGCACTCGGCGGCGGGCTCTTCGTGGCGTCGTGGCTGGTGGCGCGGCATCGCGCCTTGCGGCCGCCGCTGCTCACCGCCATCGCCGTCGCCGGCGCCGCGGCCGGGGGCTACTTCCTGCTGCAGTACCGCCACCTGGCGACGCCCGACGTGAAGGTGGCGATGCTCGACACGCTCGGTCGGGCGCTGAGCCGACCGGTGCCGCGCGTCGGGGAGTGGGCGCCCTTTCCCAACAGCCTGGCGACGCTGCTGGAGGGCCTGATGCCCGTGGCCGCGGGCCTGGCGTTGGCGCGCGGCGCGGCGGCAGGCCGAGTGATCGCCGCCCTCGCCGGCGGCGTGATGGCGCTCGCCCTCGCGGTCAGCGCGTCGCGCGGCGCCTGGCTGGCGGTGCTGGTCGGGATGGCGGCGCTCGTCGTGCCGTCGCGGGTCTGGCGCTGGAGCGTGCCGGTGGCGGCGGTGGCTGTCGCCGCGCTCCTGGCGTGGGTCGGCGGCACCGTGACCGGCGGCGTGCCGTGGTGGATCGACGCGTCCACGGCCTTCGGCCGTCCCGATCGCCTCGACGTCTACGGGCAGGCGGCGGCGCTGCTGCGCGATGTGCCGTTCACCGGCCTCGGCGGCGGCGATCAGTTCGCGGCCGCGGTCTCGAAGTACGTCCTGCTCATCCAGGTGCCGTTCATCACCTACGCGCACAACCTGCCGCTGCAGCTGTGGCTCGAGGACGGCCTGGTCGGGCTGGCGGCGTGGTGGGCGCTGGCCGCGGCGGTGGCGATCGCAGCGGTTGCCGGCGAGCGGGCCGGACTCGGCCGGCGGTTTCGCGGCGTCTGGGCCGGCCTGCTGGCCATCCACGTGCACGGCCTCACCGATGCCCGCCAGTTCGCCGATCCCTGGACGTGGGCGCCGTTCTTCCTGCTGGCCGGAGTGCTGGCCGGCTATCTGGCCCGCTCGTCCGTGCGCCTGCCGCGTCGGGCGGCGTGGGTGCCGGCAGCGATCGGGGCCGGCGTGATTGTGGCGGCAGTGGTCGGTCGCGGACATCCGCTGGCGGCATGGCAGGCCAACCTCGGCGCGGTGGCGCAGGCCCGCGCCGATGCCGTCAGCGCCGGCCGCGGCGGCGACGGCGCCGCCGATCGGGCCGTGGCGGCGGCCCGCTTTACACGCGCGCTGGCCATCGACCCCGACGACGGCCCGGCACTGCGTCGCGCCGGCATGCTGGCGATCGACGAGGCGCGTCATGCCGACGCGCTCAACCTGCTCGGCCGCGCCTGGGCCGTGGAGCCCGGCCATCCGCCGACGCGCAAGGCCTACGGGCTGGCGGCGGTCTGGAGCGGCGACATCGCGCTGGCCGCCGATCTGCTGGGGCCGGTGCCCGGGATGGCCGACGAGCTGGCGACGTGGAGCCGCTTCAGGCGCGAGCAGGGCGAGACCGGGCTGGCGATCGCCGCGGCGCGCACGGCGGTGGCGCTGGCGCCGGCCCAGCCCGAACTTGCGCAGTGGCTGCGCGAACTCGACCCGGCGGCGCGCTGACCGGGTCAGCGCCGCCGCAACGCGGCGGCCCGCTCGTACAGGTCGAACATCCCGGCGACGTGCCGCTCGACCGTGAAGTGCTGCTCCATGCGGGCGCGTCCGGCTGCCCCCATGCGCCGCCGCCGCTCCGGATCCTGCAGCAGCGTCGTGACGTGGGCGGCGAGCGCCGCGGCGTCGCCCGGCGGAAAGATCAGGCCGGTCTCACCCTCGACGAGCAGTTCGGGCGTGCCGCCGGTGCGGGTCGCGACCAGCGGCCGGCCCATCGCCATGCCCTCCATCAGCGACAGCGCCGCCGGTTCCTGCGAAGTCGTCGGCACCGCCATGACGTCGACGGCGCGCATCAGGTGCGGCACGTCGGTGCGCCAGCCGGTGAAGGTGAACGCGTCGCTCAGGCCGGCGTCGGCCAGCCGGCGTCGCAGGTCGGCCTCGTAAGGCGGGTTCTCGAGCGCGCCGACGAACACGAACCGCGTGCCGGGCACCGCGGCGCGAATCGCCGGGGCGGCATCGATCAGCGTGGCGTGTCCTTTGTGCGGCAGCAGCTGGCCGAACAGGCCGACCACCGGCACGTCGGCCGGCCAGCCGAATTCAGCGCGCACCGCGGCGGCGCGGCCGTCGTCGGGAGCGAAGTTCGCCAGGTCGATGCCGTTGTAGAGCGGCACCAGCTTCCCGGCCGGCACCCCGGCCTTCGCGATGTTGTCGGTCACCGCCCGTGACGGCCCGACGATCCACGCACAGGTCGAGGCGACGAAGCGATAGAGCTGGGTGTTCACGGCGTGGACGCGCTTGATGTTGTGCTCGTGCCACACCTGCGGCACGCCGGTCGCGCGCGACGCCAACGCCGCGTAGAGGCAGGCCGGGAACGAGATGCTGTGCAGCACGTCGGGGCGCTCGCGGGCGATCACCGCGCACAGCTCGCGCCGTACGGTGGCGAACGCCCGCACGTAGGCGGCAATCGCCGCCGGCTGCAGCGTGACCTCGATCAGGCGGCTGCTGAACGCGGTGGTGGCGGTGTACGGCGTGCCGCGCTGATCGAGGGCGCGGATCAGCCGCGGGTTGGTCGCGCTGATGAAGGCGTGGGCGGCGTTGCCCGGCGCCGCCAGCGCCGGCAGGTAGCCGAACCAGACGTGTTCCGCGCCGCTGACGGTCGGCGAGTCGGTGACGTAGAGGACGCGCACGGGATCAGCGTGTCCACAGCCGCGCCGCCGCGCTGGCGCCGCTGCTCGACGCCGTGGCGGCGGCCGGCACCGGGCGCCGCGGTCGCGGCGGCGACGCCCGCCAGAATCGCGGCCGCCGCGCCGGGACGGCCGCCGGGGTCTGCAGCCGCCGCTCGATGGCGGGGATCGCCACCAGGCCGCCGAGCAGCACCCACTGCAGGTAGAAGCCCGAGAACAGCTCGAGGCCGCCGTTGCGGATGCTGTGGATCATGAAGTCGCCGGTGATGCCGCCGGCGACCATGCCGGCGAACATGCCCAGCCAGCCGAGCGCGAAGGTGCGGTGGGCGGGCACGGTCGCCTCGCGGTAGATGCGCAGCCCGGTCCGCCAGGTCGCCACCAGGAAGGCGATCCACGCCGCCAGGCCGAGGATGCCGAACTCGACGAGCAGGTTCAGGTACTGGTTGTGCGGCGTGCCGATCGGCGAGCGCTGCAGCATGTAGAGGTAGCTGTTGCCGGGGCCGACGCCGAGGATCGGCGCCTCCTGCCAGATCGACAGCGCCGCCACCGCGAGCGCGCCGCGTCCGGAGTTGCCGCCGAAGCTCATCTGCGATCGTTCCTTGTCGAGCAGGATCTCGGCCGGCAGCAGCAGCGCCTCCTCGCCGAACAGGCCGACGGCGACCAGCACCATCACCGCGCCGGCGCCGGCCAGGAACGCCGCCGCCTTGGAGGCGCGCAGCCAGACGATGACCAGCCCGGAGGTGGCGACGAAGCCGTAGAGGAACGCCTTGCCGCCCTGCACGCCGAGCACGAACGGCAGCAGCGCGATGACCAGGTAATAGGCCCGCGCCGCCAGTGACGACGTCGAGAAGATGGCGGCCAGTGCGAACGGCGAGGCGAACAGCCCGAAGGTCGCGCTCCAGCCGAGATATGGCTTCCAGGGCAGCGGCGCGAGCGCCGCCGGAATCTGCACGATGGCCAGCGCGATGATCGCCCGCTGAATCCACCGCAGGTGGGAGGTGTCGGTGATGAACTCGGCGGCGGCCAGGTAGACGCCAATCGGCCACACGACGAGGAGGAGCTGGGCGACCGACACGGCGAGCGAGGCGCTGAACTCGATGCGGTGATCAGGCAGCACCAGGATGCCGATCATGGACGCCGTGCACACGGCGGCGAAGACCAGCAGCGGCACGTCGAACGCCGTGCGGGGGAAACGCGAGGAGGCCTGGCGCTGCGACAGCCACGCGCCGAACAGCACGGTGGCGAGGGCCTCGGCCAGCAGCAGGCCCTGGCTGATGGTGCGGCCCGAAAAGGCGCCGAGCTGGATCACCGGCGGCACCGCGCCGAGCACCGCGTAGGCGAGCACGGCCCGCGCCGGCCGCTGCAGCGCCACCGCCACGAAGATCAGCGTGACGGCGAGAGCGGCCAGGCTCTGCGGCGAGAGCCACGCGCTCATGACGTGCGGGCGCCGACCTCCTCGCGGGCCGGCCGATCGGCGGGCGCGTCCGCGGCGGATTCGGTCGGCGAGAGGTAGACGTCGTACTCCGGCCGGTAGTAGCGCGAGTAGTAGAACGCCTCGCGGGTGAGCGGCGCGCGGTTGAGGACCGCGCCGACCAGCCGGGCGCCGGCGGCGTTCAGATCGTTCAGCGCCGTCTCGGCCGCCTCGAGCGACGTCTGCTCGGCGCTGGTCACGAACAGCACCGCGGTGGCGTCACGCGACAGCACGGCGGCATCGGCCACCGCCATCACCGGCGGAGAGTCGATGACGATCCAGTCGAAGTCGGAACGCAGGCCCTCGATGAACGTGCGGAACGCCTGGTAGGACAGCAGTTCCGCCGCCTTGGTGGTCGGCAGCCCGCTCGGCACCAGGACCAGCCCCTGCGTGCCGACCGGCCGCAGCACCTCGGCGGTGCTCCGCCGGCCGAGCAGTACGTCGGACAGACCGGGCGCGCGCTGGCGATCGAACATCGTGTGCAGCCGCGGCCGCCGCAGGTCGGCGTCGATGAGGGCGACGCGCTGGTCCACGGCCGCCAGCGCCAGGGCCAGGTGCGAGGCGGTGAAGCTCTTGCCCTCGCCCGGCGCGGCGCTGGTCACGACCAGCACGTTGCCCGGCTGATCGTTGTCGCCGAGGGCGAGCATGATGTTGGCGCGCAGCCGGCGGAATGCCTCGCCGGGCAGCGGCGACAGGCCGGTGATGCCGTCGGCCTCTTCCTTGGGCGCCGGCGGCACCATCGCCATCAGCGGCAGGCCGAGACGGCGCTCCAGGTCGGCGGCCGAATGCACCTTGCGGCGCATGTACTCGCGGCCGAAGGCGCCGCCGGCGGCGCCGATGAGGCCGAGCAGCGCCGCCGCCGCCAGGCCCTGGCCGGTGCGCGGCCGGATCGGCGCGCCCGGGGCCTCGGCCGGATCGACGACGCGGATGGTGCCGCGGTCGAGGTTGCTGATGATGCTGGCTTCCTTGGTCTGCTGCAGCAGCGAGTCGAACACCTGACGCGCGCTCACCGCCTCGCGTTCGAGGGCGGCGTACTCGACGCCCTTGCGGTCGAGGTCGAGGGCGCGGCCCTTCTGGCGGTTGAGCGCCTGGGTGACGCTGGCCTCCTGGGCCACGGCCGCCCGGTAGTCGGCCTCGATGCCGTTGACCACCTTGGCGATCTCGGCCTGCAGCCGGCCCTGTACCGATTCGAGGGCGGCGGCGAGCTGGATGCGGTCGGGGTGCTTGGGGCCGAGCCGTTCGGCCAGCTGGGCGTCCTGCCGGTTCAGTTCGGAGGCCTGCGACTTCAGCGACTGGATGAACGCGTTGGCGGCGATCAGCGGGTGCGACTCCAGCGCCGCCGGGTCGTCCTTGATCCCGGCAATCTGCTGGTACTGCGTTTCCTTCTGGAGGCGGTCGGTGGTGGCGCGGGTGACCGAGGTGTTCAGGTCGAGCATCGTCTGGCCGATGACGTTCTGCTGCGCCGACAACGACAGCGCGTCCTGCTGCGCCCGGTAGGTCTGCAGCGCTTGTTCGGCCTTGGACACCTGGGCGCGCTGGGTCTCCAGCTGCTTCTCGTAGAACGAGGCCTGCGCCGCCGCGGCGGCGAACTTCGACTCGCGCTCGCGCTCGATGAAGCGGGTGGCCATCGCGTTGGCGATGCGCGCCGACAGCTGCGGGTCCTGCGATTCGAAGGCGATGTTGACGACGCGGCTGTCGGGGACCAGCGCGACGCTGAGCCGCGACAGCAGCGGGTCGATCAACGCCTGGGCGCGGCCGGCGTCGTCGGTGGCGCCGGCGACGTAGGGGGCGAACTCGGGCGACTCCCACAGCTTCTGAGCCAGCGCCACCTCGCGGGCCAGGGTGCGGCTGCGGACCACCTCGGTCTGCGTCATCGGATCGACGCCGTTCTGCGGGGTGTCGCGCTGCGAGTTGGTGATGTCCACCCGCGGCGTGTCCTCGCCGATCAGCACCCGGGTCGTCGCCTGGAACACCGGCGTGGTCAGCAGCGTGACCGCGACCATCGGCGCCGCCAGGGCCACGGCGCCGAACAGCGCCCACCAGCGGTGGCGGACGAACGTGCGCAGGTGCTCCCAGACCCCGGCCGTCACCTGGGACGAGGAGCCGGTATCGAAACGTGCTTCGGACGGACGCAGACGTTCGTTGGGCATCAGAACCACCGGTTGCCGACTTGCACCGTGTCACCGGGCTGGACCTTGTCGCCCAACTCCGCCTTCAGCTCCGTGCGCTTGCCGCCGACGATGCGGATGATCTTCACGCGCCTGTTGGAGCCCATGTCGTTGACGCCGTTGGCCTTCGAGATGGCCATCAGGACGGTCATGTCGCGCTCGTAGGCGTAGCTGCCCGGCGTGTTGACCTGGCCGTTGACGTAGATCATCTCGGCGCGCGGCACCACCACCGTGTCGCCGTCCTGCAGATCGATGTTGCTGGTCGGTCCGCGGGCCTGCAGCTGCTGGACGTCGAGGCGCAGGATCTCCTTGGCGCCGGGGTCGTTGGCCAGGACCGGCCCGACGATGTCGCGCCCGGGCGCCGGCCGAATCACCACCAGGTCGCCGCCGGCGAACTCGGTGAACGAGCCGACGCGGGTGAGCGCCTCGAGCAGCGTGAGCGCGCCGGACAGCGGCACGACGCCGGGCGTCCGCACCTCGCCGACGACGAACACCCGCTGGCTCTTGAACTGGGCGACGCCGATCGCCACCTGCGGGTTGACGACGTAGCCGTCGGCGAGCCGGCCGCGGATGTCCTTCTCCACCTGCTCGACAGTCAGGCCCTCGGCTTTCACGGCGCCGATGAGCGGCAGGGTGATGGCGCCGCCGACGTCGACGGTGAACTCGCCGCTCAGCTCGGGCTGCGACCACACGGCGACCTTGAGGATGTCGCCCTGGCCGATCTGATACGCCGGCTGCGCGGTCGCCGGCCTCCCGGCCGTCAGGACGGCGGACAGAACCAGCGCCGACCGAACGAGGCGCCGCAGTGCAGTCTTCATCAGTAGCCTCCCGGCAGCGGGCGATCCAGGCGCTGCAGGCGGGTCGTGCCGTAGATCATGAACATCGTGACGCGGGTGCCGTTGAAGCCGCCCGGGCCGCCGGTCGAGTAGCGCTCGATATCGGTGCCGATGCGCGTCGTCGAGCCGAACTGCCGCACCAGCCCGGCTTTCACGAGCGAGATGCCGCGGATCGGCTCATCGGCGGCGAGCAGGCCCCTGGGCTCCATCGTGTAGTAGGACGCCCGGCCGAACAGCTCCCACTTGGCGCGCACCGACACGGTCGAGAACACGTCGATGCCGTCGGACACGTAGAAGCCCCGGCCGGGGTCGAAGCTGTACTGAATCGTCCGCCGCCCCGAGACGTCGAGGAACACCGGCGCCTTGGTGAGCGACAGCCCCACATTGTACGCGGGACCGCCGTACTCCTGGTTGGTTTGGACGGTCGTGTAGCGCAGGAAGCCGGCCTCGGCCCGTCCCGACAGCAGCGCCCGCGGCGAGAACTGGCCGCCGGCCATCACCCGCAGGCCGTTGCCGTCGCGGTCCGACGCGAAGAGGAACCGGTCGCGGTAGTAGTTCACCGAGACGCCGGCCGACGACAGCGGCGTCAGCTGCACCTGGGCTTCGCCGCCGAACAGGGTGATGTTGCGGTTGAGGTTCTGCTCGAGGCTGGCGCCCTGGAAGCGGAAGTCGGCGTCGTAGCGCAGCCGCGAGGCGTTGACCAGGCCGCGATAGAACAGCCGGCCGCCGGGGCGGATCGTGACCGTGGTGCCCAGCTCGGTCTCGACGCGGCGCGACTTGAGGCCGAGTTCGAAGCCGACGAAGTCGGTCGGCGGCGCGTAGTGGTTGCGGTAGCCGGCGACGCCCTGCAGGGCCAGGCGCGGGCCGCCGACGTCGAGGCGCCCGACGTGGTACTGGTTGGTCGTGCTGATGTTGTTGAGGGCGACGGTGTTGGGATCGCCGACGACGCCGGTCTGGGTCTTCTGCTTCGAGAACTCGACGGCATTGGCCATGTTGAGCCGGAAGCGGCCACGGCCGATCCAGCTCTCGATTTGCGGCACGACGTAGACCTCGCCGGCCGGCGTGCCGGTGTTGGTGCGGATAGCGTTGCTGTCGCGGCCGACCACGATGGCGACGGCCGGGGTGACGCTGACCGCCGCACCGAGCAGGTAGCGGCCTTCGGGAGCCGAGCCGTCGGTGGGCTGGGCCAGAACCTGGGCGGGCGCCAGGCACCCGGCCACGGCGACGGCGAGGATCAGCAGGACATGTGACACGGCCTTCGACTACGCAGGGTCCGTGCCAGTCGCCACGATTGCACCTCGTGACGCATAACCGGCCAGCGCCGCACGAGATAGGCCCGAAAGTGACCGCCGGTGGCCCGACGAATGTCGGGGCCGGCCAAGCTTTTTGTTCACCAACACCGACAGCCAGGATCCCGGCCCGTCCCCGGCCGGTCGGGAGCTGTTCACGCCGCCGGCGGCGGGTCGCTCCAAAGGTCGGCCCGCTTCAGGGCCAGTCCCGGCGGGTCGAGCCGCAGCACTGCCCGTACCAGCCGCCGCAGTCGGCTCACCGCCATGAATCCGGCCGTCAGACAGGCGGCCGACACCGGCCCGCGGTGCAGTCGGAAGAACCGCACCTTGCTGCGGTAGAGCGCCACCAGCATGGCCTCGCGGACCTGCCGCGTGCTCTGTCCGCCGAAGTGGGTGATGACCGCCTCGGGCGTGTACCAGGTCTCCCAGCCGGCGGCGCGCATGCGCCAGCACCAGTCGGGTTCCTCCGAATACATGAAGTACCGCTCGTCGAGTCCGCCGACCGCGTCGATGGCCGCCCGGCGCGCCAGCATGCACGCGCCGACCACGTAGTCGGTGGATTGGGCGTGGCGGCTGGCGGCCGCCGGTCGGCTGGGATAGCCGCGGTAGGTGAGGCGGCGGCCGATGCCGGTCACCGAGAGCAGCTCGTTCCACAGCGACGGGAACGGCGTCGGCCCGGTCTGGAACGAGCCGTCGGGGTTCTCCAGCCGCGGTCCGACCACCCCGGCCCGGGGCCGCGCGTCGGCGAAGGCGACGAGGGCGGCGATCGATCCCGGCTGGGCGACCGTGTCGCTGTTCAGCAGCAGCACGTAGCGGCCGCGGCTGGCGACGATGCCCTGGTTGTTGGCGGCGGCGAAGCCGGCGTTCTCGCGGTTGGCGACGACCCGCACGTGCGGGAAGCCGTCGCGGATCGCCGCCACCGACCCATCGGTCGAGGCGTTGTCGATCACCCACGCGTCCCAGGCGAGCGATCCGGCGGCGGCCGGCAGCGATGCCAGGCAGGCGGTGGTCAGCGCCCGGGTGTTCCAGCTGACGATTACCACCGAGACGTCGGGCGTGGCCACTAGCGGCGCTCCGCGGCTTGCCGCTGGGCATGGGCGCGATGCAGCGAGGCCAGCGTTTCGGTCGCCGACCGGCGCCACGTGAACTCGGCGACGCGGGCGGCGCCGGCGCGGCGCAGGCGCTCGGCCTCGGCGGCGTCGCCGGTCACCCGCTCGAGGAGCGCGGCGAGCGCGGCGTCGTCCTCGGCGTCCACGAAGTGGGCGGCGTTGCCGGCCACCTCGGGAATCGCGCCGCGGTTCGAGGCGATGATCGGCGCGCCGTAGGTCATCGCTTCGAGCAGCGGGATGCCGAAGCCCTCGACCCACGACGGAAAGGCGAACACCGCGGCGCCGGCGTAGAGGGCCGCCAACGTCTCGGTGGACGGCCGCACCAGCAGCCGGGCCTCGCCGGCGGCCACGGCGGCCTGCAGCACCGGCAGCACGTCGGCGTGCCTGGCGAAGAACACCGGGGTCAGCCGGCGGCGCACGTCGGCCGGCAGCCGCGCCGCCGCGCGCAGGATCACGCCCGGGTTCTTCAGGCCGTCGGCCAGGACGTACGGCGTCGTCAGGCCGTGCGCGTCGCGGGCGGCGGCGACGTCGGCAGCGGTGACGGCCACCTTGGGCGGCGCGCCGTGGTAGACGACATCGATGTCGTCGGCGCGCTTGCTGCTGGCCTCGACGATGGTGCCGCGCGAGAAGTCCGACATCGTCACCAACCGGGTGGCGCGGCGCACCGCGCGCACCGTGGCCTGGTGCAGGTAGACCGTCATCACCCGCGTGCGCAGCGTCGTCCGGTGGCCGACCACCCACAGCGTGTGGCTGAGCGGCAGCAGGTTGATGGCGTCGTGGACGGTGACGACGGTGGCGGCGCCGGCCGGCCCGAAGCCGTAGTTGGTGGGGAAGAAGGCGACGTCGATGGCGTCGGCGGCCATCTGCCGCGCCAGCGCCACGTGGTCGTTCCACACCGACGACACGGCGTGGCGCCACGGCAGGGTGCGGACCTCGACGCCGGGCGGCGGCGTGATCTCGAGCGGCGCCTTGGCGTCGGCGTAGAGCACGAAGCGGTCGTCGCTGGCGCGGATCATCTCCGGCACCAGACGGGTCACGTAGGTGTGCACGCCGCCGACCAGCCCGTGCGACAGGTAGCGGACGTCGATGCCGATGCGCAGCGGCCGCTCCGCGTGGTTCATGCCGGCAGCACCGCGCGCACCGGCGCCGGCAGGTGCGCCATCAGGTCGTCGCGCTCTTCGTGCTGCAGGCCGCGCCAGAACAGCAGGCCGTAGACGGCGCTGGCCACCGCCGTCACCGCCAGCAGCCACGGCGACTGCGGGCCGAGGGCGAGGAACGCCGCGACGGTGGGCAGGAAGGCGGTGAGGGCCGGCAGCAGCGTCGGCCGCACGACGTGGCGCCACAGGTCGCCCCAGCCGAGGCCGAGCTCGGCGAGGACGAACGACAGGAAGGCGTACTCCAGCAGGAACGCCGGCAGCATCGTGCCCAGGGCGACGCCGAGGATGCCGAGCGGCGCCACCAGCCACAGGCTGAGCAGCAGGTTCAGCACCGCCTGCGGCACCGAGTAGCGTGTGACGATCGGCCCGACGCGGCGCATCGCGCCGAGCACGCCGAACGCGGCGTGGTTGTGGGCGGTGACGATGAAGGTGGCGACCAGCACCTGGACGACCGCGTAGTGGGTCGAGAACGACTCGCCGACCCAGACGTGCAGGATCGGCCCGGCGCACAGGCCCAGCGACCAGCCGAGTGGCCAGGTGAGCGCCGCCGTGTACTTGGTCATGCGCAGCCACAGCCGCTGCAGGCTGGCGCGGTCGCCGGCGGCGTGCAGCCCCGCCGCCACCGGCCAGATCGCCTGCACCAGCGTCGTCGACACGCTGTAGACGAGCATGTAGAGCTTCCACGCCGCCGAGTAGTAGGTCACCGCCTCGACGGTGAGGAACAGGCCGATGACGATCCGATCGGTCTGCTCGATGAGCGACGTGCTGAGCGCGTTGAGGAACATCCAGCCGCCCAGGCCGGTCAGCTCGCGCGCCGTCGCCAGGGTGACGTGCTGCGGGCCGACGCGCAGCTGCGGCGCGGCCGAGAACGCGAAGCCGGCGAGCAGCAGGCCGGTGACGACGATGAGGCCGGTCTCGAGCCACATGATCTCGGCCAGGCCGAAGCCCAGCGCGAGCAGCACGGCGATGCCGACCAGCTTGCCGAGCAGCGACACCATCCACACCTGCGTGCAGCGGTCCTGACGCTGGCTGGCGCCGAGCACGGCGTTGAAGACGTGGCCGGGCATCTGCATCGGCACGCCGACGATGCCGAGGGTGAAGGCGACGCGGGCCTCGTCGGTGAGCGTCGCGGGGATGGAGAACAGCTCGAGCATCCACGGGATGAGCGGCAGCGCCAGCAGCGCCAGGCTGCCCAGCCCGACGACCAGCACCAGCGCGGTGGACACCGTGCGGGCCAGCGCGCGGTCGTCGCGGGTGGCGATGTGGGCGGCGGCGAACTGCGCCATCGCCGGCGCCAGGCCGAGCTGGAGCAGCCCCATGTACCCGCTCACCGAGCCGATGAGCAGCCAGATGCCGGTGGCGGCCTCGCCCATCCGGGCGATCGCCGCCGGGAACAGCAGCAGGTTCACCGCCAGGTTGACGGCGAACCCCACGTAGTTCCACGCGGTGTTGCGGACGATCGATTTGCGGATGCCGGACGCGTTCACGGGAGCCTTCAACTGTACAACGCCGAGTTGGACGCCCCTGGCGCATGCACGTCGCGCGCCGCCGCGCCGGCGTCGCACGGTTGCGCGTTCTGTCGCACGTTACCCGGAATTCCGAGGATGAAAGTCTGCGCCGGCATCGACTACGCTCCGTGAGCGGGTCGTGCAGTCCCGGCGTGAACCGCGCCGGGCTGTTCGGCGACGGCGGACGCGCCGACCCGGGCACTGCTCTTGCACCCCCGCCGCCGGAGTACCCGTCCGCCCGACATGGCCCATGTCCTCGTCGTCTCCCCCCACCTGCCGCCCGATCACGTCGGCGGCGTGGAGGTGTACTCCCAGTACCTGATGCGCGCCTACCGGGCGCGCGGCCACCGCGTGCAGGGTGTGGCGGTGGAGCACATCGCCGGCGGCGACGCGGCGCGCTGTGACGTCGTCACCGACGCGGCCGACGGCTACCCGACGCATCGCCTGACCGTGACGCTGCCGCGCGCCCAGGCGTTTCCGCTCCTCGCCGATCATCCGCCCACCGACGCCTGGCTCGAGGCGCTGCTGCGCGAGACGCGTCCGGACGTGATGCACGTGCAGAGCGGCTATCTGCTCGGCGCGCCGGCGCTGACGGCGGCCGCGCGCACCGCGACGCCGGTGGTGCTCACCCTGCACGACTACTGGTTCGCGTGCCCGCGCGTCACCCTGCGGCACCCCTCCGGGGCGATCTGCAGCGGCCCCGACACGCCCGCGAAGTGCGCGTGGTGCCTGTCGGCCGACCAGCGGCGCTACCGCCTGCTCGACGGCCTCACCGGCGGCGCATTGACGCAAGAGCGCGAGCTGTCATGGGTCTGGCGCACGGCCGTCGGCGGACCGACGGCGGCGGTGGAGGTGCGGCAGGCGGCCCTGGCCCGGCATCTGCGCAGCGCCACGGTCGTGATGGCGCCGACGCGATTCGTCGCCGAGCAGGTCGCCGCCGGCACCGGTTACCCGCTGGCGGCGATTCGCCTCAGCCGCTACGGCATGCCGCCGGTGCCGCGCGTCGTCCGCCCGCCGCGCCCCGCCGGCGCGCCGCTGCGGCTCGCCTTCATCGGGCAGCTGGCGCCGCACAAGGGCGTGCACCTCGCGATAGAGGCGCTGCGGGCGCTGCCGGACCGGGCGCTGACGCTCGACGTGCACGGGCCGCTCACGCCCTACCCCGACTACGTCGCCCGCCTGCGGACGTTGGCCGGCGACGACCCGCGCATCGCGTTCCGCGGTCCGTATCGCCGCGAAGCGCTGGCCGACGTGTTCGCCGCCACCGACGTCGTCGTCGTGCCGTCGATGTGGCACGAGGTGGCGGCGATCGTCATCCAGGAGGCGCAGGCCGCCGGGCTGCCGGTGGTGGCGACGACCCTGGGCGGCTCGCCGGAGCTGATCCAGGACGGCGTGGACGGGCTGCTGTTCGATCCGGCGGTCGAGGGCGCGCTCGCCAGCGTCTTCGCGCGGCTGGCCGACGAGCCCGCGCTCCATCCGGCGCTCGCCGCCGCCGCGCCGACGCCGCGGACGATCGACGACGAAGTGGACGCGCTGCTGGCGCTGTACGCGTCGTTGGAGCGCGCCTCGTGAACGTGTTCGCGCTCACCACGTGGTGCCCGTATCCGACCGTCAACGGCAGCACGCTGCGCATCTACCATCTGCTGCGCGCCCTGGCGGCGCGCCACCAGATCGACCTGGTGACCTTCGCCGCGCCCGGCGCACCGGATGGCGCGGCCGTCGCCCACCTGCGGAGCTTCTGCCGCGACGTCACGGTGGTGCCGCGCAGCCCGTTCGCGCCGCTGCGCCGCGGCGGCGCCGGCCTGCTGCAGGCCACGCCGCGATCGCTCGTCGACACCGACGACCCGCAGGTGCGCGCCCTGGTCGCCGAGCGCGCGCCACGCGCCGATCTCGCCATCGGCTTCGCGTTGCACGCCGCTCGATACCTGGAGGCAGTGAGCGGCCGCCCGTGCGTCTTCGAGGAGGCCGAGCCGCAGCAGATCGCCGGGCAGGTGGCCCAGGCGGACGGCGCGATTCGTCGCTGGCGCCGCCAGCTCACGTGGCGCAAGCACGCGCGCTATCTGCAACGGCTGGCCACGCACATGGCCGCGGTCACGGTCGTGTCGCCGCACGAGCGCGACACGCTGGCGGCCATCGGCGTGCCGGCGGCCAAAGTGCACGTGGTGCCCAACGGCGCCGACGGCGCCGACCTCGTCCGCCCGCGCGCCGTCGCCGATCCGCCGCGGCTCGTCTACTCCGGTTCCATCACCTACGCCCCGAACCTCGAGGCCGTCGTCTGGTGCCTGAACCAAGTGATGCCGCGCGTGCGGGCCGTGCGGCCCGACGTCCGGCTCTGGGTGACCGGCGACACCGGCGACCTGCCGCTCGATCGGCTGCCGCACCGCGACAGCGTGCACTTCACGGGCCGCCTGCCCGACGTGCGCGCGGCGGTCGGCGACGCCGCGGCGGTGGTCGTGCCGCTGCTCACCGGCGGCGGCACGCGGCTGAAGGTGCTCGAGGCGCTGGCCCTCGGCACGCCGGTGGTCTCGACCACCAAGGGCGTCGAAGGGCTGGACGTGGCCGACGGCGTGCACGCGCTCGTCGCCGACGACCCGGCGACGTTCGCCGCGCACGTCCTGCGCGTCGTCGACGACGCCGCGCTGGCGGACCGGCTCTCGACGGCCGGCCGATCGCTCGTCGCCGGCACGTATACCTGGGACGCCATCGGAGCGCGCCTGCTCGACGTCGTCGAGCGGGCGGCGGAGGATCCTGCACCGTGACCGATCACGACTCGTTCCGCGCGGCGCTGCGTCGCGGTCTGGCCGGCGCGCTGCTGTGCCTCGCCGCCGCCTCGCTGCCGTACCTCTTCGCGGTGCTGCGCACGCCCGCCGACCGCGTCTACACGGGCCTGCTCTTCGACGTGCCCGACCACGCGCAGTACTGGTCGTGGGTCACGGCGTCGCGCCAGGGGCTGTTCATCCCCAACACGATGACGCCCGAGCCGAACGCGGCCACCTTCCTCAACCCGATGATGTGGATGCTGGCGCAGGTGCAGGCGCTGTTCGGGCTGTCCTTCGCCGCGCTCTTCCAGTGGTGGCGGGTCGCCGCCGCCGTCGTGATGGGGCCGGCGCTGGCGGTGATCGCGCTGCGGCTGTCGCGTTCCGCGGCGCAGGCCCGCGTCGCCTTCTGGATCGCCCTGGCCGGCGGCGGCCTCGGCTGGATCCTGGTCGGCGCCAAGTACGCGCTCGGCCTCGCCGACGCGCCGTACCCGCACGCCATCTATACCTTCGAACCCAACACGTGGTTCGGGCTCCTCGGCTACCCCTACCTGCCGCTCGCCCAGGGCTTCATGTGCATCGCGCTGGTCGGCGCCTTCCGCGTCCACACCGCGCCGTCGGCGGCGGCGTGGGCGGCGTGCGCCCTTGGCGCGCTGGGTGTGGCGTTGCTGCACGCCTACGACCTGGTGGTGGTCTACGCCGTCGTCGGCACCTTCTGGATCGTCGAGCTGGTGCGCGGCCGGGCCATCCCGTGGCGCTTCTCGTGGGCGATCGTGCTGATCATCGCCTGCTCGGCGCCGCTGGCCGGCTACTACCAGTACCTGACGTCCGCCGACCCGCTGTGGCGGTCGATCCTCACGCAGTACGTCAACGCCGGCGTGTGGACGCCGCCGCCGCCGCTGCTCGTCGTCCTGCTGGGCGCGCCGCTGGTGCTGGCGGCGTTCCGCCTGAAGGGACTGGCGTGGGATCACGCCGGGACCCGCTTCGCCGCGTGCTGGGCCCTCATCGGCGTGGCGATCATCTACGTGCCGACGGTGTTCCAGATCAAGCTCCTGGCGGCGCTGCAGGTGCCGCTGGCGATCCTGGCCGCCGACCTGTGGTGCACGCGCGTGTCGCCGTGGATCGGCGCCTGGACGGCGCGGCGCGCCGGGGCCGCGGCGGCGCGGTGGGCGCCGGCGCTGGTGCTCGCCGCGCTGATCCTGCCGACCAATCTCTACCTGGTGGCGTGGCGGTTGATCGAGCTGCGCCGGCCCGGCTCCGATCTCTACGTGACCACCGACGAGCACGCCGCGCTCGACGTGCTGGCGGCGACCACGGGTCCCGACGACGTCGCGCTGGCGATCGAGTCCGTGGGACGATGGATGCCCAACCAGGGCCGCACCCGCGCGTTCCTGGCGCATTGGGCGATGACCAACCAGTACCTCGATCGCCGCCAGCTCGTCGACCGCTTCTTCTCGGCCGACGCCGACGATGCGTGGCGCCGCCAGCTGCTGGCCGACGGCGGCGTGACCTACGTGCTGTGGACGGCGCGCAGCCGCGACACGGGCGGGACGTTCTCGCCCGCCGACTCGCCGCTCTTCGAGCCGATCTACGTGGCGCCGACCGCCGGCGTGTTCAAGGTGCGGGCGCGGTGAGCCGGCGATGATCCGCGAGCTTGGTTTCTACCTGAAGCAGCGCAGCCGCAGTCCCTGGCACTACGTGGTGGGCGAGGCGCTGCAGGGCGCCATCGGCTGGATCCCGAGCCTGGTCGGCATCGGCCTGCGCGGCGTGCTCTACAAGCTGTTCCTGAAATCGGGCGGCGTGCCGGCGATCGAGGATCACGTGCGGCTGGTGCGGCCCGAGGACATCACGCTGGGCGCCAAGGTGTATCTCGATCACGGCGTCTATCTGCACGGCGGCCTCGGCGGCATCGCCATCGGCGACGAGAGCTGGCTGATGAGCGGCTGCCGGCTGCACGTCTTCAACTTCCGGAACATCCCGCATGCCGGTATCCGCATCGGGAAACACACCTTCCTCGGCGAAGAGACGCTGATGCGCGCCCAGGGCGGCATCACCATCGGCGACCGCGTGCTGTTCGGGCCGCGCGTGCAGGTGCTGGCCGTCAACCACGTGATGAGCGACCCCGACCGCCCGATCATGGACCAGGGCATCACCGCTGTCGGCATCCGCATCGAGGACGGCGCGTGGATCGGCGCCGGGGCCATCGTGCTCGACGGCGTCACGGTGGGGAAGCACGCCGTCGTCGGCGCCGGCGCGGTGGTGACCAGCGACATCCCGCCGCACGCCCTGGCCGTCGGCGCCCCCGCCCGCGTCATTCGTGACATGCGGGCTACGCCCCCGCCGCTCCCGACGGTTCCGATCTATTTTGGTGGCATGGACGATCTCGGCGGCGGCAACTAGCCGCTAGCCGCTAGCCGCCAGCCGCCAGCCGCCAGCCGCTAGTTGGGTGCATGTACGCCCTTCCCCCCGTACCACCGATCCTTGCCGAAGGCGCGTGATTCGAGGGGATAGGCGCGGCCGCCGACGCCGATGACGCCGGCCTGGTTCCGCTTGCGGTTGTCCACGGCGGCGATGAACTGGGCGATAGCGCCGGGGAAGGGCTGCAGGCTGGCGTTGCCGCCGAACGGGTCGGTGTACCACGTCGTCGGGTTGCCGGCGTTCACGATGGTGGTCTGGTTGAAGTAGAACTCGCGCTTGACGCCGTCGAAGGGCGAGCGCGGGTCGTCCCAGGCCACGCGCGCCGCGGCGCCGCGGACCCGATCGCATTCGCCGCCGGCAGCGCGGCGCTCGCCGTCGCTCGCGTAGCAGAGATCGATGGTGCGGCCGATCTGGGCGGCCGTGTCGGTGCCGGTGCGCCCGGCCTGCACCGGCTCCGCCTTGCGCGCCGGCCAGTGGAAGCGCGCCGGCAGGAACACGGCGAAGTGCGGGTCGAAGTAGGCCAGGGCCTCGCCGCCGCCGCGCTTGCGCAGGTAGTTGGCGGAGATCCAGTCCTCGTAGAGGCCGAGCGAGTAGTTGGAGCCGGCGCCGGGCGGCACCAGGATGGCCGGCTGCACGCGGCCGATCGTCGGGATCGAGCGCAGGCCGGTGCCGGCCGGCGAGCGCACCGGGTTGGCCGGACCGACCTTCACGAACTGGAAGCCGCCGGCCACGCCGCCCTCCGAGAACCCGCCCGGATCGCCGAACCGCACCATCGTGTAGGCGATCACCTTGGTGCCGACGCTGCCGTCGGCGCGGTCGCGGCACTGCGCGGCGTAGAGCAGCTCGTGCAGGTTGTTGGTGAAGGCGTCGGGGCTGTGCGTGCCCTGATGGATCTTCATCAGGAAGTCGCAGCGGACATCGAGGGCCCGGGCGTTGGCGCCGCCGTTGGTCGTCGACTCGAAGATCTGGACGTCGTTCTCCCACTCGATCTTGTGGCCGACGTGATCCTCGTGGCGCATGCCGTCGGCGACGCCCTGGGCGCGGTTGTAGTCGTCGAGGCGTTCGTTGGCGTAGCCGAACAGCACGCCGCCGTACTGCGTCGTGACGTCGGCGAGGAGAGCGGAGCCGCGTGGGTCGCGGCCGTGCTCGTGGCCGAACGTGCACGGCCGGCCCTGTTCCTCGCCCTCGGGCGGATGCCAGGTCGGATAGCGTTTGCCGTCGGGGCCGATGGCGGCGAACGAGTCGTGATACGCCGCCGAGCAGGTGTCGTGCAGCGGATGCGGCGTCCACAGGCCCAGTGCGTGACTGGCGGCGCCGTCGGCGGCGCGCGACGCGGCGCTGGCCCCGAGCGCGGCGACGACGAGGGCGAAAGCGATGGCGCGGCCGACCATGGTCCCCATCCTATCGAATACGCGGCCGCCAGCCTCTCACCGACCTGACCGGAAGAACCGATACTCTGACAGCGCCCGATGCGCATCCTGTTCCTCACCGAGACCGTGCCGTACCCGCTCGACTCGGGCGGCCGGATCAAGACCTTCCACACCTTGCGCATGCTGGCCGGCACGCACGACGTGCGGCTGCACGCCTTCATCCGCGACGAGGCCCAGCGCGCCCACCAGCCGGCCCTCGAGGCCCTGGGCGTGCCGACGACGCTCCACCTCGTGCCGCGCTCGCTGCCGCGCGAGGCGTGGTACGCGGCGCGCAGTCTGGCCGGGGCGCCCTACTCGGTGGGGCGGCATTTCGATGCCGCGGTGTGCGAGACCGTGCGGCGGGAGGCCGCCGCGTGGCGGCCCGACCTCGTCTATTGCGACCACCTCAGCATGGCGGAGTACGGCCGGCGCCTCGACGTGCCGATCGTCTACGACGCCCACAACGTCGAGTACGCGATCCTGCAGCGCTTCGCCGGCACGCGGTCGAACCCGCTGACGCGGGCGGCGGCGGCGGTGGAATGGCGACGGGTGCGGGCCTACGAAGGCGCGGTGTGCCGCGGCAGCCGGCTCGTGTTCGTCGTCAGCGATGTCGATCGGCGCGTGTTGGCCGAACTGTCGGGCAGCGCCGCGCCGTTCGTCGAGGTGCCGATCGCCGTGGACGCGGCCGGCACGGCGCCGGTGGCCACGCTCACGACCGCGCCGCGCCTGCTGTTCCTCGGCGGCCTGCACTGGCCGCCCAACGCCGACGCGCTGGCGTCGTTCGTGCGCGACAGCTGGCCGCGGGTGCGGGCCGCCCGGCCGGACGCGACCCTCACGTCGGTGGGCCGCGACGACAGCCCCGCTGCGGACGAGTGTCGCGACGCGCCGGGGGTGCGGCTCACCGGCTGGGTCCCCGACATCGACCCGTTCGTCCAGGAGAGCCGGATGCTGGTCGTGCCGATGCGCGCCGGCAGCGGCATGCGCGTGAAGATCCTCGACGCGATGGCCCGCGGCCTGCCGGTGGTCTCGACCAGCGTCGGCTGCGAGGGCATCGCGGTGGTCCCTGGTGAGCACCTGCTGCTGGCCGATACCCCGGAGGGGTTCGCCGATGCGGTGCTGCGCCTGCTCGCCGACGACACACTGGCCGCGACGCTGGCCCGCAATGCGCGCGCGCTGGTGCTGGCGCGCTACGACGTCTCGGCGGTTCGCGCCGCGGTCCTGGCGGCCATCGAGGCGGCCAAGGCCTGACGGCAATTCGGATTCTGCCGGAATAGGGGCCTGGCACCGTGGGTTTCGACGGGCGGGCAAGTCTGGTTCTCAGCGGACATTTGTATCGATTGACCGCGAGAAGAGGCGGTCCATCGCCGACAATGCAATGGAGAAACCGCGCAATTCGCGCGATCCCGGGCTGATGTCGTAACCGGGACGACCGTCACCGGCCGGGGTACGCGCTTTGCACCCCAGCCAGCCGTCATGATCGCATTCGCCGCCAGCTCGGCTTCCGGTTCCGCCATGCCCACGGGCCTGTCCATCTGCATCCCGGTCTACAACGAACGCGACGCCATCGCGGAAACGCTGAAGCGCTGTCTCGCGCTCAAGCCCGACCTCGCGCGGGTCGGCGTCGAGGAACTCGAAGTCATCGCCGTCGACGATGGTTCCAAGGACGGCTCGGCCGATGCCATCGCCGCCTTCCCCCAAGTGCGGCTCATCCGCCACCAGGTCAACCGCGGCTACGGCGCCGCCCTGAAAACCGGGTTCGCCGCCGCCTCGCACGAGCTGGTGGGCTTCCTCGACGGCGATGCGACGTATCCGCCCGAGCAGTTCCCGAACCTGGTGCGCGAAATCGTCGAAGACCGTGCCGATCTGGTCATCGGCTCGCGGCTGGCCGGCGCCGAAACCGAGATGCCGCTCATCCGCCGCATCGGCAACCTGTTCTTCGCGCGCCTGCTGACCATCATCGGCCGGGCCGCCGTGTCCGACTCGGCCAGCGGGATGCGCGTCTTCAAGAAGTCCACGCTCGAGCTGCTGTCGCCGCTGCCCGACGGCCTCAACCTCACGCCCGTGATGAGCACGCGCGCCGTCCACGAGCGCATCCGCGTGGTCGAGCGGCCCATCCCTTACAGCGAGCGCCAGGGCGAGTCGAAGCTCAGCGTCGCCGGCGACGGCCTGCGCTTCCTCAGCACCATCGTGTGGACGGCGCTCACCTACAACCCGGTGCGCATCCTCGGCCTGGCCGGCCTGGCCGGCATCGGCATCGCGCTGGCCGTGGCCCTCGGGCTGGTCGTCGCCCGGGTCGGCGGCACCGCCACCCTTGGCCCGGTCGGGGTCTTCGGCGTGTTCGCGGCGCTGGTCTTCGGGGTGGCCGGGGTGAGCGTGTTCGCGCTCGGCGCGGCGTTCAACTACCTGGTCTCGCTGTTCCACCGCCGGCCGATTCGCCAGGGCCTGTTCAAGGAGCCGCTCATCAGCACGCCGATCGAGCGGCTGTTCCTGCCCACCGGGCTGGCCTCGCTGGTGGCGGGCCTCGTGGTGTCCGCGGTAAGCTTCGGGCTGTCCCTGAGCGGCTGGCCGATCGAGCGCCTGTGGCTGTATCTGTCGGGCAGCGCGCTGCTGATCCTGGTCGGCCTCCAGCTCGCCCTGTGGTGGCTCATCATGTCGGTGCTCGCCGAACTCAGCGGACGCGAGGCCTGATCCCGTGAGCGACCCCACCCCCGCAGCCCCGGCGGCGAAGACGCCGCGCAACGTCGGCGAGAAGACCCGCACCATCGTCCTGCCGATGGTGCACCCCGACACCGACGAGATGGCCCGCCAGTCGGCGGCCGCCCGCGGCGAGAAGAGCAACGTCGACGTGATGCTGGTGAATCCGCCGACGCCGGACGGCGCGATCTGGATCCGCTCGCAGCACCGCGTCGGCCGCCGCTCGCGCGAGAACATGATCTGGCCGCAGGTGTCGCTGGCGCAGATGGCGGCGCTGCTGCAGCCGACCTACAGCGTGCGGGTCATCGACGCCGTCGCCGAGCGGATGACCTGGGCCGAGTTCGAGGCCATCGTCCGCCAGGAGCGGCCGCGCTACTACGTCACCCAGCTCACCGCGCCGACGCTGCAGAACGACCTCTACGGCACCTTCCTGGCCAAGACGGTCGGCGCCGTGACGATGGCGTTCGGCACCCACATCACGCCGATGCCGCGCGAGACGCTGCGGCCGTACCCGTCGCTCGACTTCGGCCTGCGCGGCGAGCCGGACCTCACGCTGCGCGACCTCATCGATCACCTCGAGGGCAACCAGTTCTCGCGTCCCGAGAACATCGAGACGCTGTTCAAGAAGCACGACGCCGCCTACGAGGCGAAGAAGTTCGGCATCGGCGAGAAGGACTACTCCTTCATGAAGGGGCTGGTCTGGCGCCAGCGCGGCGAAGTGGTGGTCAACCCGGATCGGCCGTTCATCGCCGACCTCGACGACCTGCCGATCCCGCGCTACGACCTGCTGCCGCTCGACAAGTACCGCATGCCCCTGCTCAAGGGGCCGTTCTGCTTCATCGTCACCAGCCGCGGCTGCCCGGCCGGCTGCACCTACTGCATCAAGCACGTCTCCTACGGGCCGACGATGCGGATGCGCTCGGCGAAGAAGCTGGTCGAGGAGATCAAGGTCCTCAACCGGCTCGGCGTCCACAACATCCACATGTACGCGGACCTGTTCACCGTGAACAAGGGCCAGGTCGTGGATCTCTGCAACGAGCTGCTCGCGCAGAACGTGAAGATCAAGTGGACCTGCAACAGCCGCGTCGACTTCGTCGACCAGGAGATGCTGCAGCTGATGGCCAAGTCGGGCTGCCACTTCATCTCGTGGGGCCTCGAGTCGGGCAACAAGGAGATCCTGGCCCACGCCAAGAAGGGCGTCGACCCGGAGCGCGCCAAGGTGTCGTTGGCGTGGTCGCGCGCCGCCGGCATCCGCAACTGGGGCTACTTCATCATCGGGCTGCCCGGCGAGACGGTGGAGACGATCAAGCAGACGATCGCCTTCTCGAAGTCGCTGCCGCTCGACATCGCGCTGTTCCACATCGCCGCGCCGTATCCGGGCACGCCGTTCTTCAAGGAAGTGGCCAAGAACGGCTGGTTCCGCGAGGGCGCGCGCTGGGAAGAAGTGGACATGGACGAGTCCACCGTCCTCGACTACCCGAACCTGCGCGCCGAGGAGCTCGAGTACTGGCAGAAGCGCGCCTTCCGCGAGTGGGCGATGCGGCCGGGACCGGCGCTCACCTACCTGAAGATGCTGGCGTCCGACATGTCGACGCTGAAGTCGGCGCTCAACGTCGGCTGGCAGCACATCGGCTGGGCGCGCTCGGAGAACACGCGCCACGCCGCCGCGCAGCGCGGCTAGCCCCCCGGCATCTCGACGACGTCGCTTCGGCCGGCCCCGCTCAGCGAGCGCGGCCGGCCGTCGCGCGTACGGCCGCCAGGCGGGCCGCGGCGCGGGCGCGTCCGGGCCAGCGCTCGAGCACGGCGGCGTAGGCGGCGGCGGCCTCGTCGAGCCGCCGCGCCGTCGTCAGCAGATCGGCGAGTTGCTCGCGCGCCGGGCGCAGCGGCATCGCCTGGCCGCCATCGAACGCCGCGTCCTCGTCGTCGGCGAGGGCGCGCAACGCCGCCACCGCGGCGTCGCGCCGGCCGGCGGCCGCGGCCGCCC
>CAYUAX010000042.1:0-30693 GCA_964442845.1 uncultured Bifidobacteriaceae bacterium | reverse complement strand
CTGCGGCCTGAGTCACAAAACACGCCCTCCGAGAGTTCCGGGCCGATTCAACCTGCTCAAGAGGCAGATTCGTGAGGCCTCGTACGCACACGTCGAGGAGTCGGAGATGCCGGACGGTGTGGCGCGGCCGAAGTCGTCGGTGTGCGCAGCACTGGCCACCGATTCCATTGTGGTCGGAGCGGAGGGCCTGCTGTATCGATGCGGACTTCAGGTGGGAGAGGCGACGCGAGCTGTTGGGAGCGTTCGGGAAGACGTGGCGTCGCACGGCGATGCGACGAGATGGCCCGATCGGAAGTTCTGGGCCGAGTTCGATCCCACGGCCATTGACAGCTGTTCGAAGTGCTCGTTCTTGCCCCTATGTTGGGGCGGGTGTCCGAAGCAGCACCTTGAAAAGGATAGCTGGGCACTATTCCAGCAGTCGCTCTACTGGAGGCAGCGCCTGCCTGATCTCATCGTTGCCGCCGCTGGGATCTCGGTCCGAGAGTGTCCCCCGATTGGCCCTGAGCTGCAGTTTCGGGATTCGGAGGACCTTCGAGAGAGGCAGTGGCCTTCCAAGTCGCCCGACCGCGCGTCGCGAGTTCTGCCGCTGAGGCCGATACCGTAGAGTGTGCCGCGGCTGAGAACAGGTCTGAAATAGGTGACGCCGCTAAGTCGGTTCTGACACTGTGTAGAAACTGTGTAAGGCAGGGTCGAGAATTGGCGAAAAGCACCGGCGTACACTGCTTCGCACTGACGCACGTCGAAGAGGCGTAAACGGCTGGAACGATTGCACTACGGCGTTCTTTGATGTTCGTCGGTGAGCATCGCCGGATTCGTTTTCCAAGCGTGCTCCTTCAACCACTCGGACATCTCTCCCCGGGGTCCCCGACGCGCGTCTTGTGCGCGTTGGGGCGCTTTCAAGTGGAATCCACAGTTTAGCGGAGGGCGGAGATCCCGCCAAACGCAAACTGGCGTGACCGGCGGACGCGTTCAGGCACGTCCAAACCGTGCTCTGTCCGTCTCCAGGGCGGCGTGCGCGCGGCGTCGGAGCGACGAGCTTCGGTGGCCGTTCGCGCTCAGGGAGGCGACTCCACGCATAGAGAAAGCAGAAGTCAACGATACACACTTTCTAATGGTCTATGCTGGCGCCGAGCCTCTACGCTGCCGAGGGGCAGGGAAGCGATGACGGACAAGTTGTGCCCGGTGTGCCACGCCCCGCTGCACGCCACCGAGCGCCGCGGGATCGAGATCGACGTGTGCCCGACCTGTCGGGGCGTCTGGCTGGACCGCGGCGAGCTGGACAAACTGCTGAATCGTGAGGCGGCGTCGACCCGCCGGCGGACGGCGGCCGATCCCGGCGGGGAGTCGCCGCGTCGCCGCCGGTCGACCTGGCGCGACCTGTTCGACTGAGGCGCGTGGCACCCGGCATGGAATGGCTCAACTATCACCACCTGCTGTACTTCTGGACGGTGGCCCGCGAAGGCGGCGTGTCACGCGCCGCCGAGCGGCTGCGGTTGTCCCAACCGACCATCAGTGCCCAGGTCCGGCAACTGGAGGAGTCGCTGGGGCAGCGGCTGTTCCAGCGCCAGGGGCGCACGCTGGTGATGACCGACGTCGGCCGGATGGTGTTCCGCTATGCCGACGAGATCTTCGGCATCGGCCGCGAGATGATGGAGACGCTGCGCGGTCGGCCGGCGGGCCGGCCGCTGCAACTCGCTGTCGGCGTCGCCAACGCGGTGCCGAAGCTCATCGCCTACCGCCTGCTGCAGCCGGCGATGACCGGCGCGGACCCCGTGTACGTGGTGTGCCGCGAGGACAACGCCGAGCAGTTGACGACGCTGCTGGCCACCCACGTGCTCGACGTCGTGATCGCCGACACGCCGGCGCCACCGCAGGTGCGGGCCAAGGTGTTCAATCACCTGCTGGGGGAGTCGGCCATCGCGTTCTTCGCGCCGGCCGCCGAGGCGGCGCGGCTCCGCCGTCGGTTTCCCCGCTCGTTGACGGATGCGCCGCTGCTCGTGCCCACCGGCAACGCCGCACTGCGCCGCGGGCTCGACGATTGGTTCGAGAAAGAAGGGCTCCGCCCCCACCTGGTCGGAGAGTTCGAGGACTCGGCGTTGCTCAAGGTATTCGGGCAGGGGGCCGGCATCGCCTTTCCGGCGCCCGCGGCCATTGCGGCCGACATCTGTCGGCTCTATGGCGTCAGGGAGATCGGTCGGACCGCCGCGGTCCGCGAGAGCTACTACGCGATCTCCGCCGAGCGTCGGCTCAAGCACCCCGGTGTGCTGGCCATCACCAGCGCCGCCCGGGACGAGCTGTTTCGCCCGCCGGCGTGACCGCCGCCCCGGTCAGCCGTCAGCGGCGGCCGACGCGGCCCGGCGCCACGTCCCAGATCCGGGCGCAGTACTCGCCGATCGAACGGTCCGACGAGCACCACCCGGCCCGCGCGACGTTCGCGATGGAATGACGCGTCCACCGATCGTCCTGTCGCCAGCGCCGGCCAATCGCGTCTTGAACGTCCACGTAGGAGCGATAGTCGGCCATCAGCATGTAGGGATCCGCGCTCATCCACTGGTCGACGAGCGGCTGGAACAGCGCCGGGTCACCCGTGGCGACACCGGAGGCCACCACGTCGACGACGGCGCGCAGCTCGGCGTCGGCGTCGTAGTGGTCGCGCGGGCGGTAACCGGCGGCTTTCCTGGCGCGCACCTCGTCGGCCGTCAGTCCGAACAGGAAGAAGTGCTCGTCGCCCACGGCCTGGCGGATCTCGATGTTGGCGCCGTCCAGGGTGCCGACGGTGATGGCGCCGTTCAGCGCCATCTTCATGTTGCCGGTGCCGCTGGCTTCGGTGCCGGCCAGTGAGATCTGCTCGGAGAGATCGGCCGCCGGGTAGATGAGTTGCGCGTGCGTGACGTTGAAGTCCGGGAAGAACACCACGCGCAGCCGTCCGTCGACGTCCGGGTCGGCGTTGACGAGGTCGGCGGCCGCCGTGACCAGACGCACGATCAGCTTGGCCATCCAGTAGCCGGGGGCCGCCTTGCCGCCGAACAGGAAGACCCGCGGCACGGTGTCGTAACCGGGATCGCGCTTGACGCGCAGATATTCGGTCAGGACGTGCAGCACCTTCAGATGCTGCCGCTTGTACTCGTGGATGCGCTTGACCTGGACGTCGAACATCGCATCGGGATCGACGCGCACCCCGGTACGGTCGGCGATGAGTTCCGCCAGGCACACCTTGTTGAGCCGCTTGATCCGCCGCCACTCGTCGCGAAACGCGCGGTCGTCGGCCAGCGGCGCGATGCCCGCGAGATCGTCGAGGTGGCAGGTCCATCCGTCACCTAGATGCCGCGTCAGCAGTGCCGCCAGTCCCGGATTGGCCAACGCCAGGAACCGGCGCGGCGTCACGCCGTTGGTCACGTTGTGGAACCGCTCGGGGTGCAGCGAGTGCCAGTCGGCCAGCACGTCCTCGGTCAGCAGCCGGCTGTGCAGCGCGGCGACGCCGTTGACGGCGTGAGCGCCGGCGCAGGCCAGGTGGGCCATACGCACGCGCCGCTCGCCCCGTTCGTCGATCAGCGACAGCCGCGCCACCTTGCCGTCGTCGCCCGGAAAGCGCGCCCGCACTTCGTCGAGGTGGCGGCGGTTGATCTCGTAGACGATCTCGAGATGGCGGGGCAGCAGCGCGCCGAACATCGCCACCGGCCAGGTCTCCAGGGCCTCCGGGAGCAGGGTGTGGTTGGTATAGGCCACCGCCCGGCGTGTCACCTCCCAGGCCGCATCCCATCCCAGATCGTGAACGTCGACGAGCAGGCGCATCAGCTCCGCCACCGCAATCGCCGGATGGGTGTCGTTGAGCTGGATCGCCCAGCGCCCGGCGAACGCGCCCACCGGCTGGCCCTCGGCCAGGTGCGTCCGCAGCATGTCCTGCAGCGCACACGAGACGAAGAAGGCCTGTTGGCGCAGGCGCAGCAGCTGGCCCTGCACGCTGGAATCGTTGGGGTAGAGCACCTTGCTGATCGACTCGCTGCGGATGCGCTGTTCGACCGCGCCGACATAGTCGCCCTTGTTGAAGGCGCCGAGGTCGAACTCCTCGACGGCTTCGGCGCGCCACAGACGCAGTGTGTTGCAGTGCGCGGTCGCATAGCCGAGGACCGGCATGTCGTGCGGCACGCCGCGCACCACCTCGGCCGGCGCCCAGTGGACGCGGAAGCGTCCGGCCGCGTCGACGCCGCCGTGGGTCGTGCCGCCGAACCCGACTTGCACGGACAGATCCGGCCGGGCGATCTCCCAGGGGTTACCCCACCGGAGCCAGCGGTCGGCGACTTCGACCTGCCACCCGCGGCGCAGTTCCTGGTCGAAGATGCCGAATTCGTAGCGGATGCCATGGCCGATCGCCGGCACTTCGAGGGTGGCCAGCGAGTCCATGTAGCACGCCGAGAGGCGACCCAGCCCGCCATTGCCCAGCCCCGGCTCCTCCTCGCGGCCGAGTACCGCGTACAGGTCCAGACCGAGTGACGCCAGCGCCGCACGCATTGCGCCGACGATCCCGAGGTTCAGCAGGTTGGCGCCGAGCTGCGGCCCCATGAGGAACTCGGCCGACAGATAGGCGACGGCGCGGCGGTGATGGGCCGATTGCGCGTCGATGGTGGCGACGGCGCGGTCGAACAACCGGTCGCGCACGGCGGCGGCCACCGCCAGGTAGACGTCGTTGAGCGACGCCGTGTCCGGACGGCGGCCGCCCTGGTAGAACAGATGCTCTGTGACGGCGCGCGCCAACGTGTCGGCGTCGAGGCCGGTGCGGGTGTGGTCGATGTGTGGCATGACACAGGCAAGAAGCTGAGAAGTCGAAGGCCGAACTGCGTTCCGGATCTGCGGGTGTGGCGTCAGTATGGCGGCAGGAACGTCACCGCGGCGGTCTTCAGGTCGTACATCGCGCCGGCGATGGTCAGTGACCCCGCGGCCTCCAATTGGCCGAGCAGCTCGCTCTCGGCGCGGATCGTCCGCATCGTCAGCTCGACGTTGGTGCGGGCCACCGCGTCGAGGAAGAAGGCGTCCTTCGAGGTCCGCGGGCCGTCGTGAGCCGTAGCGGTCACGGCCGGTTCGATACGGGCGAGCAGGCCGCTCAGCTTGCCGAGCGTCACGCCGTCGATCGCTCCGGCGACGGCGCCGCAGGCGGTGTGGCCGAGCACGACGATCGCCTTGGCGCCGGCGACGGCGCACGCGAACTCGAGCCCGCCGATGACGTCGTCGTTGGCGACGTTGCCGGCCACGCGCGTATTGAACACGTCGCCGATGCCGAGGTCCATGACCAGTTCGGCCGGCGCCCGCGAATCGATGCAGCTCAGGATCACCGCCGCCGGATACTGGCCGCTCGCCCGCTCGCGCTGCTCGCGCAGGAAGTCGCGGTTGACACGAATGCCGTTCCTGAAGCGCTCGTTCCCGCGCTTCATCAGCTCGATCACCTGCGCCGGCGTCAGCGCATCCCGTTCGGTCCTGGGCATCGCCCAGGCCGTGGCCGTCGTCCCGCACCACAGGGCGGCGGCCCCCACCGCGGTGTGGCTCAGAAACTCTCGTCGTCCGCGATTCATCACTCAGCCTCCGACGCGCCGCCGATCCCGACGTCGCGATGGCGACGGTCGATCAGCGCGATGCGACGACGGTAACGCTGTCGGAACCGATCGAAAAATAGATAGTGTCGACGGAATACATAGGCACAGGCTAACGGTGAGTCGAAGCGCTGCGACGCCGGTCCGGCGCCTCGAACGCTCGCCGGAAGCGGCCGGTGAAGAGTTCGAGAATTCCTCAGAAAGCGCGCCGAATTATCTGTTTGTCCTCACGCCCGCCCTTGCCTAGGGTGGACCTCGAAGCAGCGGTGGACCACCGCGACCGGCCCGCCGACGCTCGGTCGAGCGCTGACCGGCGCGGCGCCGGCCGGACCGCCGGGGCGGGAGGACGACATGGATACGACTTCGGACTTGCGCCTGCGCATCCTGGTGCAGTTTCGCGAGATGCCGGGCTTGCGCCTCACCGAGGGACAGGCGGCACGACTCTCCGGTCTCGATCGGGGCTCGTGCGCGGCACTCCTGCAGGCGCTGGAGCGCGAAGGGGTGCTGCGGCGCACCGCTGCGGGCTATTACGTGGTGGCCGCCGAGTCGTAGCCAGCGCGCGATGCCGGTGCCGCGGGTCGTTGGCAGATTGCCGGCTGTCGCCGGCGCAGGAGGGGTGCGATGCGAATCGAACGAACCGTCGTCGTGAGGTGGATGGGGGTGCTGGCGTTCGTGATCGGGCCGGTGGCGACCGCCGCCCTGGGTGCCTCCGCCGAAGACCCGGCCGCGACCGCGACTGTCACCGCGGCGCCGGCAGCGCCGTCGGTGAGCCGGCTCGACCGGATCGCGCGAGGTCTCCAATCGCCGGCGCCTGACGCCGCGCGGCCGATGCTGCGCCTCGATGTCGGGCTTCAGGTGTTCGGCGCGGCACCCGCGGCGGTGACGATTCACGCCGCGGACGTCGCCATCGGCGCGCCGGTCTATGGGGCTCCGACCCACGACGAGATCCTGACGATGTGGACGCCGCCGGCGCTGCGCTCCACGGCGCCCTTCCGGCGACTTCGTCAGGCGGTGCCGCTCGGCCGATGAGCAATCCGGCGTCGGGAACGCGCGGCCTCAGGGCAGTCGTGAGTATTCCCCGCGGGCGTCCCTGACGACCGCGAGGTCGGCGTCGGCGTCCTGCCACAGCGTCAGCAGTTCGCCGTAGACGGTCTTCGCCCCGGCCGTGTCGCCCGAGAGCGCCAGCGCGCGCGCCAGCTGCAGCCGCGCCAGTGCGCCCATGGGGTCCATCAGCACGATGCCCGGGTGGTCGAGGATCCGCTGGAACTCGCCGACGGCCTCGGCTGGTTGACGTGCGGCGAGATACGCCAGGCCCCGAGCGTAGATGGGATAGAGGCCGCCGAAGCGGGCGATGTAGCCAACACCGCCCAAGGCCAGGTCGTAGCGTGAAGCGGGTTGCAGCGCCTGGATTGCCGCCGCCGGATCGCCCGCGTGCAGCGACGACAGGGCCCGCAGCGTCGGCAGATACATCGACTGGACGAACGTGCTCTCCGGGTACTCGCGCGCGAGATCCTCGGCGAGGCGTCGCGACTGCGGCAGGTCACCGGCGAGGGCCAGCGCGAACGCGGCGGCATAGTCCACCTCGCGGCCCCGGCCCAGCGCGAGCGCCTTGCCGGCGCTCTGCCTGGCGGAGGCCGCATTGCCGTAGAACGCTTCCCACACCGCTTTACCGGCTTCGAACAAGCCGGCCCGTTCGTCCTGACCCAGTCGCTGTGCGATCTCCACGGCCACCGTGGACGTGCGTCTCGCCTCCTGTAGCTGTCCCGATCGGGCCATCACCAACGCGTCCAGGTGCGACATGTTGTCCTGGTCGCGGGGGCTCTGTCTCGCCTCTGCCGCGGCGCGCACCAGGTCCTGGTCGGCAGCGGCACCCTTCAGGAAGGCGACGAAGTACGGAATCAGGAGCATGTTGGCTGATTCCAGCTTCCGCTCCGCCGCTCGACGTACGGTCAGCATCGCCTCGTCGAGGCGATTCAGGCGCACCAAATTGTGGGCCCGGTTGACATAGGCCGGGGTATGGTCTGGATCCAGCGCGATGGCCTTGTCGGTGGCCGCGATCGCCAACTCGTACTGGCCGGTGCTCGACAAGGCGAGACCGGCGAGCAACGTGGGCGCCGAGGAATCGCGCGGGTAGGTGTCGGCCCACGTTTCCAGCGTGCGTCGCTCCCGTTCCAGGTTGCCCGTGTAGTCGCGGTCGTACAAGGTGTCGATGTAGAAACGTTCGGCATCGCTGGCCCGATGGCGCAGCTGGTAGGCCTTGAGCAGGCTCTGTCGCGCGAGCGCCGATTCGCCAAGGCCGCCATAGCGAAATCCGATGTACGCGTGGGCGAGCGCAAATTCCGGATCGATCTCGACCGCGCGTTGGAACAGCGACAGGGCACGGATGTTCGAGCTGGCAAGGGCCGCTTTCGTTCCGGCGCTGTAGGCCTGCAGCGCTTCGAGCGACGGCGTCGTCACCGCCAGAGGCGTCGAGTACTTCTCGATGGTGGCGAGCGATTCGCCCACCCGCGTGCGGAACCGGGTCGCCATCTCGCTGAGCGTGCTCAGCACGTCTTCCTTCCGGGCCGCCTGTGCCTGCTCGTCGGCGATGACGTCGCCGGTCGCACAGTTGGTGGCGCGCAGGCCGAGCACGTATTGGCTGCCGAGCGCGGCGATCGATCCCTGGAGATACGCGGCACTCCCGGTCCGGACGCACAGGACACGGGCGATGTCGGGGGTCAGCGCGGCATCCGCCGGCTGGTCCATCAGCGGCAAGGTGCGCCGGATCCGCTCTTCGGAGACGAGGCTCAGGAACGGCGACTGTTGCAGCTGGGCGGCCAGTCCTTGGCGCAGGGTGTCGTCGAACACCGGGTCGCCGGTGGAGTTGGCGAACTCGGCGAGGACGAGCGTGTCCTTGTCGGTCAGCGTTGCGGCCGCGGGAGCCGACGTGTAGGAATAGGCGCCCCCCAGGATGGCCACGACCAGGCTGGCAGCCGTGGCGATGACCGGCCACCGGGCGCGGGCCCGTGCCGGCGCCAGCTCGCGCCGGGTCAGGTCCGAGTCCGAATGGCGCTTGAGGCGTTCGAGATCGGTGCGCAGGTCGGCGGCGTGCTGATAGCGGAGACCGGGATCGATCTCCAGGCACTTCGCGACGATGCGCTCCAGCTCCGGCGCGTCGGCGATGCGCAGCTGGACACCGGGCGCCGGCCGCGCGCCGGTGGCCATCTCGTACAGCACCAGGCCCACGCTCCACAGGTCGGCACGGTGGTCCACCGCCTCGCCGCGGGCCTGCTCCGGTGCCATGTAAGCGACCGTGCCCATGACCACGCCGTGCCGGGTGCCGGCCACCGTCGTGAGATCCATCTGGGGGTGGACGGGCGCACGCATCTTCGCGAGGCCGAAGTCGAGCAGCTTGGCGTGGCCGCGCGCCGTGATGAAGATGTTCGCGGGCTTGATGTCGCGGTGGATGACCTGGGCGGCATGCGCGGCGTCGAGGGCGTCGGCGATCTGGAGGCCGAGCCGCAGCACGGTGTCGAGGGGCAGGGGGCCGGCGGCGAGCCGATCGTTGAGCGCCGTGCCCTCCAGGTACTCCATGGCGATGAACGACCGGCCGTCCTGCGCGCCGATGTCGTAGATGGTGCAGATGTGCGGGTGGTTGAGCGCCGAGGCGGTCCGCGCTTCGCGCTGGAAGCGGCTCAGCGCCTCGCCGTCCGACGCCAGGTCGTCGGCCACGAACTTCAGCGCCACCGGGCGGTGCAGCCGCGTGTCCTCGGCCTTGTAGACCACGCCCATCCCGCCGCCGCCGAGCTTCGCGACGATGCGATAGTGCGAGACGGTCTGGCCAATCAGCGAATCGCCGCCGGCCCGACGGCCCGCGGTGCCCCCCTCGTCGGCGAGGGCACGGGCGGCCACGTCGACGGCCGCCCCGTCCAGGAAGCTGCCGGCGCCGTCATGCGCGGCGAGCAGCGAGCGGACCTCCCGCTCAAGAGCGCCATCGCCGCCGCAGGCGCCGCGCAGGAACGCGTCGCGCTCAGCCGCCGGCACCTCGAGGGCCGACTGCAGCAGCCGATCGACGTGCGTCCAACGCTCAGTATCCATCGCCGCTCGGGCCCGCCAGCTCGCGATACAGCCACGCTCTCGCGCTCTTCCATTCCCGCATGACGGTGATCGGCGCGACGCGCAGCACCTGGGCGGTTTCCTCGACGCTCAGACCGCCGAAGAAGCGCAGTTCCACGACCTGCGCCTTGCGCGGCGCCCGCGCCGCCAGGGCATTGAGCGCGTCGTCGAGGAAGGCGAAGTCGTCGGCGCGCGCGGGGCAGAGCACCGCTTCGGCGTCGAGCGAGACATGGCGGGCGTCGGCGCCGCGCTTCGCATTGCGCCGCCGCGCGTGGTCGACCAGGATGCGCCGCATGGCCTGGGCCGCCGCCGCCATGAAGTGGGCCCGATCGCGCCAGTGCATGCGCTTGTAATCCACCAGCCGCAGATAGGCTTCGTTGACCAGCGCGGTGGCCTGCAGACTGTGGTCGGGCCGCTCGCCCCGCAGGTAGTAGCCCGCCAGGCGGTGGAGTTCGCCGTACACGATCGGGGTGAGTCGGGCGAGGGCCTGCTGATCGCCATCGGTCCAGGCGCGGAGCAGCGCGCTGACGTCGTCCGGAGCCGTGTCACTCGTGCTCATGCGCTCGGGCAGGTAGCCGGCCGGCTCATCATATGCGACCTTCGCCGGCCCTTCGCTGATAGTTTCCGACCGCGTTCTGCGCCTATCCCAGAAAGCTCGCAGCTGTCCTGACGACAGCGACACAGCGAGCGGGCGAGGCGACGCGCATGGTCGGTGGAGCGCTGTTGAGTCGAGTGCCGATGCTGGCGGTCCTGTGGCTGTTCGTCGCCGGGCCGGTGGACGCGCAGGTCATTGGCCAAGGCACCCTGCGGGGGGTGATCCGCGACGCCGGCGGCGGGGTGCTGCCCGGGGTGACGGTCACCGCGGTGAGCCCGACGATTCCGGGCACCCACGTCGGTGTCACCGACGCCGACGGCACCTATCGCCTCTTGAACCTGCCGCCCGCCGTCTTCGACGTCGTCGCCGAGCTGCCGGGATTCACGAAGTACTCGCAGCCGGGCGTGGAGGTCCGGGCCGGCCTCAACCTCACCCTCGACATCGTCCTCGAGGTCGGCAGCGTCGAGGAGACCGTCGTCGTCAGCGGCGCGCCGCCGTTGCTCGAATCGCAGGAGCCGATTCAGGCCGTCAACGTCGCCGGCGACTTCCAGCGCCTGCTGCCGTTGTCGACCCGACGCGACCTGACCGATGCCCTCGAGGTGACGCCCGGGGTGACGGCTCGCAACCTCATCGCCAACAACGGTACTCAGACCTACATGCTGCGTGGCACCGATGTCGAGCAGCACGTGGTGCTGATCGACGGCGCGGACATGGCATCGTCCCGTCAAGGGCGCATGGAGATCGTCAGGCTGCCCACCAACGCCATCGCCGACTCCCAGGTGCGGACCGGCGGCGCCGACGCGTCGGCGCCGGCGGGGCTGGGCGTGGTGTTCAACGTGACGACGAGGGTGGGCACCAACCGGCTGTCGGGGTCGGCGGGCGTCCACTATCAGAACCGCGGCTGGAACGCCGACAACGATCCGCAGGGTGTGCCCGCCATCGCCGAGAGCTCGCAGGTCGAGGCGTCGTTGGGGGGACCCATTCGCGCCGATCGCGCCTGGTTCTTCGCCTCGTACTTCTACCTGCACCGCAACAGCCAGATCTCCCGCACCCCGATCCAGTTGAACAACCTGCGCGGATCGATTCCCGGGTGGGAGCCGTTCGACAACCGCAGCCGGCACCACACGGGATTCCTCAAGGTCAACGCGCAGGTGCGCGCGCGCCATCAGCTGCACGGCTACTTCCTGAAGCCGCACGGTTTCGAGGAGCCCGCGGCGTCCACCGACAGCCGCCGCTTCAGCAACAGCGGCACGACGGGCAACGGCGTCGCCGCGCGGCTGTATTCGGCGTGGACCAACACGCTGACGACGACCGTCGGCGCCTCGTTCAACACGTTCGGCGCTCGCACGTCGCTCGCGGCGTTCAAAGGCCTCGACTACGGCGGCCCGCGCGTGCGCATCTACGACGCCGTCGCGACATCGGCGGGGCGCCTGGTCGGCAACGGTCTGGTCGCCACCGTCGGCAACAACCAGAGCTTCAACGTCACGCCGTCGAGCAAGGTCACCGCCCAGGCCGACGTGAACTGGTACCGCACGGGCTGGCTGGGCGCGCATGAGTTCCAGGCGGGTGTCTTCATCCAGCCGGTGATGCGGTTGAGCACCGAAGCGAACTACCTGAACGGCGGCTTCATCCTCGAGGACGTGCGGCTGCGCGTCCAAGGAGATCCGTTCTCGGGCTACATCCCCTTCCATCGCCAGTTCGTCGATCCCACCCGGTTGGTATTCACCGTCGAGAAGCGGAACTCCCAGAACTACGCCGTCTACGTCCAGGACGCCTGGAAGCCCGTGCCGCGATTGACCCTCGTCGGCGGTCTGCGCCTCGACCGCGTGGTGGACGACGACGATCTGTTCGGCGTGCGCACGCAGTCGAGCCTGGAGGTCGGCCCGCGGGTGGGCGCCGTCTACGCCGTGACGGCCGACAGCCGGAACATCGTCCACGCGAGCTTCAGCCGCCTCGCCGCCAAGCCGGAGTGGCTGTACCTGCCGACCCTGGGCGGGACCTTCGCCGGCGGCGGCGTCACGGTGACGACGACCGACATCTACGACACCCGCGGCGACGGCAGCTTCGCCACCGTGCTGGTCACGCCCGCCCAGACCCAGGTGGCGGCCAACCGCCGCGTCGACCCGGACCGGCATCAGCCCTTCACCGACGAGATCCTGCTCGGCTACCGCCGCCAGCTGCCTGGCCAGATCAGCGTGGACGCGACCTTCATCCGCCGCGCCTACAAGGACATGCCCGCCCAGGTCGATATCAACGGCATCTACACCGACGGCGTGTTTCGCGGCTATCGCGACGAAACGCAGAACGCCATCCTGCTGCAGACCAACAACGTCTGGAACACGCCGATCTACACCGGGGTCGAGATCGTCGGATCACAGCGGACGCACCGCTCGCAGTTCATCGTCGGCTACACGCGCGGCTTCCAGCACCTCGACGGGACGTGGCAGCCGAACGACCCGGCGTCGTTCATCCAACCCACGGCCTTCGCCAACGATCGCGGCATCGGCTCGATCCGCGGCGGCGAGAGCAACAGCCTGTCGGGCACGTCGCAGGCGCGCAACCCGATGTGGATCAAGCACGCGCTGCGTCTCGCCGGCTCGTACAACGCACCCTGGGGGCTCACGCTCTCCAGCAACCTGAACGTCTTCTCGGGACCCTACACCGGCCCGATCGTCACCCTTCTCACCGCCCCCGATCCGCAGTTCGGTCCGCCGACGCTGGTGCTGTCCAATGGGCGGACGGTGTCGAATCCGTTGGCGACGACCGTGCGGTTCGCCTACGCCACGCGCGGCGAGGGGCAGCGGCAGGCGCCCAGCCTGGCGCAGTGGAACGCACGCGTCGGCCGGCGGTTCGCCCTCGGCGGCCGGACGTTCGACCTCGCCCTCAGCGTCCTGAACATCACCAACCGCGACGCGTTGCAGGAGTTCCTGGGCGGCGACGGGGTCAACACCGGCAGCAACGTGCTCGGCAGTGCGAGTTTCGCCTACGCGCCCGACGGCACGTTCCGCGGCCAGAATCGCCAGGCCGCGCGCGCGGCCCAGCTGTCGCTGCTGTTCGAGTTCTAGCTGACGGCGCGACGTCTCAGGCCGAAGGCGCCGAGCGCCAGCGCCGCGACGACGGCCGGCACGGCGACCAGCGCGTAGACCGTCGTCGCGGTCCAGCCGAACCCCAGCAGCACGCCGCCCAGCAGCGATCCGACGATCGAGCCGCTGCGACCGATGCCGTTGGCCCAGGCCACGCCCGTCGCCCGAGAACTGGTCGGATAGAACGCCGCCGAGAAGGCGTTGCCGCCGACCTGGCCGCCCGAGATGCAGGCGCCGGCGGCGAAGACGGCGAGCGTGAGGAGCGTGCGGTCGCCGGTGGCCCGGCTGATGACGACGATCCACGCGGCGCCGGCCAGGTAGCTGGCGGCCAGCACGACGTGCGGCGCGAAGCGGTCCATCAGCCGCCCGACGACGATGGCGCCAGCGGTGCCGCCCACCTGGTACATAGCGCTGATCGACGCGGCGTCGGCGAGCGTGAAGGCGGAAGCCTGCTGCAGCAGCGTCGGCATCCAGTTGGTCATCAGGTAGACGACCAGCAGGCTCATGAAGAACGCCGTCCACAGCAGGACCGTGCCGCCGCGCAGGCCGGGGGCGAAGAGCTGCGCCACCGGCGAGGTGCTGGCCGGCGTCGCGTCGACGAAGCGGGCGCCGCGCAAATCGACGGCCGGGGCCATCCGGCCCAGCACGGCGGCGATGCGCCGCTGGCCGTCGTGCGCCCGCGCCAGGAACCGCACGGACTCGGGCAGCAGGCCCGCCAGGACCGGCGCCAGCAGCAGCGGGGCGATGCCGCCGCCGGCGAGCAGCACGCGCCAGCCGAACGACGGCACGACCTGGGCGGCGATGAGTCCGCCGAGGGCCGAGCCGAGTGTGAAGCCGCAGAACATCAGCGTGACCAGCGACGACCGCCGCGGCGCCGGGCAGTACTCCGACGCCAGCGTGATGGTCATCGGCATGGCGCCGCCCAGGCCGACTCCGGTGACGAACCGCCAGACCAGCAGCGAGTCGGGCCCGCTGAACGCGGAGGCGAGGCTGGCCGCGCCGAACACGACCATCGACGCCACCAGCAGCGCCCGGCGGCCGTAGCGATCGGCCAGCGGGCCGACGGCGAAGGCGCCGAGCATCAGGCCGAACAGCCCGGCGGCGAACAGCGGCCCGAGGTCGGCGACCGCGAGCTGCCACTCGGCGCGCAGCGCCGGGGCGATGAAGCCGATGATCGCGGTGTCGAAGCCGTCGATGGCGATGACGACGAAACAGAGGGCGAGCAGCCGGTACTGCAGGCGCGACACCGGCTGGGCGTCGATGAATGCCTGGACGTCGACGGTCACGGCCGTGGCGTCAGTCGTCGCCGGCATCGTCGTCGTCGCCGTCGGCCATGCGGGCGAGCAGCCGCACCAGCGTCGTGCGCTCGCTGGCGGTGAGCGGCGCCAGCAGCCGTTCCTGGACGCGGCGGATGCCCGGCTCCGCCTGCTGCAGCACGGTGCGGCCGGCGGCCGACAGTTCCAGGCTCTTGACGCGCCGATCGCCCGGCGCCGGCGTCCGCCGGACCCAGCCCTTGCTCTCGATGCGGTCGAGCACGTCGCCGATCGTCGAGCGGTCGAAGTGGATGATCTCCGACAGGCGGGTCGCGTCGACGCCGGGATGGGCGTCGATCGTCGCCAGCGCGGCGTACTGCACGGCCGTGAGGTCGCCGCCGCACTCGTCGGCGAAATAGGCGGTGGCCGTCTGGTGCAGCCGGCGGATCAGATGACCAGGCAGCCGGGAGAACGACTCACGCACGCGGTGACGTCTGGCGGCGGCCGTCGGCACGGTTGACAGTATAGAGATATTCCGTATACTGTCAATCTTCTTCGGAGGGGACATGCCGACGCCGTCCAACCCGTCCGCCGCGGACACGCCCGAGCGCCTGGCGTTCTACGAGCGGATCGGCCGCCAGCACCTCACGCCGTTGTGGACCTCGCTGGCCCGGCTGGTCACGCCCGAACCGGTCAGCGGCTGCCAGCCGGCGTCGTGGGCCTTCGCCGACATCCGCGCCGCGATGGTCGAGGCCGGCGGGCTGATCACCGCCAAGGAGGCCGAGCGCCGCGTGCTCGTCCTCGAGAACCCGGGCCTGCGCGGCCAGTCGCGGATCACCACGGATCTCTACGCCGGCGTCCAGATGGTGCTGCCCGGCGAGGTCGCGCCCGCGCACCGGCACACCCAGAGCGCGCTGCGCTTCGTGCTGGAAGGCGACGGCGCCCACACCACGGTCAACGGCGAGCGGACGACGATGCACGTCGGCGACTTCGTGATCACGCCGCCGATGGCCTGGCACGACCACGGCAACGAGAGCGCTCGGCCGATGTTCTGGCTCGACGGCCTCGACATCCCGCTGGTCCAGTTCCTCGACGCGTCGTTCTCGGAGCATCACGACGAGGACGAACAGCCGGTCGCCCGCCCGCCGGGCGACTCGCTGGCGCGCTACGGCTCGAACCTGCTGCCGATCGATGGGCGGCCGGCGGCGGCCACGTCGCCGGTGTTCAACTATCCCTACGCCCGCACCCGCGAAGTGCTGGCCCAGCTGGCCCGCGACGAGGCCTGGGACCCGTGCCACGGCCTCAAGATGCGCTACACCAACCCGCTCACCGGCGGCTATCCGATGACCACCATCGCGGCGTGCATCCAGCTGCTGCCCAAGGGGTTCGCCACGGCCCGCTATCGCGCCACCGACGCGACGGTCTTCGTGGCGGTGGAAGGGCGCGGCCGGACCCGGATCGGCGCCGAGTTCGTCGTCGACTGGGGGCCACGCGACATCTTCGTCGTGCCGAGCTGGAAGCCGGTCGTGCACGAGGCCGGCGACGAGTCCGTGCTGTTCTCCTTCTCCGACCGTCCCGTGCAGGAGGCCCTGCACCTGTTTCGCGAGGAGCGTTCCCGTGGCTGACGCGCCCACGCACGGGGCCGCCGCGGCCGAGCGCCTGATCCGTGTCACCGACGAGATTCTGGCGGAAGTGGCGCCGCTCCCCGCCGAGCTGGTCCACTGGGTGCCCGCGGACGGCGTGTGGACGGTGATGGACAACCTGTGCCACATCCGCGAGTTCGTGCCGTTCTGGATCGGCGAGACACTGCGCATCGTCAGCCGCGGCGGCGAGCCATGGGGGCGCGACCACACCGACACCGCGCGTCTCGCCGCGGTGACGGCCACGGCGGCCCGGCGCCTCGACGACGTGATCGCCGATATCCGCGGCGCCGCGGAGCGGGCCGCCCAGGTGCTGCGTACCTTGACCGACGACGACCTGGCCGTGCAGGCCGCCAGCCGCAACCCGCGGTGGGGCACCAAGCCGGCGTCATTCGTGGTGGACGATCTGCTCGTCGGGCACGTCGCCAAACACCAGGCACAGATCCGCCGCAACCTCGCCCAGTTCGCCCTTCGTCACACCGGGCAGTGACCGTCCGTTCGATCGTGGAGACGCCACAGTGACCGACCTGCTGTTTCCCGCGCCGCCGGTGGCGGCGGTGCCCGTGCGCGGCCGATCCGGGCGCGTGCCGATCCGCCGCATCTTCTGCGTCGGCCGCAACTACGAAGCGCACGCCCGGGAAATGGGCGTGGCGGTCGATCGCAAGGCGCCGTTCTACTTCACCAAGGCGGCGGAGCACTACGTGCCGTCGGGGACGACGGTGCCGTATCCCCCCGGCACGGCCAACTACCACTACGAACTGGAGCTGGTCGTGGCGATCGGCGCGCCCGCCTTCCATGTCCCCGCCGCGCGGGCGCTCGACTGCGTGTTCGGCTATGCCTGCGGCCTCGACATGACCCGCCGCGATCTGCAGCTGGTCGCGCGCGAACAGCGCCGCCCGTGGGATCTGGGCAAGGACGTGGAGCAGTCGGCCGTGCTCTCCGAGATCGTCCCGGCGAGCGACATCGGCCACCCCTCCGCCGGGCGCATCGAGCTGCGGGTCAACGGCGCCGTCAAGCAGCGCGCCGACCTGTCACAGTTGATCCACAAGGTGCCCGAGGTGATCGCGCATCTCTCGACGTTCTACCACCTGCAACCGGGGGATCTCATCTTCACGGGGACGCCGGAAGGCGTCGGCCCGGTCGTCGCCGGCGACGTCCTCCACGGCGACGTGGAGGGCGTCGCGACGCTCACCCTGACGATCGGTCCGGCCGAACCCCTCGACTAGTCGGCGGGCCCGGTCACCGACCTGCCGACCGGCTCGGCTCCACCGCGCTCGACCTCCTGTAAGGCGGCGCGAACCCGCGCATCCGCCTCCTTCGCGACCGACTCGACCTCGGCGTTGCCGACCAGTCCCATCGCCGGCAGGGGGGCCATGGCGGCCACGGTCGATTCGCCCGGCCCGCGCTCGTAGACGACGACGTTGCAGGGCAGCAGCAGGCCGATCTCCAGTTCGGCGTGGAGCGCCCGGTCGGCGAGCACCGGGTTGCACGCGCCGAGAATCACGTAGGGACGGAAGTCGCGATCCAGCTTCTGCCTCAGCGTCTGCTGGACGTCGATGGTCGTGAGCACGCCGAATCCCTGTCGCTTCAGCGCGGCAATCGTGCGCTCGAGGGCGACGCCGAACGGTACCGGCAGGTCCACGCGCAGGCCGTAGCGGGTCGCATTCATCGGCGGCGCCTCCAGGGGCGTTTGCCTCGTCTCACGTTCGAGTGCCGACCGAGCAAGGGCCGGGCCAGCGAAGCGCGCTCGCCGGCCCAGCCCCCCGGCCGGTCTGGCGGGCGATCCTGGGGACTCTTCCCCCCGCGTGTTCGGGAATATTCCGCGGCGCCCGACTCACAGGGCTCGCCGGCGGTCGCCCGGCAACGGCAGTGTTGTTGCAATCGGGGGCGGCCGGAGGACGGCGGTGCAACCACGCGTCATCACCTTGCTGAACGTCGCGGCCGGACTGCTGCTGGTCTGGACCCTGGCCGGCACCGCGGTGCAGACCGCCGCGATCGCCCCGCCGGCCGCCACTGGGGACCCGGTCGCCGCCGTCGAGCCGCAGACCGCGCCGCCGACGCCTCAACCCGGGTACATCGGCGCCGAGGCCTGCGCCACCTGTCATGACGGCTACGAGGCGTCGATCAAGGCCACCAAGCACGGCCAGGCGCGGGACCCGCGCTCGCCGGCGGCGGCGCAGGGCTGTGAAAGCTGCCACGGTCCAGGCGAGGCGCACGCCAGCGACCCCGAGAAGGTCAAGCCGCGCCGGTTCGACCGCATCGCCGCCAGCGAGGTGACCGACACCTGTGTCACCTGCCACAACCGCGGCACCCACGCCCTGTGGAAAGGCAGCCAGCACGAATCGCGCAACGTCTCGTGCGTGAGCTGCCACAGCGTCCACACGCCGCGTTCGGCCGAGTTCCAACTCAAAGCGGTCAACCAGCAGCAACAGTGCATGACCTGCCACCGCGACAAGGTGGCGAAGCTCGATCGGTCGGGACACATGCCGGTGCGCGAGGGCAAGATGGAGTGCGCGTCGTGCCACAACCCGCACGGCTCCACCAACGTGCGCCTCCTCAAGGTCGGCAACACCGTGAACGAGGCGTGCGCCAGCTGCCACGCCGAGAAGCGCGGGCCGTTCCTGTTCGAGCACGCCGGCATCAACGGCGAGAGCTGCGCGACCTGCCACGATCCCCACGGCTCGAACAACGACCGCATGCTGGTGGCCAAGCTGCCGTTCCTCTGCCAGCGCTGCCACAACCACACGCGGCATCCCTCGACGATCTACGACGGCCGGGTCCTGCAGACCAGCAACCGGCTGTTCAGCCGCAGCTGCGTGACTTGCCACGCCGCCATCCACGGGTCGAACCACCCCGCGGGCTCGACCTTCCTGCGCCAGTAAGGGAGATGGCCATGCGTCACACGCTCACGACCACCGTCATCGTCCTGCTCGCCGCGGCAGTGGTGGCGGCGCAGGAGCCACCGACCCTGCCGGCGCCGACCGACCTGGTGGCGATCGGCCGCAGCGAGATGAGCGGCAAGCTCTACGGCACGCTCGATTTCGGCGCCCGGCTCAACGAGACCGACGGCGACCAGGCGCGGTTCCAGCGTTATCGCGATCTGCGGCCCGGCATCTATGGCACCAACGGCCTCATCGGCCGGCGCACCGAGGAGTGGAACCTCGAGGCCCAGGCCTGGAACGCCGGCTACCGCGATCAGCGGTATCAGCTCGACTTCCAGCGGGTCGGCCGGTTGTCGGTGTCGTTCCTGTGGGATCAGATCCCGATGTTCATCAGCCGCGACACGCGCATGCTGTACACGGAGTCGTCGGCCGGCGTCTTCCGGCTCGAGGACGGGCTGCAGCAGGAGATCCAGGCGGGGACGAAGACGCTGCGCAACTTCGAGGACCAGGCCGTGCGCTTCGACCTGCGGACACTGCGCAAGATCGGCCAGGCCGACATCGTCTTCAACGTCGATCGCTCGACCGACGTGCTGCTCAAGGTACGGAACACCACCCGCGAGGGGGCGATCCCGTTCGGCGGCACGTTCGGCTTCAACAACGCCGTCGAGCTGCCGGTGCCGGTCGATACGCGCACCACCGACGTGCAGACCGCCCTGGAGTGGGCCAGCACCAAGGGCCTGCTGCGCGTCGGTTGGGATGGATCCACGTTCCACAACTCGGTCGAGAGCGTGACCTGGGACAACCCGCTGCGTTTCGGGCCCGACATCGCCGCCACCCCGGCGCAGGGGCGGATGGCCCTCTGGCCGGGCAACACGCTCAACTACCTGCATGGCACCGGGTCGATCAGCCTGCCGGCCCGCGGCCGGTTGACCGGCTACCTGGCGCTGGGCCAGGGCCGCAGCAACGCCGATCTGCTGCCGTTCACCATCAACACGGCGATCGCCCCGATCGCGCTGGCGCGGCCGACCGCCGACGCCACCCACCAGATGACGATCGCGCAGCTGACCTACGCCGCGCGGCCGCTTCGCCGGGTGTCCTTCAACGCCAAGTACCGCTACAGCGACGTCGACGTGCAGACGCCGATCTTCGATCGACCGGGCGGCACGGTGGCCTACGACTCGAGCTTCCAGGCGGCCGCCGGTGCGTCGCAGTACCACAGCGTCAAGCGCTCGACCTTCGACGCCGATGGTGCGTTCCAGGTCGTCCCGTCCACGTCGATCAAGGTGGGCTTCAGCCATCTCGGCACCGATTACACGAGCCGCATCTGGGAGAGCACCGCCGAGAACGTCTTCCGCCTGTCGGTCGACACGACCGGGAACCAGTACGTGACGCTGCGCGGCGTCTACGAGAACCGGCAGCGCGAAGGCGAGGGCTTCGAGGCCGCGGCGCTGGCGGAAGTGGGCGAACTGGCCGGCTTGCGCCACTACGACATCGCCGACCGCGACCGTCAGCGCCTGACGCTCATCGCCAACGTCACGCCGGGCGGCATCTTCGGTCTGACCGCGTCGGCGGGCATCGGCCGCGACGAGTATCCCAACAGCGCCCATGGGCTGCAGTCGTTCGACTCCGACCAGTACTCGGCCGGCTTCAACGTCGTGCCCGACGACCGCTACAGCCTGACCGCCAGCTACGGGTGGGAGCGCTACCGGTCGCTCCAGCGATCGCGCAACGCCAACTCGGCCGCCGATCAGGCCAATCCGCTGCGCGACTGGACGACCGACTTCACCGGGAAGGTGAACTTCCTCGAGGCGGCGCTCGATGTCGCCGAAGCCATCGAGCGCACCACCGTCCGCCTTTCGGTCGACTGGAACCGGTCCAACGACACCTATCTCTACGGCCTGGTCGCCGGCTCGCCGCTGGCCGTGCCCGAGCAGCTGCCGCCGGTGAAGAACGAGCTGCTGCGCTCGGAGGTCGACGTGAGCTACGAGGTGTCGCGGAACCTCCGCCTCGGCGTCGGTTACTGGTTCGACGACTACAACGTGCAGGACTTCGCCCTCGGCCCGACGACCCTGACGGGCATCGCCTTCCCGCCGGTGCAGGAAGGCGTGCCGGTCGCGGCGACCAATGCGCTGCTGCTGGGCTACCTCTATCGACCGTACACGGCCCATGCCGGGTTCGTCCGGCTGACCTACGCGTGGTGACTGGCAGGTTCCCGCAGGAGTCCTGACGTGGCCGCTCCGCCGCGACGTTCCTTCCTCGACACCGTCCTCGGTCTCGGGTTCGTGTCGACGGCGCTGTCGGTTCTCTATCCCATCTGGCGCTACGTGGTGCCGCCGGCCACCGCCGAACCCGTGACCGACAGCGTCGTCGCCGGCAAGGCCGTCCAGTTCGCGCCCAACAGCGGGGCGATCGTCAAGTTCGGCAGCAAGCCGGCGCTCCTCGTGCGGACCGGCGACGGGCAGTTCAAGGCGTTCACCGCGGTCTGCACCCATCTCGATTGCACGGTGCAGTACCGGGCCGACACCTCGCAGATCTGGTGCGCCTGCCACAACGGGTTGTACGACCTGTCCGGGCACGTCGTCTCGGGGCCGCCGCCGCGGCCGCTCGAGGTGTTCGCCGTCAACCTGCGCGGCGAGCCCGGCCAGGAAGACGTGGTGATCTCGCGGACCTGACCGCCCTGGAGCCGCCATGACCGAGCGCGTCTACGCGTGGCTCGACGAACGGCTCGACCTCGGCGCGTTGCGCGCCTTCGTCGCCGCCAAGAGCGTGCCGGTGCACCGGCACAGCGTCTGGTACTTCATGGGCGGGATCACGCTGTTCCTGGTGATCGTCCAGGTGGCCACCGGCATCCTGCTGCTGCTCTACTACCGGCCCAGCGCCAGTGAGGCCTACGAGAGCGTCAAGTTCATCGTCAGCCAGGTGCCGTTCGGCTGGCTGATCCGCAACGTCCACAGCTGGTCGGCGAATTTGCTCATCCTGATGGCGTTCGTCCACCTGTTCAGCACGTTCTTCCTGCGCGCCTACCGCAAGCCGCGCGAGTTGACCTGGATCAGTGGGGTGCTGCTGCTCTTCGTCATGATGGGTTTCGGCTTCAGCGGCTACCTGCTGCCGTGGAACGAGCTGGCGTTCTTCGCCACCAAGGTCGGCACCGGGATCGCCGGCGCGGTGCCGATCGTCGGCGACTTCCTGGTCCGCTTCCTGCGCGGTGGCGACGACGTCACCGGCGCCACGCTGACCCGCTTCTACGGGCTCCACGTCGCGATCCTGCCGGCGATCACCACCGTGCTGCTCGGGCTGCACCTGCTGCTCATCCAGCGTCAGGGCATGAGCGTGCCGCCGGCCGTCGAGGCCCGCGAGAAGGCCGGCGAGCCCATCCCGCAGGAGCCGTTCTTCCCCAATTACGTGCTGCACGACGTGATGTGGTGGTACGTGGCGCTGGCGGTGCTGGCGGCGCTGGCGCTCTTCCTGCCGTGGGAGCTGGGCACCAAGGCCGACGCGTTCGCGGCCGTGCCGGCCGGGATCCGGCCCGAGTGGTACTTCCTGGCCATGTTCCAGACCCTCAAGATGATTCCCGCGCACGTGCTCGGGATCGAGGGCGAGATGCTCGGCGTGCTGGGCTTCGGCCTGGCTGCCGCGCTGATCGTCGTGGTGCCGTTTCTCGACCGCGGCGCCGCCGCCGGACGTCCGAGTCGGCTGATCACCGCCGCCGCGATTCTGGCGGTCGTCTACCTCGTGGTCTTCACCATCTACGGTTATGTCGCCGCATAGACCTGCCGCCGGACTCTCGCGACGCCCGGCACCCCGACGACGCCTCTGGGTGGCCGCGGCGGTGTTGGCCGCCACTGGGTGGGCGTGGGCGGCCCCGGCCGACGCGCAACCGGCCGCGGTGTCGTCGTGCGAGACGTGTCATCGCGACGAGGCCCAGGCGCATCTCGCGGCGCCGGCCCGCGCCTTCGCCGGCACCGATGTCCATCGCGAGCGCGGATTCTCGTGCGTCGATTGCCATGGCGGTGACGCCACGCAGCCCGACAAGGCGAGGGCCAAGGCCGCGCCGACCGGGTTCCGTGGCAAGCCGGCCGGCCAGGCGGTCATCGCGGTGTGTGCCCGCTGCCACAGCGACGCCGCCCTGATGCGGAAGTACGCGCCGAAACAGCGGGTCGATCAGGCCGTCGAGTACGCCACCAGCGTGCACGGCCAGCGCCTCGCCACCGGCGACACCAACGTGGCCACCTGCGTGAGCTGCCACGGCGCGCACGGCGTCCGCCTTGCCGGCGACGCGCAGTCGCCCGTCTACCCGACCAACGTCGCCGCCACCTGCAGCACGTGCCACGCCGACGCGGCGCGCATGACGCGCTACACACGTGCCGACGGCACGCCGTTGCCGACCGACCAGCAGGCGAAATACCAGCGCAGCGTGCATCACGCGGCGTTGGCCGGCCGTAACGATCTGTCGGCGCCGACCTGCAACGACTGCCATGGCAACCACGGCGCCGCGCCGCCGGGTGTCGGCGCCGTCGCCAATGTGTGCGGCACCTGCCACGCCGTGTTCGCCACCAAGTTCGCGTTGAGCACCCACAGCCAGATCTTCGACCGCGGCTGCGTCGAGTGTCACGGCAACCACGAGATCACGGAACCCACCGACGCGATGCTCGGGACCGATGCCGCCGCGTTGTGCGCCACCTGCCACAGCGAGGGCGACAACGGCCACAAGGCGGCGACGGCGATGCGCACCGGCATCGAGACCCTGAAGACCGCGCTCGACCGCTCCACGACGTTGGTCGCCTCGGCCGAGAACGCCGGCATGGACATGGGCGATCAGGCGCTGGCGCTGCGCGAGGCCGTCAATCACCTGACCCTGGCCCGTACCGAGATGCATGCCTTCGACCCGGCGCCGGTGGCCACGGTGCTGCAGGAGGGCCTGGCGATCACCAGCCGCGTCGATGCCGCCGGCCAGGCGGCCCTCGACGAAGTGGCGTTCCGCAAGCGCGGCCTGGCGGTGTCGCTCGGCGCCATCCTGCTGGTGGTGGTGGCGCTGGCGCTGAAGGTGCGGCGACTCAAAGCAGCGGTGCGGTAGGCCGCCGACGCTACCGCACCCGCCGCCAGGTGATGCGCGACCGGCTGCCGTTGGCGGCCGGCGGCGGCTGCAGCACCATCGTGTCGCCGTCGATGTCGTAGAAGCGGATCTGGTCGCTCCCGCTGTTCATCGCGTTGAGGTCGGACGTGGTGTGCACGACGATCTTCTTCGTCGCGAGATCGACGTCGTAGGTGCCGAAGTACGCCAGGTAGGTGCCGAGCAGCTGGCGCGCCTCCGCCTCGGAGGCGCGGTCGAGCGGCGTGGACGGCCGATCGGGGTTGACGATCTGCACGGTCGTGTGGCCGTCGGGGCCGAAGATGAAGAGGCCCTTGGGCGCCGTCCCGAACGCGTGCCGGACCTGACCGTCGGCGGCGGTGGTGCGGTGATCGACCAGCGTCCACGTGCCGGCCACCGCGCCGCGCGCGGCCGGGTCGAAGCCGTCGACCGGCGCCGCCGCGCCGGCGCGCTCCCAGGTGATGCGCGCAAAGCGCGAGCGGCCGTCCACCACGGTCTCCGGCGTCGTCAACACCAGACGAGTCCCGTGCAGATCGACGCGGCGGACGAAATCGCGCTCGCCCGGCACCTGGCTGCCGTCGCGGTGATGGGTGACGGTACGGGTGCGCTCGTCGACGCTGAAGGTCCCGAAGTAGCTGGTCTGCGTCCGCAGCAGCTCCTTCACCTGGTCGGCGGTCGCATCGGCGGCGCGCACGCGTGGCCGGTTCGCCGGCCCGAGCTGCGCAAGGACATGGCCATCGCTCGTGTAGGTGATGAGGCCGAGCGGCGCCGCGCCCATCGTCGCGATCGGCGCTTCCCCCTCGCGTACCTGTTCGGTGCCGACCAGTCGCCAGTGGCCGATCAGCTGGTCGCGCAGTGTCGCCTGCGCGGTCCCGGACACCGTCCCGAAAGCGAGCAGCAGGGAAACACCGGCGGACGCGAGTCGTAGATGACGAGACATGCAGGCCTCCGGCGCGCGGATGCGCAACTGTCACGCATTGTCAGCGGCCTGTAAAGACCGTAAAGGCATGACGGTTGCTTCCGGCGTGGCGACGATGCCAGTTCGCCTGCCGATTGCCCTCCGCCGATGGCGTACTTCCGCACTGGTGGCCACGATTGTGGTCGGCGTGGTGCTCGGCGCCCGCGTCATCCTTCTGGCGCAGTCCACCGGCGCGCCGTACGCCAGCCTGGTCCCCGGCGGGTCCGTCACGTTCCCCAACGAGGCCGATTCGAACAGCCCGGCGATCTGGGAACTGGTGGACGGGGAGTGGCGGTTGTCGCTCTTCAACTCGGTGGCGGGACACGCGCGGCTCAGCGAGGGGCGGAGCGTGCAACGGCTGACCAGCCAGGGGCCGATCACCTTCAGCTCGGCGGCGCCGTACGGCGGCTTCTGGTTCGAGAGCGTGATCCGCGATGCCGACGCCTGGTACGGCTTCTACCACAACGAGCGCGAAGGCATCGTCTGCGCCGGCACCGGCAAAGTGTGGCCGCGCATCGGCGCGGCGCGCTCCGACGACTTCGGCCGCACCTGGATCGACCTCGGGCCGGTGCTCGAGACGCCGGCCGACACGACCCGCTGCCAGACCAACAACCATTACTTCGTCGGCGGCGTCGGCGACTTCTCGGCGGTGCTCGACCCCGACCGCAACTTCGTCTACTTCTATTACTCGCAGTACGTCGAGGAGACCGGCCGTGTCGGCGTCTCGGTGGCGCGCATGGCCTGGGCCGATCGCGACGTGCCGGCCGGCCGTGCCGACGTCTGGACCGACGGCATCTGGCAGCCGCCGACGCTGGTCGAGTCCGCGCCCCGGCTCGAGGCTACCGACGACGGCGACGAACCGGCACCGGTGCCGGAGCCCGAGGCCCCGCCCGAGTGGCGCTTTCCGCTGGCGTCGCCGATCATGGTGGCCGGGGATCGCTGGGACAACGGCAACAGCGGCGTCAACGTGTTCTGGGGCCCGTCGATCCACTGGAACACGGCCATCGACAGCTACGTGATGCTGCTCAACCAGGCGGTGTCGAACGACTGGAAGCAGGGCGGCGTCTACGTGTCGTTCAATCCGCGGATCGACGACCCGGCGGGCTGGACCGCACCGCAGCGGCTGTTCCAGGGCGGCCTGTGGTACCCGCAGGTGATCGGCCTCGCCGAGGGGCAGGGCACCGACACGATTGCCGGACCGGTGGCGCGTTTCTTCATGAGCGGCCGCTCCGACTACACCATCGTCTTCGGCCGCCGGTAACGCCCGCACCCGGTCGGCTCGGGTAGACTGTCCGGCGCGATGCCGACCGCCGGCGCGCCCGCCGCCATCGTTACGCCGTCCGCTGACGCCCTGGTCGCCTGGGGCATCGGCGGCCTCGCCGTGCTGATGGCCCTGGTGGCCCTCACCGTCGTCCGCCGCTGGCGCATCGCACCACGCGGACCCGCCGCTGGACTGATCGTCGCCTGGCTGGCCATCACCGCCGCGGCCGCGCTGTCCGGCCGGCTCGCCCGCTTCGATCTCACGCCGCCGCCGATGGCGCTGCTGATCGTGTCGGTGTTCGCGCTGGCCTTCGCCCTCGGGCTCGGACCCATCGGCGGACGTCTGGCGCGTGCGGTGCCGCTCGTGACGCTGGTGGGCGTGCAGGCGTTTCGCCTGCCGCTGGAGCTGGTGATGCACCGCGCCGCCACGCTCGGCATCATGCCGGTCGAGATGTCGTACGGCGGTTACAACTTCGACATCGTCACCGGCGCTGGTGCGCTGGCGATCGCGCTGGCGCTCAGAGCCGGCGTCGCCGTGCCGCGCGTGGTGATCCGGATCTGGAATCTGTGGGGCCTCTGGTGCCTCGCCGTCATCGCCGTGGTCGCCGTCGCCAGCTCGCCGATGGTCGCCGCCTTCGGCACCGAGCCGCGTCACCTCAACACCTGGGTGCTGTTCTTCCCGTACGTCTGGCTGCCGGCCGTGCTCGTCACCCTGGCGCTGGCCGGCCACGTCGTCGTGGCCCGTGCACTGCGGGTAGAATCGGGCCACCTTCGGGAGGGGGCCAGCCGGTGATCCTGCGGATGTTCTACATCGGGTGCGCCGCGCTCGGCCTCTTCACCCTGGCGCTCCAACTGCTGTTGTCGGTGCTCGGCATCGGCGACCACGACGCCGCCGACGTCCACGACCTGCACGCCGCCGACCACGGCGGCGGCTTCGGTCTGCTGTCGATCCGCACGCTGGCGGCGTTCCTGGCGTTCTTCGGCCTCACCGGCTGGTGGCTCACCTCGCTCGGGGTCGGGCCGGTGCCCGCCGCCGCGCTGTCGCTGGTCGCCGGCGGCGCGGCCATGGCGACGGTCGGCTGGCTGCTCAGCCAGCAGCGGCGCCTCGACGTCGAAGGCAACCTCGACCCGGCCAACGCCGTCGGCGCCACCGCGTCGGTGTACCTGCGCGTGCCGGCGCAGGGCGAGGGCGCCGGCAAGGTCCACGTCAAGGTGCAGGGCCGCACCGCCGAGCTGGCGGCGGTGAGCGACGGCGCGGCGATTCCCACCGGCGCCATCGTCACCGTGCAGCGCCTGGTCGCGCCCGATACCGTCGCCGTCCGCCCGCTCGCCCCGCCGGCTGGAGACCGCTGATGCCGTTCCCCGTGTTCGCGCAGCTCGATCCGATCGTCACCCTGATCCCGGTGCTGATGGCGCTGGCCGTCGTGCTGATCGTGTTCAGCATGGCGATGCTGCTGGTGCGCCGCTACAAGCGCTGCCCGTCCAACCGCATCCTGGTCATCTACGGCAAGGTGCGCGCCGGCCGCGCCGCCCGGACGCTGCACGGCGGCGGCGCCTTCGTGTGGCCGCTCATCCAGTCCTACGAGTACCTGTCGCTCGATCCGATGCAGATCGAGATCCCGCTGCAGGGCGCGCTGTCGATCGAGAACATCCGCGTCAACGTGCCGTCGGTGTTCACCGTCGCCATCGGCACCGACGAGGAGGCGATGACCAACGCCGCCATCCGTCTGCTCGGCCAGGATCAGCGGATGGTGATCAAGCAGGCCGAGGACATCATCTTCGGCCAGCTGCGCCAGGTGATCGCCTCGATGCGCATCGAGGACATCAACCGCGACCGCGACCTGTTCCTCAACAAGGTGCAGAGCTCGCTCGAGCCCGAGCTGAAGAAGATCGGCCTGGTGCTGATCAACGTCAACATCAAGGACATCACCGACGAGTCGGGCTACATCGAGGCGATCGGCCGCAAGGCGGCGTCGCAGGCCATCCAGCAGGCCAAGATCGACGTCGCCGAGCAGGAGAAGCTGGGGTCGATCGGCGTCGCCGACGCCGAACGCGAGCGCCAGATCCAGGTGGCCAGTGCCGAGAAGCTGCGCGAGATCGGCACCAAGGAAGCCGACCGCGACAAGGCGGTGCGGCTCGCCGAGCTGACCAAGGACGCCCAGGTCGGCCAGCAGCGTGCCGCGTTCGAACAGGAGGTGCTGGTCCGTGAGGCCGACCAGGCCAAGCGCGTCCGCGTCGCCGAGGCCAACGCCGCCGCCGTGGCCGGCGAGAACAAGGCCAAGGCCGACATCGCCCAGGCCAACGCCGATCTGCGGGTCCGCGAGGCCGATGCCTTCCGCCTCAGCGAAACGCGGCAACGCGAGGCCGACGCGCAGGTGCGCGAGGCGCAGTATCTCGCCGAGGCGCGCGCCGCCGCCGCCCAGGCGCAGAAGCTCGAGGCCGAGAAGCGCGCCGAGCTCGAAGCGGTGGCCAAGGCGATGAAAGCCCAGGTGGTCGTCGACGCCGAGGCCGACGCGGAGCGGGTGAAGATCGCGGCGCTGGCCGAAGCGGCGGCGATCTACGCCCGCCTCGAAGCCGAGGCTCGCGGCCAGTACGAGATCCTCGCCAGGAAGGGCGAGGGTCTGAAGACCCTGATCGAAAGCTGCGGCGGCGCCCAGCAGGCGTTCCAGCTGCTGATGCTCGAGCATCTCGACACCTTGTCGGCCAACGCCGCCAACGCCATCGCCAACATCAAGTTCGACAAAGTGGTGGTGTGGGACGGCGGCAACGGCACCACGGCCAACTTCCTGCAGTCGCTCGCCGGCGCGCTGCCGCCGACGATGAAGATCATGAAGGACATCGGCGGCGTGGACATGCCGGAGTACTTCGGCAAGCTGCAGCCCGAGGCGGCGCCGACGCCGCCCACCAGCGCGCCGCCGCCGCCCGCGGCGTGAGGGGTTCTTGACCCTGCGGCGGCCGGCCTCGTATACTGCTCGCGTTCCGATGACGACCGTCACCACCTCCGCCACTCGAAAGCGTGCGACGCGAAAGCGGCTCGCGGCGGAGGGCGTGGTGCGCACGTAGTCCGGGACACATCGTCCAGGTTCAGGCACCAGCAACCCGCCAGCGCCCCGCGCGCGTGGCGGGTTTCGTGTTTTCAGGCGGTTATTTCACCCAGCGGATGGAAGGGAGCGAGGTCAGGGTCATGGCGGAACGGTCGATCGAAGTCGGGGTCCTCGGCGCCACGGGCGTGGTCGGGCAGCATTTCGTGTCACGGCTGTCGCGGCACCCGTGGTTCAGGCCGGTGTGGCTGGCGGCCAGTGAACGCTCCGAGGGCAAGGCCTACGCCGACGCCGCGCCGTGGCGCCTGGCGGCGCCGATGCCGAAGGACGCGGCGACCCGCACCGTGCATGCCTGCGTCCCCGGCAATGCCCCCACGATCCTCTTCTCGGGCCTCGACGCCTCGGTGGCCGGCGAGGTCGAGAGCGCCTTCGCGGCGGCTGGCCACGTCGTCGTCAGCAATGCCCGCAACCACCGCATGGACCCGCTGGTGCCGCTGCTCATCCCCGAGGTCAACGCCGACCACCTCGCGGTGATCGCCGAGCAGCGCGCCGCCAAGGGCTGGCCCGGCGCCATCGTCACCAACCCCAATTGCTCGACCGTCGTGCTGGCCTCGGCGCTGGCGCCGCTGCGCCGTTTCGGCCTGTCGCGGGTCGTCGTCAGCACGATGCAGGCGGTGTCCGGCGCCGGGTATCCCGGCGTGCCGTCGCTCGACATCCTCGGCAACATCGTGCCGTTCATCGGCGGCGAGGAAGAGAAGATGCAGAGCGAGACGCAGAAGATCCTCGGCAGCGACGGCGGCCGGGTGCCGCACCAGGTGCGCATCAGCGCCCACACCAACCGCGTGCCGGTGATCGACGGGCACACGATGACCGTGTCGGTCGAATTCGCCGCCGCCCCCGATGTGGCCGAGGTGATCGAGGCCATGCGCACGTTCCGCGGTCGCCCGCAGGACCTCGGCCTGCCCAGCGCCCCGAACCCGGCCATCGAGGTGATGACCGAACCCAACCGCCCGCAGCCGCGGCTCGACGCCGATCGCGGCGACGGCATGGCCGTGTGCGTCGGCCGCGTGCGCCCGTGCCCGGTCTTCCACGTCAAGTTCGTGGCCATGGGGCACAACGTGGTCCGCGGCGCCGCCGGCGCGGCGATCTTGAATGCGGAGCTGATGGTGGCCGAGGGGCTGACGTAGGGACTGGGGACTGGGGGGCTGGGGGCTG